>CAZWCZ010000035.1:0-18519 GCA_964632165.1 uncultured Lachnospiraceae bacterium | reverse complement strand
ATGGGAGTAAGGATTGCCGCTCCATCTATTCAGAGGGCAACGAATGAAGAACCAAGAGAAATCCGTGTATGTGCATATAACAAGAGCCTGTTGGATAACCGGAAGTTCCGCGTAAGGGATCTGATACCAAACGGCGAAGCGGTGGATACCGTTTCGAAGTATGAACTCCATTTCTACAATGCACTTTATAATCTGACACCGAATAAGTTAAAGAAGTTTGCTGCTCCTTTTGAAACGGAAACCGGAAAGAAGAATGCCGGTACGTACCATAAAGCATACAGTGACTATTCCAAACTTATCGGTCCGGATTCCACAAAGAATGCAGCAATTTCTACGCACATTGATAAGAACTGGGATTCCATCAAGAGTATGCCGGAACTGGATTTCAATTATCAGAAGCAGGTGATCCGTAAGGTACATAAGGCATTTATATATGGTCTGATCCATAATGCGATTCAGCAGAGACCGTTATCTGCGGTGGCAAACGGTAAGAAAGTATTCTTGTATCGTGATTCGGATAATCGCGATGTAGAGTTGGTTGTGCCGAATGGTACGTTATGTGATGAATTCTATGAGGTTTTGGATGCACTATATGTTAACTCCAAGGTTGTAGAAGATATCGGCCTGATCAAAAACCGAAAGAGAGCAATGAGCGAAGCAAAGAACTGCAATTATGAAAATACAGAATTCTTCCGTGACATGGCGAAGTTTAATCTTTTGTATCTGCTGCATGATGTAGAAAATCCTGGTCAGTATACGTCTTGTGACGGTACACAGAAGGGTCTGGACAATCTGAAAGCGGAACTTCGTATGAACAAAGAAGAAAGAAGTAAGAAGCAGGGCAAGGAATGGGATATTTCGGAACTGGAAGACGACGGAAAACGTTATGTGGAAAATGCAACCAGTTTATTTGCGATCCCGCTGATGTTCTATTGCACACTTCCGAATTCCAGCAGATTCTTATCTGAGATCACTGCAATGGTTGAAGCCGTAATCGATGTATTCAGCGAGGAATACTCAAAGTGGGAAAAGGCAGAGGATGTGAAGTTTGTTCTTTGCACAAGACTGACGGATGAATTGAATCTGCTGAAGCGGAATTATCACTTCTATACGGAGTATCTGCATGCACCGGCTGCATATGAAAATCCGGTGATTGATATTATCCAGAGAAAGATAAGAGATGTCATTTTATCTGCTCCGGAGCCGGAAGATTATGAGGCATTATTGGATAAGGTGGCAAAAGAATTTGCCGAAAACGCAAATGAATAATACTAGAAAATAGAAACGGAGATGAGAAACATGCTCACGGTTTTGATAGCTGAAAAAGAACATATTGATGCCATACAAAAAAAGAATAACTTGTTTTTTGAACCGTTTCTGGACAATAAGGAATTAGCATTCTGCTGTTGGAATACCGAGGGACAAAGCCTGAAAGAGGCAGTCCCTCGGCTGGCAGATACCGTAGGCAGGGAAAAAGACTGGCGTGCGGTGATCATTGGAAGCAGTGATCCGGATCTGCTCAAAAAGCATAATCCGTTTGATGTGGTGGATCATGCGGCTGTTGCTGCTCTGGAAACTCCGGATGTCCAGCCGGAGAACGGGGAAACCATGAACGAATGGGAAGGGCGTTGGAAAGCATATTATGCTGAGCTGTCGGAAGAAAAAGGGAAAATGTTTGCCAATGCATTGGAACAGCCGTTAACCAGACTTGGGACATGGCTTTGTTTCCGGCCGGAAGACTATCTTCTTGCTGAGGTTCAGGAGAAAGAAGATGCCGAGGACTGGGCAATGCGTGAACTCGGAAAAGATGAAATGAAATACAGCAGCAGAGTAGAAGAAATGGAGCGGAAGCAATATAAATGTGAAATCCGGATGAAAGAGCATCTCAGACGAGAGTTTGTTGCGGAGGAAAATCTGAATATTGCATATCCTTCGGAGGTTCACTGTGTTTCGATGCGGACATCGGCAAATGGATTTTTTGACCCGGATACCTACTGGAATGTGCGGATGGAAAATGAATATTCTGCTTTTGCAGACAGAAATATGTATTTTGACAAAATGCGATTTCTTCTGTTTGATCTTCCGATAAGTACACATCGCAATTTTCGCAATGAATACGTCCGTTTTCTTGCTTCAGTGCTGATTTTCAGCTGCAACCAGGTTCCCGGAAGTGCCATGCAGGCGAGAAAACTTTACCGGATCGAAACAGAGGTAAATGAAACACCTTTGTGCATGCTGGTCACTTCATATGATAAGAAATTAGCAGCAACCGCTGAAATCCTGGAAAACGAAATTGAGAAGATGAAGAGTGAAATTCCTGATAAGCTTACGGATAAAGCGGCGGATGCAATGTTCTGTACGCCAAAAGACGTCGAGGTTCCGTTAGATGCAACCTGTGAAGTGGAAAGGGCACTTGTGGGGAGGGATTATGGACTGTTTTTTGATTCTCCGGAAAATGAATACCATAAGTGGAGAAGAGAGTTCCACTCTTCCGAAAAAGAAATAGAATATATGGTAAAGCAGCAGGAACGCTCTATTAGAAAAAGTATGGAACAGGTTCGCATGGCTGGGGAATCGGCAGATGTGAACGTCAGCCGCCTGACCGAATTTCAGATAGAGGATATCAGAAATTATACGGATGGAGCAGAAGATGACATGGTTGCACGGATCCCGAAAGATTTTGCCGATATCTCCGGATATAAAGCAAGAATGCAGCAGGAATCGGACAAGGTTGAAAACGTGATTCGCCAGAGGATGACAAAAAAGACGGCATTTACGTTGGGAGGAGTTACCATCGTATTATGTGTTTTGTGTTTTCTCCCGTTTTTGATCTCGAATCGCAATACGGTAGAAACAAGTGCAGTCGCACTTGTTTTGTGTGGAAGTGTTTTGGCGGTACTGCTGGCAGATATGTTTTTATCCCTGATCTTTTTGCGGAAAAGTGTACGGGATGCGGTAAAGGACTATAATGAGGCGGTCAACGCGATCATTTTGGAAATCAAGGATTCGTTGAAGAAACTGTCGGAATATCTGAGCGCATTTAGTAATGTGAGACGCGGACATGTCGTGCAGGAACTTGCGAAAAAGAATGTTGATCTGTATACGAGAGGGCTGCGGATCCGAAGAAAGCATCAGGAAGACATCCGTAGGAAAAGGGCTTATCTTGCGGAGGATTACCGGGATTACATACGGAATGCAGAATACTGGGATGAAACAATGATACATCCATATCAATATGATTTTGGGCAGAATAATGAGTATCCGTATCCGGCACCGTTCCTTTCGGGCGATTTTCGGCAGATAGAATTCATAAGCAACGGAAATTATGTGAAGGTTCCGTTCAGTTATGTGGAGCGTATCGTAGTCAGACAGGAGGAAGTATATGATAAGTGATATTGTGTTAACGATAAAATTACTGATAGGCTTTCTTCCGTTTTTATTGTTTGCTTATTTGAATACAAAGGCAAATGTAAAACAGCAGGTTCGAAACAGGCAGTATATGATGCTGCCGGTTGCCATTGCTTATTCTGTGACGCTGTATGTTCTGTATGACAAAGTTGTCGGATGGTGTCTGCAGCTGTTGTTAAAGGTTGTGGACATATTAGAAGTTTTTCATCTTGGTGCCGTTGCGGAAATCGTGTTGTCCTTATATAACAGGCAAGGTATTTTCCTGATCCTTATACTGTTTAATACAATGACGCTGATAGTTTATGTGATCTTTAAAAAGATACTGCTATTATTTGTTGAAAAAATAGCAGTAAAAAAAGATACCTTTATCGGAAAACTGACCGGGGTGTTTTACGCATATGACGAAAAAGATGAGCAATGGTATATAAAAGAGCATTACGGTCAGGCACGTATATTTATTAGAAATATATATTACGGATGCTGCGGCGCTTCTATGGCGGCACTTTTGGTTTCTTTTGGTTTGTGTCAGAATCAGAAGATTACGGAACCGTTTTATCCGGTGTTTGTAATATTGATAATCGGTGAGCTGGCATTTTATATTGACGGACTCGGAAAAGAGGAAAAAACGTCTGATATCATTGTAAAAGCAGACCGTTCAAAGCATGTGGCAATGTATCCGCTGCTTCGGAAACCGCTGAAGGATCTGTTTTCGGATAAGATCGCGGCGGACGGAACTACGGTAAATAACGGAGCGGCCACGGGAGGCAGTGTTGAAGACATTCTTGTCAATATCGAAAAATCCGGCGGACATGTCGGAAAAAATTATGCGGCATTTATTCGAAGAAAAATGAAAGACGGATTAAAGCCGAATGTGGATTATGTCCGGAGCGGATACGATCTGGCAACAGGAAAAAGCCTGCTTTTTAATACACCGTTTTATAACAAATTAGATCCGTATGCATTTTATGCAATGAACCGTACCATGCTGACCGGAGGAAAAGTACTGATCATTTCCGGACGCCACGGAACAGAAAAAGATCTGTATCAGTGGTGTGAAAGCGGGATAAAACAGGTTTCCAATGTTCCTGATCTGTGGAAAATCGCACTGCTTTCTGATAAAAAAGAAAAAGAGCAGGAAATACCGGATGTGGGGATCATTTCGCGTTCCGGAGTATATGATCTGGATACACATAAAATTAATGCATCTTTTTTAAAACAGGTTGCTTTTATTGTGGTAGTAGAGCCGTCACGTCTTGTAACAACAGCGCAGATCGGATTAAAATTGTTGGTAAAATGCTGTGGTACAGGGAAGAACATTACATTCTGTTCGGTAGATCAAAACTGCGACGGACTTGTCGATGCTTTGTCCCATATTTTGATGACGAATATTACAGAAGTATCGGCAACGGAATATCCGCATGGCATAAGCTCTTACATGTATTGGAAGGCGGATGATGAGTATTTGCAGCACCGGATATTGCCCGGAGTATCAAGATGCCTTGGGATCGGAATGGAAATATCGGCGGTTGCGCTGAGAAATCAGGTAAAAAAGACTGTATGGTATGGTGGAGAAAGTTTCCCGGTATTGGATGTTCATTGGATAGCAAAGCAGTATTATCATGAACTGTTAAGTTATGCGAGACTTCCGGAAAATCAGGAAACATTTGATCATTATTTTCAGACTTCCTTTAACATGTGCAATGGAAAAGTACAGGACTATTCCTTTTTTACGGTTGAGGATGAACGGAACAATCTGTTTGAAACGCGGAGAAATTTTGCAACAATGGCAGAACAGCAGGGCTTTGTCAATGTCATTTCTTCGGAATACATGCTGCGTGAGTATATGACAGAAAATCCGGAGCTTTTCACGGCAGATGCAAAAGCAATTCCGTACATTGCAGCAGACTATGCACTGACAAAAAGAAATGCCATTCTTTCCTTATGTCTTCGACTTTATGTCGGCTCTGTATCAGAGGAAGCACTGCAAAGGCAAATGCTTCTTTTGGGAATTGATGAAGAAAATCCGATTCCTGAAATCTGGAAAGAGATCTGCATTATTTTCGGAGAGGGAGAAGGGAAAGAAACCGATCGGAACGGGAACAGGATTTTATCAGTCAGAGGAAAAGATAAAAGAATGGTTTCCTTCGAGATGGACAAGACAATTCTTTTCAAACGGGAATATTCTGTGGAAACCGGAACGTTTGAGAGTGTGTACAAGATTGAAAACAAAGATTTCGCGGGTATCATTCTGGATGATCTGCAGAACGCCAGTTATATAGCAGAACGGGAGAATGAAGATGTTTATATCGGCACGGAGTTAAAGGGACATATCTATCAAAAGTACATGCCTGGACAGCTTTTTACACTGAACGGGAAATATTACGAAATGGTTTCAGCTACAGCGGACAATAGAATTCTTGTACGTCGTGCATCAGAGCATATCGGCGGAAGGGTATTTTATCGGCAGGTACGGAATTACACGTTTTACAGTCTGCAGAATTCAGATGCCATGGGAGAACTGAAGACGATAAACGGAATTAACATCCATTATCAGTTTGCTGATTTTAGTGTAGAAACCGATGGATATTGGAAGATGTCTGCATACAATGACTTTATGAACGGAGATCTTGTAACGATTAATGGAATGCCAATAAGAGAATACCATCATAAGCAGGTATTAAAGCTGGACTTTTCAAACTACGGAGATCGGTTTACGGATGAAGTCAGAAAGACGTTGACTCATCTGTTAAATGAAACATTTGTAACATTGTTTGCCGAAAATCAGCCGTTTGTTTCAGCAATCACACCGGGTACATATACGGCACCGCTGACCTATGGTCTGACGATGGAAGAAGAAATCGGGGAAGCATTGGATAAATGCATTTTTATCGTAGAAGACAGTCAGTTGGATATCGGACTTTTGATAGCGGTGGAAAGAAATATCAATCGTATTTTACAGATCGTGGCAGATTATCTGAACTGGAATTCAGAGCAGATTGAGAAAAGTCTGGAAGAAGGAACAGAAAGAAAGGAAGAAAAGAGGCTGACGGAGTTTGATGTCTATACACCAAAGGAAAAGCCTGAGAAAAAAGGATTTTTTTCAAAAATAAAGGAATGGTTCCAAAAACTGTTTAAGAAAAAATCCAAAGACCCAGAGAAAGCTGAGGTGACAGCAGATGAATGAGGTTTCTGTCCTGTCGGAAGACAGAGTGCAAAAGGAGATACCGTATCATGAACGTTATTATTTGAGATATGGCAGCGAAGAATACGGGAACGAGCTTGAACTTAAAGCGACAAGGGAGTTCTTGAAAGACCTTGGGTTTGACGGTGGCGAACTTGGGCAGGCACGAAAGGGAAAGTGTTGTACAGAAATTGTTCAAAATACCGATAAAGGGAAAAACAATCAGATGTTCTGTTCCTATTGTGGGACAGAGATCTCCGGAGTAGAGTTTTATCGTCTGCCGGATGGCAGATTAAGGTGTACCTCCTGCAGCCGAAGCGTGGTAAAGGATGCGGCAGAAATAGAAAAAATGTGCAGCAGCGTTATTGAAAATATGGAAAATTTTTTCGGTGCCGCTTTGGAAGTTCCGGTAACGATTGAAGTATTGGAAGAACGCAAATTGAAAAAGAAGGCCGGGATATCTTTGGGAACCAGAGATGATCAGAGCATGCTGATCCTTGGAGTGGCCGTCAATCAAAAGAAAAAGTACAGTGTCCTTTTAGAAAACGGAGCACCGCGCATTTCTTTGATCGCAACGTTTGCACACGAATTAACGCATATCTGGCAGTATACCCATTGGGATAATTGCAAAAAACTGAAAAAATGTCACAAAAGTAAACGGCTCCTGATATATGAGGGAATGGCAAAATGGGCAGAAATTCAGTATTTATATCTGGTGGGTGAAACGAACGCAGCAAAGCGGGAAGAGTATGTGACGCGGAACCGGCAGGATGAATATGGTATGGGATTCCGACTGTATGAAGAACGGTATCCGTTATCAAGGTCGGCCATGACGTGTGACGACACACCATTTACACCGGGAAAATATCCGTTTTCCTAAATCTGTTTTGGAAAATGTGGTGTAGCCTCTGAAAACAGGGGTTACACCTGTTTTTTTTGTTTTATGCTTTCCATAATTCCGACAATGATCTGTAATTAAAATACCTTTTGCAGCAACGATAATTAATAAAAACTTTAGAAATGCTTTAGAAAATTATTGGCACTCGACGCTTGATTGTACTAACAAACCGTGGTATAACAAAAACAATGAAGAAAAGGAGCAATTAAAATGGAGTGGCTTATAACATTAATCGTATGTTTTATTGCAGGTATGGGAGCTGGTTTGGGCACCGGGTTTGCCGGAATGAGTGCGGCAGCAGTGATTTCACCGATGCTGATCACGTTTCTCGGGATGCCGGCTTATCAGGCGGTTGGGATCGCTCTGGCGTCGGATGTACTTGCCAGTGCAGTTTCGGCATATACTTATAAAAAGAACGGAAACCTTGACATCAGAAACGGCATTATCATGATGATAAGCGTTCTTGTGTTTACCATGGTAGGAAGCTTTACGGCAAGTTTTGTGCCGAATACGACCATGGGAAGTTTTTCTACATTTATGACGCTCTTGATGGGAATCAAATTCATAGTAAAACCTGTCATGACGACAAAGGAGACGATGGAAGCAGGATCTCCTGAAAAAAGAGCGATAAATGCAGTGATCAGCGGAGCTGCCGTTGGATTTATCTGCGGATTTATTGGCGCGGGCGGAGGAATCATGATGCTGCTTGTCCTGACTTCCGTACTGGGATATGAATTAAAGACGGCAGTAGGGACCAGCGTATTCATTATGACGTTTACGGCACTGACCGGAGCCGTTTCCCATTTTGCGATCGATGGGATACAGGACATTCCGGTGTTGTGTCTTTGCGTGATATTTACATTCCTGTGGGCAAGGATTGCTGCAAAAATTGCGAATAAGGCAGAAGCGAAACGACTGAACCAGATGACCGGAGTGATCCTTGTGGTTCTTGGTGCGGTCATTCTCGGAGTTAACATTCTGGGATAATATCAGCAGAACGCTGATCCGGAGAGCAAAATCATAAAAAATAAGAAAGATTGAAAGAGAGAAAGATAAAAGCATGAGTATCGGCACGAAAAAAGAGTGCCGGTGCCCATGCTTTTGTTGTTCATCGTGGTAAAGTGGTAAAAAAGCGGGGAGTCGCTTCTTGCGAACGAACAAAGAATATGCTAAAATTTGACTGGAATTTTTGAAAAAACAGATATGGAGGCAACTGTATGCAGAAGAAGAAAGAAAGGGAAAGAGGATGACGAAATGTTAAAATATTTGAAAAAGTATTGGCTTTTCTGTCTGCTTGCTCCGCTATTTATGATAGGTGAAGTAAGCATGGATCTGATACAGCCGGATATGATGGCTGACATTGTGGATAACGGTGTCTTAAAAAGTGATATCTCGTTGATAATTTCTGTCGGGATAAAAATGATACTGACGGTACTTCTGGGTGGAATGAGCGGTGTCCTTTGCGGGGTGTTTGCTAATATTGCAGCACAAGGGTTTGGAAATGATCTGCGGAAAGATCTGTTCTCAAAGATCATGCATCTGTCATTTCAACAGACGGATAAAATATCGACGGGATCTTTAGTGACCCGTCTGACCAATGATGTAACGCAGGTGCAGAATACGGTAACCATGGCAGTACGGGGATTTGTGCGTAATTCCGTGATGTTTGCGGGAGGCATTTTTATGCTGTACCGGCAGTCACCCAAATTTGCAGTGGTTGCTGCCTGTGGCCTGCCGTTTGTAATAGTATTCGTTCTGTTTTTCCTGACAAAGGCTTCCCCTCTTTTTGCGGTTGTGCAAAAAAAACTGGACGGCATCAATAATGTCATGCAGGAAACGGTAGCCGGAGCCAGAGTGGTCAAGGCATACGTACGGGAAGAGTATGAACTGCAGAGGTTTGATGACGCAAATGAGGCACTTTGTACACAAAATCTTCGTGTACAGACACTGCTTGCTTTTATGAGCCCGTGTATGAATATCGTTTTAAACATCTGTGTCATTGCAGTGATCCTGGTGGGAGGTTTTACGGTAAAAGCCGGAGAGGAACTGACGCCCGGATGCATCATGGCAGCGATCACTTATCTGGCACAGATCCTTCACGGAATTACCTTTATGGCGAATATTTTCCAGACGTTCAGCAGAGCAAAGGCTTCGGCTGACCGCATCAATGAAGTACTGAACAGTCCGGATGTGATAGTAGACGGAAACGGTGGAAAGACGGAAGAACAGAGTAAGACTCCGGCACAAAAGGGAACGATCGAATTCCGACATGTAAGTTTTGCTTATCCGGAAAGTGACGGGCAGTGTGTTCTGGAAGATATTTCGTTCCGGGTAAATGCCGGAGAGACGCTGGCAATCATCGGAGCAACAGGAAGCGGAAAGAGTTCCCTGGTCCATTTGATACCGCGGTTTTATGATGTGACCGCAGGAGAAATATTGGTTGACGGAGGTAATGTTAAGGAATATCCGCTGAGACAATTGAGGGAAAAGATAGCGATCGTCTTGCAGAAAGCAGAGCTTTATTCCAGAAGTATCGAGGAAAACATACGGTGGTCGAAAAAAGAAGCCGAACCGCAGGAAATAAAAAAAGCGGCACAGATCGCCCAGGCGGACGGATTTATCTGTGAAACGGCATATGGCTATCATACGCCGGTAACCGAAGGAGGACATTCGCTTTCCGGCGGGCAGAAACAGAGGATATCTATTTCCAGAGCAATCTTGAAAAAGAGTGAGATACTGATCTTTGATGATTCTACCAGTGCGCTCGATCTGAAAACGGAAGCGGATCTTTATCGGTCGATGAAAACGGAATGCCCGGATTCGACCAAACTGATCATAGCACAAAGGATCGCGTCAGTACGGGATGCGGACCGTATCCTTGTATTGGATAACGGAAGCATTTCTGCGATGGGAACGCATGCACAGCTGTTGGAAATTTCAGAGATCTATCGGGATATCTATCAGTCCCAATTAAAGGAAGGAGGAGACCGGAATGACCGAACATGAACTTCCCGAGGGGTTTGAACGTCTGCCGGAGAAAGGAAAATCTGTATATAAGACAGCAACACCGGGAAAAGGCAAAACGGCTCCGACGGTAAATTTCCGCGGACGTCCCGGTGGTCCCGGAAGAAATATGGGACAGACGGTGGAACATGCCGAAAATGTGAAAGAGACATTACAGCGGATGCTGAAGTATTTTGCAAAAGAAAAGAGACTCATCTTATCTTTAATGGCAGCAGTGGTCTGTGTGACATTGGCAGGACTGTTGGCACCCTCGTTGCAGGGAAAGGCAATTGACGCGATTTCCGAAAAAGAGTGGCATTTTCTGTATGTCTGTGTCGGCTGGCTGCTGTTTGTCTATCTTCTAAATGTGGCGGCTACATTCATACAGTCGCTGATGGCAGCAAGGCTGAGTCAGAACATTGTCGGACAGATGCGCCATGATCTGTTCCGAAAGATCGATTATCTTTCGATAAAATACCTGGATACACATTCTAACGGCGACATTATGAGCCGGATGACCAATGATGTGGAAAATGTATCTTCGACGATTTCACAGAGTCTTGGGTCTCTCGTTTCCGGTGTGCTGACGATTGCAGGAACGATTACGATCATGTTTGTATATTGCTGGCAGCTGACGCTGATCACTATGGTCAGTATCTTTTTGACAGTGTTTGTGACGAAAAAAATGTCAAAAGCAATGCGGAAGGTTTATCGCAGACGTTCGGAAATTTTAGGCCGTTTGAATGGTCATTCCGAGGAAATGATCACCGGATATCGGTCCATCGTGGCATATAATAAGCAGGAAGACGTAACAGAAGAATTTTTCCGAACATCGGATGAACTCCGAAGAGTCAGTATTAAGGCTGAAATCCTTGGAGGCTCTATGGGACCGCTCATGAACTGTATTTCCAATGTCAGCTTTGTGATCGTGGCAGCATTTGGCGGTTATTTTGCTTATACCGGTCTGATCACAATCGGAACGGTATCTGCTTTTATCATTTATGCAAAACAGTTTTCACGCCCGATCAATGAGATCGCTCAGTTATACGGAACGATCCAGACTGCCATTGCCGGTGCGGAGCGTGTTTTTGCCCTGCTGGACCAGCCGGATGAAGACAATGGCGGTACAGAAGAGCCGGAGCATATAACCGGGCAGATTGAATTCCGAAAGGTAGATTTCTCTTATGAACCGGGGAAACAGGTACTGTATGATTTTTCACTAAATGTAGAACCGGGACAAAAGATTGCACTGGTAGGGGCTACCGGAAGCGGTAAAACGACAGTGGTAAATCTTCTGATGCGTTTTTATCCGGCGGATCGCGGCGAAATTTGTCTGGACGGAGTCAATATTCTTGATATGAAGCGGGATTTCCTGCGCAGAAATATTGCCATAGTGCTGCAGGATACCGTATTATTTTCAAATACGATCGAGAATAATATTAAATATGCTAATCTGGAAGCTTCGGATGAGAAGATGGAGGCGGCGGCAGAAATGAGTAACATCCGCCGTTACATTGAGAGGCAGCCGAAAAAATACAAGACTTATCTGAAACAGGCGGGAGCTGGACTTTCGCAGGGGCAGCGCCAGCTGATGGCGATCGCGAGAGCGGTGCTTGCCGATCCGAAGATCCTGATCCTGGATGAGGCAACTTCGTCTGTCGATACAAGAACAGAAAAAAAGATTCAGGATGCAATGGTAAAATTGATGAAAAACCGCACCAGTCTGATCATCGCGCATAGGCTTTCAACAATCAGGGATGCGGACAAGATCGTTGTTATGGATCATGGAAGAGTCGTGGAAATCGGAAATCATGAAGAACTGCTCCAAAAGCAGGGACGGTATTACGAGCTTTACATGACGCAGTTTGCAGGAAATACGATATAAGAACATAGCCCCCGGCTGAGTCCGGGGGATTCTTATATTCGGAAACTGGAACTGGACATACCAGAATCCAAATGTGAACTGAGAAAGAAGAAAAAGAGTAAAGAAAAAAGCGAAAATACTTGAAAACAGCAGAAATAAAGGGAATTTAATTGACATAAAATTATCAATAAGATATAATAAAGAAAAAATAAACTGGTATGTCCAGTTTGAAAGGAGAAGTATGGAAGGGTTTAAGGTATTGGAGGTCAAGCAGAGCGTGTTTGCCGACAATGACAGACGGGCAGGAGAACTCAGACAGGAATTAAAGGAAAAGAAGGTATTTCTGCTGAATCTGATGTCATCTCCGGGATCGGGAAAGACAACCACACTTACAAAAACGATCGCACTGCTTAAAGATGAGCTGAAGATCGGGGTCATGGAAGCTGACATTGATTCTGATGTAGATGCACGCACCATTTCAGAACTTGGGGTAAAGGCGATCCAACTGCATACCGGTGGTATGTGCCATTTGGATGCGGATATGACGGCACAGGGATTGGAAGGTTTGGAAACGGAAAATTTGGATCTTGTTATTCTTGAGAATGTCGGAAATCTGGTCTGCCCGGCGGAATTTGATACCGGAGCAGTAAAAAATGCAATGATCTTAAGCGTACCGGAAGGACATGACAAACCGTTAAAATATCCGCTGATGTTTTCCATCTGTGATGTAGTGCTGATCAACAAGATCGATGTGATGCCTTATTTTGATTTTGACATGGAGGCATGCAGAAGCTACATTTTACAGAGGAATCCGAATGCAGTCATTTTTCCGATCTGCGCCCGCACCGGAGAAGGGGTTGCAGAATGGGCAGAATGGCTCCGGACACAGACAAATGAGTGGAAAAAGTAAAGGAGATGACTTATGGCAAAAAAGAAAAACCCACAGACAGAAGGACTGCGTGAGCCGATTGTTAAGTTGGGCAAAATGATCACCAACCGGGTATCTATCGTGCTCGGATTGCAGGAGATCACAAAGGAAGATCCGGAATACTGGGGTCTTGACATGTTATTGACGGATGAACAGGCAGAGGTTGCGCTTGCAATGGGCAGAAGAAAGCCAAAGACATTGGAGCAGATCACAAAGCTTGCCAAAAAGGATAAAGCAACAGTAGAAAAGATTTTGGAAGAGCTTTCCGTGATTGGTATTGTGGAGTATAACTGGGAAAACGAGAAGCATGAGAAGCAGTATCTGGTTCCTATGTTTGTGCCGGGCAGTGCGGAATTTACCAACATGAACAGCAAACTGCTGGAGCAGCATCCGGAGATGGGACGTTTCTTTGAGGAAATGAGCCGCCTCCCGCTGGAGAAGATTACACCGATGGTGCCGCCGGGAGGTGCCGGTATCGGTATGCATGTCATTCCGGTAGAAAAAGCAATTTCTATGGAAAATGAATCCATTCCGGTAGAACACATTTCTCACTGGCTTGATAAATATGAGGGAAAATATGCAGCAAGCCCATGCTCCTGCCGTATGTCCAGGAAAACCTATGACGAAGGCTGCGCGGATGATCCGGAAGGCTGGTGCGTGGCTGTGGGCGACATGGCAGACTATGTAGTAGAGACAGAAAAAGGCGGACGGTATATTACAAAGGAAGAAGCATTGGAAATTTTCCGCCAGGCAGAGGAAAACGGTTTTGTACATCAGATTACAAACATTGACGGAGAAAATAAGATTTTTGCCATTTGTAACTGTAATGTCAACGTATGTTATGCCCTGCGTACTTCACAGTTGTTTAACACACCGAATCTTTCCCGATCTGCTTATGTGGCACATGTGGACAAGAAAAACTGTGTTGCCTGTGGACGATGCGTGGAATATTGCCCGGCAGGTGCCGTAAAGCTTGGCCAAAAGCTTTGCAAAAAGGACGGAACCGAAGTGGAATATCCGAAGCAGCCGCTTCCGTCCGAACAAAAATGGGGACGTCACATGTGGTCAGAGGATTATCGTGACAAGAACCGCATCAATTGCCATGAAACCGGAACTGCTCCGTGTAAGACTGCATGTCCGGCACATATTGCAGTACAAGGCTATTTAAAGATGGCAGCGCAGGGAAGATATCAGGATGCACTGGCACTGATCAAGAAAGAAAATCCGCTTCCGGCGATCTGCGGACGTGTCTGCAACCGTCGCTGTGAAGATGCCTGCACGCGTGGGTCCATTGACGAGGCAATTGCTATTGACGAAGTAAAGCGCTTTATCGCAGAACAGGATCTGAAAGCAGAGAACCGTTACATACCAAAGAAGGTAGTACCTTCCTTAAACGGAGAATTTAAGGAAAAAGTTGCTATTATCGGTGCAGGTCCTGCCGGTCTGTCCTGCGCATTCTATCTGGCAGAAAAGGGATATCATCCGACTGTATTCGAAAAGAATGAGAAGCCGGGCGGTATGTTGGTATATGGCATCCCATCCTACAAGCTGGAAAAAGATGTGGTAGCTGCAGAAATCGATGTGATCCGTTCCATGGGGGTTGATATCCGGACCGGAGTGGAGGTTGGAAAAGACATTACCATAGAGGAACTGCGTGCACAGGGATACCGTGCGTTCTATCTCGCAATCGGTTGCCAGGGTGGTAAAAAAACGGGCATTCCGGGAGAAGATGCCGATGGTGCAGTTACGGCAGTGGAATTTCTGAGGGAAGCCGGCGCAAAGGAAAGTTATCCGATCCGTGGGGATGTGGTAGTCATCGGCGGCGGAAATGTAGCCATTGATGCAGCCAGAGTCAGTCACAGAGTAGGAACCACAAAGGTTTCCATGTTCTGTCTGGAAAGCCGTGAGACTATGCCGGCATCTGCGGAAGAGATCCGCGAGGCGGAGGAAGAATCTGTACAGATCCACTGCGGTTTCGGACCAAAAGAAATTATTACGGAAAACGGAAAAGTGACCGGAATCGTATTGAAAAGATGTCTCAGCGTGACCGATGAAAACGGAGCATTTGCTCCTGTTTATGATGAGAACGATACGCTTACCGTGGAGTGCAGTCATGTCATTTTCAGTGTGGGACAGAGCATCCTCTGGGGCGATCTGTTAAAAGGAACAAAGGTAGAACTCGGAAGAGGAAACGGAGCCATTGCTGACCGACTGACTTATCAGACGGCAGAACCGGATATCTTTGTCGGAGGAGATGTTTACACAGGACCTAAATTTGCCATTGATGCGATTGCAGCAGGTAAGGAAGGCGCTGTTTCCATTCATCGCTTTGTACAGCCGCACAGCAGTCTGACGATCGGACGTAACCGCCGTGAGTTTATAGCATTTGACAAAAATGATATTTCCTTAGAACAGTATGACACTTCATCCCGTCAGATTCCGGGTCGGGACAGCAGGATTGACCACAAGACATCATTCCGTGATGCATCTGTCGGATTTACAGAAGAACAGGTAAAGGCAGAAACCGCACGTTGTCTTGGCTGCGGAGCAACCATTGTTGATCCGAATAAGTGTATCGGATGCGGCGTTTGTACGACCAAGTGTGAATTTGATGCCATCCATCTGGAGAGAGACCTGCCGGAGTGCAGCACAATGAGAACAAGTGAAGAAAAGTTAAAGTATGTGCTCTCTTATGGTGCAAAGCAGGCAATCAAGATTAAGTTTGCAAAGAAGGATAAGCAGGATGCATGAGCTTGGAGTTGTATTTCATGTCATAAAGACCGTGGAAGGACTTGCAAAGGAAAATGAGCTTACACAGATTAAGTCGGTAACGCTTGAGGTCGGCGAGGTTTCCACTGTTATTGAGGAATATTTAAGAAAATGCTGGAAGTGGTCCATAGAGAAAAAATCGGTTCTGTTAAAGGATACGGAACTGATCGTGGAAAAGATTCCGGCAGTGACGTATTGTGAAGACTGCAGGCAGGAGTACAAAACCGTAGAACACGGAAAGATATGTCCGCACTGCGGCAGTCAGAGTACGTATCTCATTCGGGGGAATGAGTTTATGATAAAAGAAATAGAAGCAAAGTAAAAAAGAAAAGAGGGAAAATTTATGTTTTTTCAGATTTACGGAGATACCGCCGGCTGGCAGCTGCTTGGCTGGGTACTGGTATTCGCAGCATTGATTCTCGCAAATGAATTTGCACGTCGAAGCAAACTGGGCGGTATTGCCTGTTTTCTTGCACTTCCTGCAGCACTTACGGTATATTTCATTGCCATTTATGCCGGTGCGGCTATGGGAGCAGAATGGGCACTGAACAATCCGACTTACCTTTACATGAACAGCTGGTTCCACTATGCAAAACTGTATGCGGCAACCGCAGGATGTATCGGATTTATGATGATCAAGTACAAATGGGGAATTGGAAAACAGCAGTGGTTTAAAGTATTTCCTTTCCTGATTGTAGCCATCAATATTTTAATTGCAGTTGCAAGTGATTTTGAATCCGGTATTAAGGGAGCAATGGCACTCGCAGAATACGGCGACCGCTGGTGGCTGTCTTCTGAAAATGTATGGCTGTACGGCGGCTGGTGGAACTGGGTAAACGGTATTGCCGGCATTATCAACATTTTCTGTATGACAGGCTGGTGGGGAATCTATTCCTCGAAAAAGAAGGATGATATGCTTTGGCCGGATATGACCTGGTGCTTCATCATCGCGTATGATTTGTGGAATTTTGAGTATACTTACAACAACCTTCCGACACATGCATGGTATTGCGGCCTGGCACTTTTACTTGCTCCGACCGTTGCCAATATGCTTTGGAACAAGGGCGGCTGGATCCAGAACCGTGCCAACACACTGGCACTCTGGTGCATGTTTGCCCAGGTGTTCCCGCTGTTCCAGGATGCAAGCCGTTTCACGACCATTCCTGTGATTTATGCAGACGGCGTAATGGACGCTGCAACAAGACCGACTTCTGCAGATCCTAGGATGCAGGGTATCATTGCAATCGTAGCATTGGCAGCAAATGTTCTTTGCCTTGCATTTATTATCAGAAGGTCGATCCAGCAGAAGAAGAACCCATATACCAATGAAATCTTTACAGATCAGAAGGATTTCAAAGAAGCAATGGAAAGAGCAGAGTAGAATCGGATAAAAATGTAAAAAAGGTACCGTGGTAAATAAATTTGCGGTACCTTTTTTTCGATTTAATAATATACCTGGTGCTCTCCGTAAATACAGTCTGCCATGGAATCGGAAATCCAGCGCAAAGCTCCGGACAGGTCATGATTTTTGACATAAGTCCAGGTTTTATAATTGCGTTCATACAGACATTCTATTCCGTACAGATCACAAAAACGGTGCCAGAGGGTAAACACCGGAGGACGGAAAGACTGAAAGATCAGAGGGATCAGAGTGTTGCCGGAAGCAATGGCAAGCTGATGCTGAAAATCATAGGCGGCCTGAGTAGCATCATCAGCAGTTTCAGCAGCACGGATCTGTTCCACTTTATGGAAAAGCAGATCGATCTCTTCCTCGGTAATGCGATCCATGCACAGTTCGACGGCAAGAGAGTCCAACGCAGTACGTACTTCAAAAATGGATTTGATCTCATCATTGCGAATCCTGCCCCCGTTATAGTTCATAATGGCGATCAGCGTATCTAAATTTCCGGTGCGGCGGTAATCTGCAACGTAAGTGCCGCTTCTTGGTTTTACGACAAGAAACCCGTTTTTTTCTAATTCGGCAAGTCCGCCGTTGACAACAGCCCGGCTGACCTGCATCATATCACAAAGCTGTCGTTCAGAAGGCAGCTTTTCGCCTATTTTTAATTGACCGGATAAGATCATATGTTCAATCTGTTCGATAAAAAGCTCACGAAGAGAAGGGGCACTTAATTTTTTAAATTCCATGGGAACCTCCGATTGTGTTGTATTACCGGTATTGTACTACAGTTGGAAGAAAAATTCCAGCAGAGCAAAAAATAGTTACGGTCACTACGTCGATACGACACTTCCGTGGTGTAAAAAAAGCTTGCAATAGATCATGTTGTGTGATACACTGTAAGTCAGCGTCCAAATACTGGAAAAAATTTGGAAGTTGTCTTATACCTGTTGATCAGGCATAAGGAAAATTTTTAGAAAAGGGGTTGAAACGCTGCCATGACAGGATATAATATTACAGACAGACAGACAGACAGACAGACAGACAGACAGACAGACAGACAGACAGA
>CAZWCZ010000034.1:0-19727 GCA_964632165.1 uncultured Lachnospiraceae bacterium | reverse complement strand
GACAGGAAATTGAAGTACAGGAACGACAGAACGAAAATATTGAACGGTTCATTCAGACCGCTGAAAAGTATGTGGACATTGAAGAATTGGATACGTATACCCTCAGAGAGCCTGTGCAGGCGATCTATGTGGAAGCACCCGACAAATCCAGCGGTAAACGCAGGCAGAACATCCACATCCAGTATGACGGTATTGGGTTTATCCCATTGGATGAACTGACAAAACAATGATAAAGGCAAAAGGAAACGGCGTGGCTCACGCCACGCCGCCCCTTGAAAACCATACAGTTTTCAGCTTTTTTCAAAATAACTGTTTTACGAACCCCGCCCTAAAGGGGGCTTTTGTTATGCTTCTCTATGTTCTTCTTTCTTTAATTTTCCAAAAAAAGAAACCGTCAGAATAAGGATCACAATGATTGCTGCCGCATCGGCAATCGGTGCCGCATACAAAATCCCATAAATTCCATTTCCCGCTTCCTTTTCTTCCAAAATTGCAGGAAGAGCCACCGCTAACGGAGTAAAACATACCACATCCCGCACGATGGATGCCACGGCAGCATGCACTGATTTTCCGATGGACTGAAAAAATACCGCCGTCATCTTTACAAGGCAGGTGATCGTCATCAAAGATAAATAGATCCGAAATGTTTTTACCGCAAATTCCTGATACAGCGCATTTCCTGAGCCAAAAATCCCTACTACGGCCTGTGGCCAGAGCTGAAAGATCACTGTTGCGATCCCGCCTGTGATCAAAGTGGCACGAAGCACTAAAAAATATGCCCTGCGAACCCTGTCTAATTTCCCGGCCCCATAATTGTATCCAAAAATCGGCTGTCCTCCCAGCACGATTCCTGTCACTATACTCAATACGATCGTATAGACTTTTGTCTGGATGCTGAATACCGAGATCGGAATATCCGGTCCGTATTTTGACATTGCACCATACTTGGCCAGCATCATGTTTCCGACCAAAGATACCATTACGATTGAAATCTGCGTAATAAACGTCGCGATCCCAAGTCCTACAATGCCTCCCAATATAGGAAAATGCACTTTGAAACTCTCTTTTGTCAAACGAAAACTCTTCGGTTTTCTAAAATAGACTGCACACAAAAGAAAAGAGGCCACCTGTCCTATTGCGGTTGCCCATGCTGCACCGGCAATTCCCCAATGCAGGCCAAAAATGAAAATCGGATCCAGAATAATATTTAATACTGCCCCGGTCAGCATTGCTGTCATCGCGTAGGTCGGACTTCCGTCAGCACGAATCATGCTGTTCATCACATTTAACAGCAGATAAAACGGAAAAAAAGCGGCAATGATCCGAAAATATGTGACTGCAAGCTCCAATGTCTGATCGGATGCCCCGAACATTCTCATCAAGGGTTCTGCCGTCAGTTCACAAAACGCCATAAGGATCAGACTGATCATCAGTGTCACCGTAATTCCGGTGCCTACACATTTATGTGCACGTTCTGTATCCTTTTGGCCGGCACATAGGCTCAGATAGGAGGCTGCACCGTCTCCCACACACCAGGCAAACGCATTAGCAATACAAATGACAGGAAAAGATACTCCGGTTGCAGCATTTCCAAGATAACCAAGTTCACTGTTCCCTATAAAAATCTGGTCTACGATATTATAAAATGCACTGATCAACAGTCCCATGACACATGGTACTGAAAATTTCAATAAAAGTCTGGAGATTTTTTCTTCTCCTAATATTTTGTTCTCTTTTGATGTTTCCATAATTCTTTTATTTTGTATATGCCCTGTCTACCTCGATCACGGCAAAGCAGGACTCATCATACTCCTTTAATCTTCTCTGAATTTCTTCCGTCACTTCCGAATCCGTATAATGAAATTTGAACGGAAGTACAATGTCAAAAATGAGGTTCGTATGAGTAGGACCTTTTACCACACGAAAATCATGCAGTGTGATGACCGGGTCGATCCCTCTTACGATTTTTGTCATCTGTTCTCTTAGTTCTTTTGTTTCTTCATCATCCGTGCAGACCGGATCCATATGGATAACTGCCGTGCAAAGCAATTCTTCTTTCAGACGGTGTTCAATATTGTCGATCATGTCATGCATGCCCAGGATATCTCCATCCGCAGGTACTTCTGCATGCAGGGAGATCATCCTTCTTCCAGGTCCATAGTTATGTACAATCAAATCATGGATACCCACGATCTGGTTTTCTTCTAATACAATTTCTTCAATGCGCCGAACAAATTCCGGTTCCGGCGGCTGTCCGAGCAACGGACTGATAGTATCTCTTGCAGATGTAAAGCCTGCATAGAAGATCAGCAGTGCAACAAGACTTCCGCAGATTCCATCCACCTGCAGATCAAAATAATAAGAAGCAAGCATTGAGATCAGAACGACCGCAGTTGCTGCCATATCGCTCAAAGAATCCATGGAAGTTGCCAGCATTGCCTCACTGTTGATCTTTTTTCCGATCCTTCTGTTATATAAAAACATATAAAACTTCACAAGGATGGAAGCTGCCAGAATGATGAGTATGATCGGTTCAAACGTAACCTTTCCCGGATGAATGATCGTATCCACGGATGATTTCAACAATTCAAATGCCATGAAAATGATCAGCATCGAAACAACAAGTCCCGAAATGTATTCTATCCTTCCATGCCCGAACGGATGATCCGGATCCGGCTTCTGCCCGGCCAGTTTAAAACCCAGTAATACGATCAGCGAAGACCCGGCATCTGACAGATTGTTCGCCGCATCCGCCATGATCGCGATCGATCCGGACAACAAACCGGCTATCAGCTTTCCTACTGCTAAAAGTATATTAAAAAAGATTCCTGCAATGCCGCACACGATTCCGTACATCTGCCGTGTTTCCGCTTCCGTTTCCTGCTGCTTTTCTTTCATAAAATGTTTTGCCAATAACTCGATCATTCTGTTTCTCCCGGACCTTTTCTTCTTATTTTATACACAATCACCTTACTTTATGCCGTAAGTATCCACAAGTGTACGATATTCTTCATCTGAAATGCGGATAACCGTACCGTGACGCGGACGCTTCGGCAGAGAATAACCTTTTACTTTCTGAAAATCTCCGTCGGCAAGACTGTCCGTTGTCAGCATATAATAACCTGCACCGCCGAAATTATCAAGTAACAACGCAAATCGCTGTCCGTCCACAATGTCTTCTTCGTGAAATTCAAAACAGGTCGGTCCTTCTACTCCCTCCTGTGCATCCAAAATCGGAGATTCGATCCGCTTCCACTCTCCAAGCAAAGAATCAGCACATTCCAAAATGATCCTGGATTCTTCTTCGTATTTTGTAAACCGGTAGTATACTCCGTCTTCTTCTATTACCGTGGTATCAATCGTACTGTATGCATAATTGATCCACACCTTTGGCTTTGCAAATTCCGTGAAGTCCTTTGTCGTCGTATAGAAAATGCGCTGTTGTGCATAATGGTCACTTAATGTTCTGGATGCCCAGAAGATCATGTATTCTCCGGTTTCTTTATCGTAATAAGCTTCCGGAGCCCAGGTACATCCTGCCGTCTTATTATTGATTGCCAGCTGCTTCTGCTCTGTCCAATGGATCAGATCCTCCGATTCCCAGAACATGACCGAAGTGCTTCCGGATATCTGTGCCTTCCACCAGTCTCCATCTTTATTGATGCAAAGATCTGTTGCGATCAGATAGAATTTTGTTCCATCTTCCGAACGCATAATATACGGATCGCGCAGACCTGTTGTGCCAAGTTCCGATTGCAGTACGGACCTTCCGCCATTTAATTCGCTCCAATTATATCCGTCTTCGCTGACTGCAAAATAAATTGCCTCCTGTCCGTCTCCCTCACCGACAAAATACACAAATAGATAATTATTATATTCTGCTCCCTTCTGCGGCACAGGAGTCGGTGTTTCATTCCCGGTTCCGTGTCCCGTGTTCCCGCAGCCTGTCAAAAGTACTGCAGCAGCCAGACAACAGAACACTTTTACAAAACTATTGATTCCATTCCAACGCAGTTTCTTACTTAATAAGTTCATTCTTTTACTCCATCTTTTATTCTTGCTTTAATGTTCTTGGTTCCACACCTTCATTGGTCGGACAGATCTTATTCATCAACCCGCTTTCTACGTCAAAAGTCACACGGTCAATACAGGTTTCCCTGTGAAAGCCAAATCCTTCGGTAAAAGTACCAAGCGGTGTAAAAAAGCGATGATACGCAATATAATATTCATCCTTTCCCGGAATCTGCAACATACAATGATGCCCGGTTCCAAGGATGTTTTCCTCTTCCCTCTTTTCCAAAACAGTATACTTAAAGTCGATCGGTCCGTAAATGCTGTCAGAAATACCGTAATTGACATGATAATCCGGGCTTCCGGTATCATCACAGGACCAGGTAAAATGGTAAATTCCATTTCGCTTAGTTACCGTGATCGCTTCGCGCAGATCATAAGCTCCTTCATAATGTGTAAGTGTTGATAAATCCACACTTACCATATCCTCATTCAACTTCACGACAGCACCGTCGCAATTTCCAAACAACATATAGGAAGTACCGTCTTCCTCTGTAAAAATAGACGGATCGATCGCCTGTCCCATCCTTACGCCATGCGCCCGACATATTTCTGCCGTCATCAGAGGCTCCGGCATAGCCGTATAAGGTCCTGCAGGATGTTCTGCTACTGCCACACCGATACTGGAACAGCCGCTTACTTCCTTGGCACAAAAATAGAAATAATATTTTCCGTTCTTCGCTTCTATGGTCGGTGCCCAGGCACTGCCGGTTGCCCATGGCACCTGCTCACTTGCAACGTCAAGAATAATGCCTTCATCTTTCCAGTCTGTCAGATTCTCTGAGGAAAATGCATGGAATACCGTTCCGGACCATCCTGCGAATCCATCCGTCGTTGTATACAAATAATACTTATCTCCAAACACATCAATATCAGGATCAGCAAACTGACCTTTTAATACCGGATTTCTGTAACTCATACTCACACCTTCTCTTTCTTCATTTTTATCATTTCTTCGTATACCTGTACTATCTTTTCTTTTTCCGGAAGCCATTCCGAAAGTGCTCCTGCACTCCCTGCTGCCAATCCATAGAGTAATGCTGCATGATATCTTTCTTCTTCGGTTCCTTTTTTCGATAAATACCCATACAGGAAACCGGCTACCATCGAATCCCCGGAACCGACCGTATTCCGTACCTTGCCCTGAAATGCCGTCTCTCTGTACCAGGTTCCGTTTTCTGTCAAAAACGCAGCTCCGTCTTTTCCCAAGGAAATCAAAACATTTCTTGCCCCGGACTTCTGAAGTTCTTTTGCACATTCCTTCAGCATTTCATCACCGGTAATCTCTTCCGTGCCAAACAATCCTGACAACTCCTGCAGATTCGGTTTTATCAAAAAAGGATGAAACGGCAAAACATTACGTAACGTTTCTCCGGAAGCATCCACAACAACAAGAACTTCCTTTCGCATCATCTCCTGCACAATTTCCGCATAAAAAGAATCCCCTGCCGTTTTCGGCACACTGCCTGCAAGTACGAGGATATCCCCTTTTCCCGGTTCCTCGAGTTTTTGCCGCAGCAGCTGCATGCTGTCTTCCGTTATATCAGGTCCTTGTGCATTGATCTCCGTTTCTTCTGCTGACTTTAATTTGATATTAATCCTTGACATTCCCTCAGGCAGATGGATAAAATCGCAATCCGTACCGGCTTCGTGCATTCTTCTTTGGATCTCCATACCGGTAAATCCTGCCGTAAATCCCAGTGCCCTGCTTTTCAGACCAAGGGTTCCCAACACCATGGAAACATTCAGTCCCTTTCCTCCCGGCAACAGACTTTCCGCGATTGTCCGGTTTGTCTTCCCCGGTGTCAGGCTCTTTACCTCTGCAATATAATCCAACGAAGGATTCATTGTTACCGTGTAGATCATATGTACTCTCCTGGATCAAGTCATATATTTTAACTGACTCACTTAACGCTCCTATGATATCATAGTCTTAACCGGGTGTCAAAAATCATTTAAAAGAAATGTGTCACAAAAATCTCCAGTCCGATAAAGATCAAAATGACTCCGCCAAGGATATCTGCTTTTCCGGAAAGCCTTGTTCCAACCGTTTTTCCAAGACACAAACCAACGAAACAGATCAGAAAAGTTACCGCGCCGATCAGCAGGCAGGAAAGCACTGCTTCTGCCGGACAATAGTCTGCTATCGTAAATCCGACCGAAAGAGCATCGATGGAAGTAGCTACCCCCTGCAGCAGAAGTGCTTCCACTCCAACTGCCGTTTTTTCTTCCTCAGAATCCTTATTTTTCATTCCCTCATACAACATCTTCCCGCCGATATAACCAAGCAACAGAAGTGCGATCCAGGGAATGACCCGTTCAAACAGTTTAAAATACTGTGCGATCGTAGAAACACAGATCCATCCGACCATCGGCATCAGAAACTGAAATCCCGCAAATACGCCTGCAACACCGCACATCTTCTTTCGTTTCATGGCCGGTTCATTCAATCCGTTTGCCAAAGAAACAGAAAATGCATCCATTGCCAGTCCTATGCCAAGTAAAATACTGTTAAAAAAGAAAGTAAATCCAAGGTTCATCATTTTTCCCTCCGTATCTCATAAATTTTATACTATAAACTGGAGCAAACAAAATGCAGCATAAACGGTCAGCAAAGTGATACCCTGCCACCGATGGAGTTTTTTTGTTAAAAATGCCGGCACTGTCAGGAGCAGCATGACGATCAGCATCAACGGTATGTCTAATACAAGCGATGCATTCTGCCCGAAAAGTTCTTTCCCTGCCGGCACCTCAAATGGTGCAAATGTAACAGAAACCCCGGAAACCAAAACGAGATTAAAAACATTAGCCCCGATAACATTTCCTATTCCAAGAGATGCATGTCCCTTTCTCAGCGATGTGATCGTAGTGATCAGCTCCGGCAAAGATGTACCGAGTGCAACAAAAGTCAGGGCAATAACCGTTTCAGGAACTCCCAGTTTCTGTGCAATGACCGTTCCGTTATCTACCAGCAGATCCGCGCCGACCGCGATCACTGCTGCTCCGGCAATAAGAAGCACAACTTCCAGCCAGAACGCTCTCGGTGTTCCTGTTTCTTCCGATAAAACTTCTTCTTTGTTTCTAAGTCCATGCCGCACATTGAGCACAAGATAAAGAACAAATACAAGTAATAAAAGAACACCGATCCAACGCGGGAACTCCCCTAATCCATACGCCGCCAGACAATACAAAAGCGCAGACGTGAAAAAGAAAAGTACCGGAAGTTTCATTGTCTTTACATTAACTTTTCCCGGATGGCAGGCAACTGAAATTGCGGCGATCAGCGCCGTGTTGCATATAATAGAACCGATTGCATTTCCATATGCCATTGCTCCCTGCCCCTGCAGTGCACCTGTGGTCGAAACCATAACTTCCGGCAGTGTAGTCCCAATGGAAACCACCGTAGCTCCGACAATAATATCAGGCAGGCGGAATCTCTTTGCAATTCCCTCGGCTCCGTCTACGAACCAGTCCCCTCCTTTCAATAATAAAACCAGTCCTACTGCAAACAACAAAACGTTTGTTATCATTTTTATCCTCCTGTATCCGTATTTATGCAAAAAAAATCCAAGCACGAAATATCCGTACCTGGCATCAGCACAAAAAAAAGACTCCATGTACAGCTATCCCATAGCTTACATGAGTCTCGCAAATTAAAACAAGCCAGACCTCTCGGCCGATATGTTGACTTGTTGCGCGTAGGATGCGCTCGCTACTCCCTCATATCAAGTGAGATTCTACCACATAGCATCCGTAAAGTCAAGTTCTAATCAGCTCTGCCACCTGCATCAGATCTGTAATTTCATAATCCGCCCTTGCTCCGGCTGTGTTTTCTTTTCTGTCCGGATTATACCAGCAAGACAAAATCCCGGCATTATTCCCTCCGCGGATGTCGCTTGTCAATGAATCTCCGACGATCAACACCTCTCCTTTTTCATAAGTTCCAATGATGCGGAATACTTCATTGAAAAACTCTGTCGACGGCTTCTCATATCCGACAACATCTGAAATAAAAATACCGTCAAAAAACGAAAGGATCCCCGATTTACTGAGTTTCCGATCCTGTGCCGTCTTTGTGCCGTTTGTTACTACATACTGTTTTACCTTTCCGGCACAATAGCTGAGGATTTCCCTGCTGTTTTTGCAAAAATAGATATGATCCCCAAGCGCGATCTGATAGGCATCATTAAATGCCTCTGCCAAAGATTCCGGAAATTCTTTGGCTCGGAAGAACTCACGGAATCTCCCGGTCAAAACTTCCTGCTTGGTCAGCTCTCCCCGCTCCAGACGCTCCCAATATCCACGATTAATTTTAATATAGTCTGCCAGCATTTCCTCTGTGCAGTTACCAAACCCGAATTTTTGAAAGCAGGCGTGGATCGCATCGTATTCTGCTTTTTCAAAATCAAGTAAGGTTCCGTCTACATCCCATAAAATCACTTTTATCATACGAACCTCTATTTTAACTTTTTTCCGTCACAAAATGCTTTTCCGACACATTCTCCAAGTACAAGGTAATTATGGTTCATCGAATCATACGTAATCGGCTGAAGTTTCTTCACGTCCACTTTTCCGTCATCGGAAAGCACACGTTCTTCCACACTGACATTTACGATCTCTCCTACCAGACGGCAGGTTTCCTCTTCATAAGAGATCAGTCGGCACTCCACTGCCATCGGAAGTTCTTCAAATACCGGTGCATCCACAAATTCCGCTCTTACTGCATGAAATCCTGCTTTCTCCACTTTATCTTCTACATCATTCCCTGAAACCAGTCCGAAATAATCACACTCCGTTACATGTACCGCATCTGCCATACTGACCGTAAATGCTTTTTTCTGCAAGATGTTTTTCGTTGTTTTGTGTTCTGCGGAAATACAGATACTGAGTTCCTTTTCTTCACTGATTCCGCCCCATGCCGCATTCATTGCATTTGGTCTCCCGTTCTCATCATAAGTGCCGATAATAAATACCGGTTGCGGATACAGACATGCTTTTGCTCCAAAATTTTTTCTCATTGTGCGTCCTCCTGTTTTTCTTCTTCCCATGGGAAAGGCAGTCCTTTCAAAACATGGCTTCTGATATAGGAAAAAGTTTCTTTTTCTCCCTTTTCTGACAACATTCGCAGCAGATATTCCATCTCACGTCCGCTTTTTGGATGGATCAGTCTGCTCTCTATGTGTCCAAGATAATACTTCAGTGCAGAATCCGGCTGATAAGATTCTTTCATATAGGTCATTGACGCCGCCCTGCGGTCCATAATACTTTCTACCAGATATTTTCTCGGCATTGGCTGAGGCTCATACTTCTCTGTCTGTATGTTCCAGTCGGTCCAATATTCAAAATGATGCGGGTTGCGCCCTTTGTGATGCATCCAGACTTCCGAATAGCCTTTGTCTGCCCTTTCCGCAAATATCGGGCTTCGTGACCCCTGATAATAGGCGGCACTTATAAAGAACTCCGTCGGCGAATATTTTGACAGATCATGCAGAATGCCCTGTCGGAACAATCCTACTTTAAAGCACCCCTGCATAACTAAAATCTTGTGCTTTGTTATTGTCTTAAAATGTTTCCACAGTTTCATGGAAGTATCCTCGTTTTCTTAATACCGATATTTCTTTTTCTTTGCCGCAATAAACGCAACTGCTACCGCGGTTGCCATAAGTTCAGCCACGATCACTGAGAACCATATTCCCTCCAGCCCCCAGATTTCCGGCATAATAAGAATTGCCAGTGTTTGAAACACGATGGTTCTTAAAAACGAGATGATGGCAGATATCACGCCATTATTCAACGCGGTGAACAAAGACGAACCAAAAATACCGAATCCGCAGAACAAAAATGACAGCGAATATATTTGAAATGCATGGATCGTCATATCATACAGTTCCTTGTCATACCCAACAAATATCTTTGATAACGGAGCTGCCAGAAGCAATGCGGCAATCGTCAGTATCACACCGGCAGCAGAAACAAACAGCATACTTTTCTTGAAAATATTTTTTAACTCGCTGTCATTCTCTGCCCCGTAATTATATCCGATGATAGGTGCCGTCCCAATGGAATAGCCGATAAAAATGGCGATAAAAATAAAGTTTACATACATCAGTACCCCATAGGCTGCTACACCGTTTTCTCCGGCATGTTTCATTAATTGAAAATTATACAGCATGGAAACAAGTGACATCGATATATTGCTGACCAATTCCGAAGAACCATTCGTACATGTTTTAAAAAGTACATTCCCGTCATATTTTGCTTTTACCAGACGGAGCGGGCTGCTGTTTGGTCTGCAGAAATACAGCAGAGGGATAATGCCGCCGATCAGCTGACTCAGTGCTGTTGCCAAAGCTGCTCCGGTAACTCCCCAATGAAATACTGCCATGAACAAAGCATCCAAAACCATATTGGTCACACCTGCCGCCACCGTGATCCCCAGACCAAGCGTCGGTTTTTCCGCTGTGATCAGAAAACTCTGGAACATATTCTGAAGCATATATGCCGGCAATGCAAGAAGAAAGATCCTTCCGTACGTAATACAAAGATCCAGCATGCTGTCATCTGCCCCAAGAAAAACGGCAATCGGCTTCAAAAAGACAATTCCTATCACGGTCAACAAAACTCCGATCACCAATGCAGCATAGATCAAAAATGAAAAAATCCGGTTTGCCTTTTCCTGTTTTCCTTCTCCCAGCGTTTTTGCAACCAGTGCACTTCCCCCAGTTCCGAGCATAAACCCGATGGCTCCCATCATCATTAATGCGGGCAGGATCAGATTAACCGCAGCAAACGGAGTTTTCCCCACAAAATTCGAAATAAAAAATCCATCCACTACACCATAGATTGATGTAAAGATCATCATCACAATGGATGGAAGTACAAAACGGAACAACCGCTTAAAGTCAAAATGGTCTGATAACTGTATCTGCATTATCTCTTCCTCCTATACATAATCCCAGATATCCTCTGTATCCTTTTTCAAACAAAAAGCCGGATAAAAATATGGGCATCTCATCCCATAGTCTTATCCGGCAATGCATTTCCGGCGAATGCTATGCCCTCCGATCAACAATAGAGAATATAGCTTATTTCCGCTAAAATGTCAATCTGTCTTTTGAACATTTTCCTCGGCATAATACTGTGCCTGCGCATTCCACAGCTGCTGATACGTTCCGTTCTGTTCCATAAGTTCTTCGTGTGTTCCGTATTCAACAACACTTCCTGAATCAAATACGGCAATCTCATCACAGAATTTGCAGGACGACAGGCGATGGCTGATATAGATTGCCGTCTTATCCCCTGCGATTTCATCAAACTTTGAGTAGATCTCTGCTTCAGCGATCGGATCCAGTGCAGCCGTCGGCTCATCTAATATGATAAACGGTGCATCTTTATAAATAGCACGTGCTATTGCTATCTTCTGAGCTTCTCCTCCCGAAATATTGACCCCTTCTTTATCATTTATCGTATACAAAGAAGTTTTGATCCCTTTTGGCAGATCATTCAGACGCTCGGAAAAACCTGCTTTTTCCAACACCGTTTTTACTTTTTCTTCATCATATTCCATACTGCAGGCAACATTCTGCCCAAGTTCAAATGCAAACAGCTTAAAATCCTGAAATACAACAGAAAAAATATTCATATATTCCCTATAATTATATTTTTTGATATTGATCCCGTTCAAAAGGATTTCGCCTTCCGTCGGGTCATATAAACGGCACAACAGTTTGATAAATGTAGTTTTCCCGCTTCCGTTTTTTCCGACTACCGCCAGGCGTTTCCCTATCTTAAATTTTATATTGAGATTCTTCAGGATATCCTGTTCGCTTCCCGGATATCGGAAAGAAACATTGCGAAATTCAACCTCATATTTTCTGTCGTTACGCTTTTCCACCGTCAGACTTCCCTGATACATCGTATCAGGAATATCAAGAAACTCAAAAACAAGTTCCAGAGCACTTGCATTGATCCGCATGTTTCCTACAACTTCCAATAACCGGCTGACGCCGTCTGCCATTTTTGTGATGGAAGCAACATATTGCGTGACCATGCCAAGCCCGAACGCACCTGCCCATGCTTTCAGACAGACAAACAGATAAATGCCTCCGGTATAAATGACAGAAACCGCAGCTGAAGATGCGTTGTATAATCCGACCGGTCCTTTCGCCATTTTAGAATAGAACCCGGAAGAGCCAAATAACGTTTCCTTGCTGTTCAGATATTTTCCGCATATTTTTTCCTGCTGATAAATTCTCACATCCATCGCAAAGTTTCTATGATAACCAAGAAATCCGAAAAATCCAAACAGACGGTTTCCCAAATTGTGCTGGTTCATATACTTGGAAAAATAGCTGCTTGCTTTATTCGAAAGTGCAGGAGCAATGCATACAATTACGACCACGACCACAATCATGAAGGCGATCACCGCCGGATGATCCAGCCACGAATAAGCAGCACCGCTTTCCGGAATACGGCTTGTAAACAGCGGAACAGTCAGCACGGCACCACCGATGATCGTGATCACGGCAGAACACAGCATTTCATAATGTTCCAGTGCCCGGTATAATCCCCATCCTGATCCGTTCGCTGTCTGTTGTATGGTAGAAAGCATCTGCATGTTTTCCGTCTTATCAAGATTCACATAATCTGTTAAAAACAGTTTCTCCGCAAAAATATCCTCTGTCTTTATTTCCAGGCAGGCATTCTGTACTTCATTCCATTTTGTCAAAAGCACTCCGATCAGCGCAATAACAGCTTGTGCTATAAGAAGGAGCAGTACAAGATATTTTAAATGCCCCGGCCGGCAAGGTCCGGCAAGTTCTTCAATTACCAAAGCAGAAAGATAAATGCTGACATACGGAGTCAGCCCGCTCCAAATTGTCTTTATCAGCCTTGAAATTACCATCTGCGGATAGCGTTTCCAAAAAAGCGTAAACGCACGGATATTGATCTTTACCGCTTCCCGCCATGTTTTACAGTTCTCCATCTGCCTTTTCTCCTTCCTTATAATATTTACTCTGCACTTCATAAAGCTCTGCATACGCTCCATGAAGTTGCATGAGTTCTTCGTGCGTACCCTCTTCACAAATCCCGGCATCTGCGATCATGAGTACCCTGTCACAGAAGCGTGTAGAAGCAAGCCTGTGGGAAATATAAACGGAAGACTTCCCTTTTGTCATTTCATTATATTTCTGATACATTTCTGCCTCAGCGATCGGATCTAATGCAGCCGTCGGTTCATCCAGAATGACAAAAGGTGCATTTTTATAAAGCGCACGTGCCAACATCAGGCGCTGCGTTTCTCCTCCGGAAAGAAGTATTGCATCTTCATATATCTGGCGGTTCAGCAAGGTATCATACTGTTTCGGAAGGGACTCTATTTTTTCTGTCAGACCTGCCTGGCGGATGCATTCTTTTACTCTCTGCATGTCCATCTCTTCTTCTGTCTGTGCCACATTTAAGGCAACCGAGCCTGCCAACAGCGAAAACTCCTGAAAGACTGCTGAAAACAAAGCATAATATTCCGCACGATTATATTCCCGGATGTCCCGTCCGTTTAATAATACAGTTCCCTCCGTCGGATCAAGAAATCCGCACAACAGTTTGATCAGTGTAGTTTTCCCGGCGCCGTTCAACCCGACTACTGCAAGTTTTTCTCCTGGATGCAGCGTAAGACTGATATTGCTCAAGGTATCCTTTTCAGCCTCCGGATAACGGAAAGAGACATTTTTTAACTGCAGTTCGTAACTTTTTCCCTCCTCGACCATCAAATGCTCTCCGTCTTTAAATCGGAACGGTTCTTCGTAATCCAGGCATTCTCTGACTACACAAATATCCAGCGACTGCTTATGCAGCACCATCAGACCGTTCATCAGCTTTTTAATCCACTCTGCAAATCCTCCCACAGCTGCAAAGTATAAAAGAAATTCCGGCACGGAGATCTCTCCATGCAGTACCATTCCTACAAAATAGGCATATGCAACTGCATTCCGCAGGAAAGTCAGCAGCAGATCACAGACTCCTGCCCATGCCGTTCTTGTTTCTGCCCTTGCATGAAATGTTTTCAAAACAAATGATGCTTTCTGATACAGCTCTTCTATCCATGGACGCATTCCAAAGATTCGGATATCCTTGGCTGCAGTAAAATCCTCTGCTCTTTTCTGTGCATAGACCATGTCATTATAATACTTTCTCTGTTCATCACGGTGCCGGTACCGATATCCGTTCAGATAGTTGCCAACCAAATAACTGATCACAGCTGTTACAAGAACGTTTAAAAACAGTACCGGCTGAACCGTGCTCAGCAAAAGAAGGTAGATCAGAAATCCCAGTCCGGCAGAAAGAAGATTTGTCAAGGTTCTCCAAATTGCTTCCGTTGCCTGTTGATTGGAGGATGTATAATTGCTTGCCTGCTCCAAATACTGACGAAATGATTCTTTTTCTATGTTGGCATAGGAAGTCGTTGAGGCTTTTTGGTTCAAAAGATTGATGATTTCCAGACGGACACTGATCCTTCCGTAAAGTATATTCTCATCAATATAAGAAGCTGCTGCCGCAAAAAACATACCGGCAAAAGTAAATGCTCCGATAACAATCAAAAGACTCCCAAGGGATACGTGCTTTTCCACTGCATCCAGGATCATCGGTGCGATGTACAGTTCTACCAGATTTTGTCCTAGCATTGCGAATGCATACAACATTCCAAGTACCAATACCTTTTTTTCTTTTGAGGTCCATGCAAGTTTTACCATAAACCATGAATTCTGCCACATGGTGTATTTCGGCCTGACCTTCGGTTTCTTTTTCTCATTCATCCTGTTTCTCCATCCTCTCTTTTTTCTACTGCTATTCTATCATAAAAAAATTCCCCGGAACATTCCGGGGATGAATTGTCATATTGGGGGGATGAATTGCACTATCATACCTGTGGAAGAAGAATTTCCGTCGTGAAAGCACCCTCCTCACTGTTCCTGCTGATATACCCGTCCAGCTTTGCCACAATAGAATCGATCCGTATCAATCCGAACCCATGCCCTTCTCCTTTTTGTGAGCGGAACAGATTTCCTTCTTTCTTTAATTTTTTCTCTGCCGTAAAATTGGTAAAAGAAATGTATAACTGCGTATTCTTCATATCCATATACACACGGATCACGCGTTTCTCTTTCGGCAGTTTTACCGTGGCCTCAATTGCATTGTCAAACAGGTTCCCGATAATACAGCACAGATCAATTTCTGATGTTTTCAGCCGGATCGGAATATGCGCATCTGCAATGACCTGAATGTCCTTTGCTTTTGCCAGCGATATTTTTGAATTCAGGATAGCATCTGCCATCTGATTTCCCGTTTTGATCACCGTATCGATCGTCGTCAGATCCGCATCCAGAAGATCCAGATAGTTGCGGATCGCTTCCCAATCTTCCGATGCCGCATAAGCTTTCATGATCTGAATATGATTCCGATAATCATGTCTCCACCCACGCATCTGACGATACATATTATCCACTTCCCTATAATGCGTCTCGATCAGTTCTTTCTGATAGGACTCGATTTTTCGGTTCATTCGATTTGACAGAAGTTTCATAACAGTTTATCCTCTCCGCACCTTATAACGTATCAAAATCTATTTTTCTTCCGGTACCTCATACTCTTTCAATATATCACACACTGTCTTTAAAACACAATATGGAATCTGATTTTTCTTCTGCACCCGATTTTCAGAATGCTTTAATCCCGGATTATTATATTCTCAATGCTCGGATCGCATTTAATACCGCAAGTACCATAACCCCTACATCCGCAAAAATCGCAAACCACATATTCGCAGTTCCAAAAGCGACCAGGATCAGACACGCAAATTTGATCGTTAGTGCAAATATGATGTTCTGGTATACGATTCCGATACATTTTCTTGAAATACGGATCGCCTTTGCAATCTGCAACGGATCATCATCCATCAAAACTACGTCTGCTGCTTCAATGGCAGCATCTGACCCCATTGCCCCCATTGCAATACCGATATCCGCACGCATCAGAACCGGAGCGTCATTGATCCCGTCTCCGACAAATAAAAGTTTTTCCTGTTTGGACTTCTGCGTCAGGAGTTCCTCTGCCTTTCTGACCTTATCTTCCGGAAGAAGTTCGTAAAATGCCTCTTCTATTCCAAGAGAAGCTGCCACCTGCTCCGCAACCCTTTTTGCATCCCCGGTCAGCATTATCGTCTTTTTTACGCCTAATTTCTTCAGTTCCTGAATCGTTTCTTTTGCATTTGCTTTTTCTCTGTCAGAGATCACAATATGACCTGCATACTCTTTATCGATTGCAACATGAATGATCGTGCCAACACAATGGCACTCCTTATAGGATACATTTTCCTGTGCCATCAGCTTTGCATTGCCTGCGGCTACCCTGTGTCCGTCAACCACAGCAATAACCCCGTATCCACCGATCTCATGGATCTCCGATACCCGATCACGGCAGACCGGTCTGCCATAGGCTCTTTGCAGGCTCTTACTGATCGGATGGGAAGATGCACATTCCGCCAATGCTGCATATTCCAAAATTTTTTCTTCCTCAATTTTTGCGTGATGTATTCCGGTTACCTCAAATACACCCTGCGTCAAAGTTCCTGTTTTATCGAATACCACATATTTCGCCTGGGAAAGCGTTTCCATATAATTGGATCCTTTGATCAAAATCCCTTCTCTTCCTGCCCCGCCGATCCCTGCAAAAAAGCTGAGCGGCACACTGACAACCAGGGCACACGGACAGCTGGTAACAAGAAATGTAAGTGCACGATACATCCAGATCTCCCACTCTGCTTCCGACTGCAAAGCAAAAATTCGGAACACAGGCGGCAGTATTGCAAGTGCAAGCGCACTATAACAGACAAGTGGTGTATAAACCTTAGCAAATCGCGAAATAAAATTTTCTGATCTTGATTTTCTGGAGCCGGCATGTTCCACAAGTTCCAGAACCTTAGAAACCGTAGACTCTCCAAATACTTTTGTCGTCCGCACGCGGATCATCCCTGTCATGTTGATACAACCGCTAAAAATCTCATCTCCTGCCGCCGCATCTCTTGGCAGGCTCTCGCCAGTCAGGGCACTTGTATTTAACGTAGTAGTGCCTTCCAGAATGATGCCGTCAATCGGTACCCTTTCTCCCGGCTGAACGACAATCACGCTGCCGATTTCCACGGTATCCGGATCTTTCTTGCGGAGAATCCCATTTTCTTCTACATTTGCATAATCCGGACGGATATCCATCAATGCACTGATACTTTTTCTGCTTTTGCCGACCGCATAGCTTTGGAACAGTTCTCCTATCTGGTAAAAAAGCATGACCGCGATCGCCTCATTATATTCTCCGCTTTTTTCATATATTGCCAAAACAAATGCACCCACCGTCGCCAATGCCATCAAAAAATTTTCATCAAATACCCGACGGTTTAAAATCCCTTTGCCCGCTTTCTCCAGAATATCATGGCCGATCACAAAATATACAGCCAGATAGCATAACAAACGTACCACGCCGTTCAATGGTAAAAACTGCAGCAGCACTAACATGCCCGCCGCTATAAGGATCCTTTTGAGCATCTTTTTTTGCTTCTTGTTCATAACCTTCCCTCTCTTCGACATTCTCCCATTACCAAAAACTGCACTCCTGTAAGAGTGCAGCCTGATTTAAAATTCAATTTCACAGTCCGGCTCTACTTTCTTGCAAGCCTTTAATACTTCCTTCATGACAGCCTTTTCGTTTTGTCCGTCTTCAAATTCCACGTACATTTTCTGTGCCATAAAATTTACCGTTGCATTGGCAACTCCCGGCACCTTTCTTGTCGCATCTTCCATCAGATTTGCACAATTGGCACAATCTACCTCAATCTCATATGCTTTCTTCATTGTCCTGTCTCCTTTCTCAATTAAACAATTAAACACTCGTTTAATTGTTATTTACAATATACACGAAGTCTTCGGAAAATGCAATAGCTTTTTTATTATTTTACCTGTTTTCTAAACATCTATTCTTCTGTTTTCGCAAGATTTTTTAACTTTTCTCCGAAAATTTCTTCCAGCACGGCATCTATTTTTTCATATTCCCTGAGGGCGATCACTGTACCTTCTTCATTATCTTCTCCCAGATACCTCTCACCGGCCAGTAAAAACATCACATACTGTCCGCTCTGATAAATCCGGGCAGCCTCCACCTTAGGCACGGAAAAAGTATAAAGTTTTGAATACTCTACCTTGGATCTGTACAATTTATTCAGCAGGCTGACTGCTTCCTCCTGATATCCGTCTGCTACTTTCAAAATGATCACAGTATCCGGATTTACGGCACTTATGGAGTTTTGTTTTGCTACATAACTTTCAATCTGAGTAAAATCAAACTGATAGCTGCTTTCCATCCAATCCTGTGTGATCTCTTTATTACAGAAATAGTTCTCTTCTCCGAGTACTTCTGCAATCTTTTCTTCCATTTCCTGCGGTGTCATCGTTACGGTTTTCTTTTCTCCTGCTGACGAACACGCCACCATTCCCAGTAAAAAAACAAACATCATAAGGATCGCACTGATCTTTTTCATATTTACCACTCCTTTTTTGTGACTTTATATATAAAATGATATCTCCTCCCGCCGATTTTGTCAATCCGCCTTGAGTTTTTCAGATATCACATGCTATAATAAGATAACCGTTTTACAAAAATAATACTACCGTAGGAGCTGACATATGATGATAGAACATCTGCCGCATGATCACGGAACTTTTACCGAGTCCGAACGAATGATAGCCTCTGTTACAAAAACAGAAAATTTTATTACGGTTGCCAACTACTTCAAACAGCTTTCGGATGGCAACCGTCTCCGCATTTTCCTTTTATTATGCCACTGCGAAGAATGTGTCATTAATATTTCTTTCATTATGGAAATGAGCAGTCCTGCCGTTTCACACCATCTGAAACAGTTAAAATCCATCGGTCTGATCACCAGTCGCAGAGAAGGAAAAGAAATGTATTACAAAGCTTCCGAAACCCCGGAAGTACAGTTGCTGCACAAAGCGATCGAAGGAATGTTAAAGATCACATGTCCCAATGACTGACGGCACCGGAAAACCGATGGATAACATTATATCATGACCCAAAGAAAGGAATCAGAAGTCATTACCTATGAAAATCACAATATTATGTGTCGGAAAAGTAAAAGAAAAATATTTTGCCGGTGCGATCGAGGAATACCTCAAGCGCTTATCCCGCTATTGCAAACCGGAAATAATAGAAGTTCCGGATGAAAAAACACCGGACGGTGCATCCGCAGCACTGGAAGAACAGATCAAGCAGAAAGAAGGAGAACGTCTGTTGAAATACCTGCCGGAAGATGCTTACGTCTGTATCCTCGCAATTAACGGGAAACAGCTGACAAGCGAAGAACTTTCGGAAAAAATAGAAACTTTAGGAGTACGGGGCACAAGTCATATTGTCTTTGTGATCGGCGGTTCCCTTGGATTATGGGATACCGTAACGAAAAGAGGAGACTTTCTGCTCAGTTTTTCCAAAATGACGTTTCCCCATCAACTAATGAGAGTGATCCTTCTTGAGCAGATCTACCGCTCCTATCGGATCATAAACGGCGAACCATATCATAAATAAAAAAGGTCCGT
>CAZWCZ010000033.1:0-20227 GCA_964632165.1 uncultured Lachnospiraceae bacterium | reverse complement strand
GTTTATATGGATCCACCATATCCGTCAACAATGAATAATTACGATGCTTTCTATGGAGTGTTTGATGAAATGTTTGACAAGAAGAGGAAACATACAGATTATACACAGAAGACAAGCTTTCTGAGCAATATGGACAAGCTGATAAAAAAACTTGTGGGGAAAACACGATACATAGTTTTGAGTCAAAATACACGAGTTCAGCCCGGACCGGATGAAGTTGAAGAAATGCTTAAGAAGTATGGAAAAGTTATAATTAAAGAGAAGAAGCATAACTATCAGGTAACAGGTAAAGAAAACAAGAATGCAAGCAAGGAGCTGTTATTTATTCTTGAGATGGAGGTATAGATGGGGACAGAAAATACAAAGAAAGCAAAAGAAGAACAACAGTATGATTCTTATTGGAAACTTACTGTCGAATACTCAGATATTCACGGTACGCTGTTTAATAATGTGTTGGATTTAATAGTAAAGTTTATAGATAACCATAGATTAACAAGTGTTGATTGTACTCCAGAGTTAAATAAAAAATTACAAGATATTATCAATAAGATGAATCCCAAAGAGGATATGGGCTCTGTAAGAAAATCCATTAATCAATTTATTAAGCTTGGATTTGTTAATCCGGGATACAAGGGATATCATCCGTTGACTAAAAAGTTTTTGGATTGTAAAGATGAAAAGGAAAGGGAATTAATTTTTACGCAGATATTTTATGAATGTGGTAGCCTAAATTCTTCGTATACAAATGATTGTACTGATCATAAAGAAGTTAACTTTTTGCTGAAGACATTGGCGTATAATGGGCAATTGACTAAAAATGATTTGATGGGATTGATGGTTACGGATGTTGCAAAATATAAAAGAGGGTATTTATTACCGGAAGAATTGGAGCTGCAATATCAGTATGCATTATCAATAAACTTCGATGAAAATAAATATAATCAGATTGAATATTTGATTGGTTTTTTGAAGTATATGCCAGAACTCTCATATGAAAACGGCATATTGGAGTTTGAAGATAATAAATCTGTTGTAGCAGGAACGGATGTTGTGAGCGTAAAACGCGATCCTATCCTTATGCGTATTTATAGAAAGTTGTTATTTGAGGAATCTATGTCTGTATATGACAGGCTTATTTGTTATGCATGCCACTTACCATGGAAAGGACTTGTTGCATCCCATATTAAACCTCTAGCAACTTGTATTAAGCAACAAAAAATACAGGAAGCATATGATAAAAACAATGGATTGCTTCTTAGTCCTAACATAGATGCATACTTTGATAAGTTTGATATTACCTTTAATAATGATGGGAATATTATTCTTGGAAAGAGTGTTCCACAGGAAATAAAAGATGTCATCAAAGATTATCAAATAGACAAAAATGTTTTGAATGATGAGCGCAAGAAATATTTGCAGTATCATAGGAAGATTTTTGATGAAAAAAACATGTAAGTGTTATATGTGAAGCATATTCCAGCTTTTTTGCTATATCAGCATTTTGTCAGGAAACATTATCTCTAACTCGCCCCGGACTTTTCCACAGTTTCGGATGGGCATTGTCCATTTCTTCGAAATCTCAAACGTTCCCAGATACAATGCCTTCATCAGTGCCTGTGAGCTTGGAAATACACTGCGCTGCTTATTTAGTCTTCGATAACAGGAATTCAGTCAGTGATTCTATGGCATTTGTGGTGTAAAATGCAGTGCGGACATCCTTGGAAAATTTGAAGATTGGGGTAATTGCATTCCAGTTGTCATGCCAACGGTTCATAGCACTTGGATACTGGCCAGACCATTTTTCTGTTACAGACTCTAATTGCTTTCTGGCAGCTTCTTCATCCGCAGCGGTAAGATTGTCTTTAAATTTTTTGCAAAGGCTTTCATATCCTTGTTTGCAACGTATTTAAACGTATTTCTGACCATATGTACAATATAGCGCTGTTGTTCGGTTTCTGGGAATGCAGTAGAGATTGCATCCTTTATTCCAGTCAGACCATCAGGGCAGAGAATGAGAATATCCTGAACTCCGCGGTTTTTCACAGGCTCCTGAGAATGGATCGCTTGGAACTAATCTGAAATCAAGAGAGGTGTAGATATGGATTACCTTTATCACTATACAAATTTATCATCATTAGCTTTAATCTTAAAAAATAAGACCATCAGATTTAATTCGTTAATAAATATGGACGATGCAGAAGAAGTAAAAACAAAGAATTCTGAATTTTTAGGCAAGTACTGCTTTGTAAGTTCTTGGACAGACCAATCCGACGAGAGCATTCCTTTTTGGGGGCTATATACACATCAAATGTCAGGCGTTAGAATAAGAATGAAGGCGTATCCATTTGATAAAAGCACAGTTTCGCTGCCGTATTTTGATAATGGCAAACCTTTTGATACATATATGCCTACATCACTGTTGAAAAGAAACGATATTTATTTGTACCCAACAGTTCCTTTTTTGCGAAAGGTAGAATATACAGCAAATGATGAACTGATCTATCCATCGCCAATTACATATCTAAATCGACATTCTGATGGAAGATACGATATGCGAGGCTCTTTCAATGATGTTGGAAAATACAAAAGACATACTTGGGGCTTTCAATCGGAATGGCGGTATAGTATTATACTATTCCCACATGACACTCAAGGACATCTTAAATTGCAACTCGAAGCAAATGCAACTGATTTGCCTTTTTATCATTATGATTTTCCAATCGCTGAAGAGGCTTTTCTTGATATTGAGATTACTACCGGTCCGAAAATGAGTGTGGGGGACAAAATATTGTTGCAATCGTTAGTTGAAAAATATTGTCCTACTGCAATAATCAAAAATTCTTCATTGCTTATTAACTAAACGACTGGTACAAATGTAGACTACATTTTTGCGGGAGCAAATAAGTATCTTATGGCACTTGCCAAAGAACAGATGAAACTTACCGTCAAGAGAGGTGCATCGTAAATATCGTCAAAGAAGCTTTCACCAATCTGAACAGCTGGATCGTTTTTGCATCTTCTTTTGCTGCTCACAGGAAATCAAAGAACTGTAGAGTGGATTGCTGATCATGTATCATAGAAAATAAACTTCTGGTTCAAAAAAGAATAAACCAATTATACCAATGGTACCTTTTTAATCCCGGAATCCGTGCTATAATGGAAACACAAAGGGGAAATGGGAGGTATAAAAATGAATTTGTCACTTCATTCCAATATAAGCAGATTACGAAAAGAACATAGGATGACGCAGGAACAATTGGCGGAAGCATTGGGAGTTACGTTTGCTTCTGTTTCAAAGTGGGAGCGTGGTGTGGCAACACCGGAATTGAATCTGATTGCAGAAATGGCGGATCTGTTTGGAGTTTCGCTGGATGCACTGGTGGGGTATGAAGTACTAAACAGTGGAGCGGACGCACTTGAAAAAAGAATATTCGTCCTGCAGCAGCAAAAAAAATATGGCGAAGCGGTTATGGAGGCAGAGAAAGCATTGCTCAGGTATCCCAATGATTTCAAAATCGTTTATCGTGCAGGAGAACTCTATACTGTAGCAGGCATTGAATCAGAGAACGAAAATTATCTCTGTCGCTGCATTGAACTGTTGGAACGTTCTGTTTTACTGCTGCCACAGAATACAGATCCTAAGATTAGCGAAGTTTCTATTCAGAATAAGATTGCTCAATGTTATATTGTTCTTGGAAAAACAAAGGAAGGAATTCAAATTCTCAAAAAATATAATGCCAGTGGTGTGAATGATGCTTTGATTGCAATTGCATTAACAGGAAATGATATTACATACACAAATACAGTGGAATTCGGATTGGAGGATGCGGTTCCGTTTATGGCAGGCGCATTTGAATCCATTATAGTTAATTCATTGCGGACAATGATGGCGTATACAAATTATTTTTGCAAGAAAAACGATTTTGCTTCTGCCCGTGAAGCAGCACTCTGGCTTATCGGGATTTTTGAAACTCTAAAAATAGATAAGAGCAAGTCCTGTTACCTTGATAAAGTAATTGCTCCTTGTTATTCGGAATGTGCCAATTTGTCCTTGCGGCTTGGCGAAGCGGAGAAGGCAGAACCGTATATGAGGCAGGCATATAAAACAGCAATGCTGTATGATTCAGCACCTACCTGCAGTATTGAAAATATTAAATTTTGTATCGGAAACATTCAAAATGCCACAGCTTATGATGATCTTGGAGAATCTGCAGGTGCAGCTGTGATCAGGCAGATAACACAGGGAGATCGAGATAAGGTTCTGCTTGCTCTCTGGGAAAAAATCGAACGGGAGGTATATGAAAATGAAAAATAGAGAATTGGACATTCGGCCTTATACAAAACAGTTTTATAAAGGAAATAAGGGGTATTTTATTCTTGCATTGTCTGAAACCGTGCTCGGCTCTGTCCTAGCACTGCTTATTTCGTGGCTGATACAACAGCTGATTGATCTCATTGGTGGTTGCGAGACCGGATTTGATCTGCCGCAACTCATTGCCATCACTTTAGTAATAGTTGTAGGAACCGCAGGTGTAAATATGATTTCCTATCATGCCAAACCGAAATTTATCACACGAGGAATCTCTCAATATAAGGAATACGTTTTTAGGGAGCTCACAAGGAAAAATATAGCCGCTTTTTTAGGAGAGAGTTCTTCAACGTATCTCTCTGCACTTACAAATGACATCCAGACGATAGAACAAGGGTATCTGTGGGATACATTTTTGGTAATGGAAAGCATATTGACTTTTATTGGTGCAATGCTGTTGATGCTATGGTACAGTCCGTTGCTTACATTGACAGCAATCGCACTTTCTCTGCTCCCTTTGGCCGCATCCATCCTGACGGGCAGCAAAGTTGCTGCAGAAGAGAAAAAAGTTTCGGACAGGAATGAAGTGTATACATCTACATTGAAGGACAGTCTGAGCGGCTTTTCTGTAATCAAGTCGTTTCAGGCAGAAGCACGGCTGATCTGCATTTTTAAGGAAAATGTATCTGAACTTGCAAAGGCACAATGCCGAAAGCATAAAATGAATATCCTTGTCCAGATGTTCGGTTCTGTTGCAGGAATTGCGGCACAGCTGGGGGTGTTTATCTTTGGAGCATATCTTGCATTGTCTGGGAAAGGTGTTACCGCAGGTACTACGATGATATTTGTGCAGTTAATGAATTATGTCCTGGGCCCTATCGGTACGATTCCGACTTGTGTGGCAGAACGCAAGGCGGCAAGAACTCTGGTTGAAAAAGTTGCGACTGCTCTGAATGTCAATGTCAGAGAAGAAAATGAAACCGATTACAAGAAACTTGCACGTGGTATCATGATAAATGATCTTTCTTTTGGATATGAAGAAGGAAAGGACATACTTAAAAATGTCAGCTGCACTTTTGAATATGGTAAAAAGTACGCGATCGTCGGAGCATCGGGAAGCGGAAAATCCACGTTGCTGAATCTGCTCCTGGCAGCATATCAGAATTATAAAGGCATGATATATTATGATGATACGGAACTGCGGAAGATCAGCAGCAGTAACCTGTATGAAATCGAAAGTATTATTCAACAGAATGTTTTTATTTTTAATGCGACGATCAAAGACAATATCACAATGTTCCGTGAATTTCCCGAAGAACAGATTGATGAGGCCATTCGCTTTTCCGGTTTATCGGAAGTAATCAAGGAAAAGGGGGCGGAGTATTTATGCGGTGAAAACGGAAGCGGATTATCCGGCGGTGAGAAACAGCGTATTTCTATTGCAAGGAGTCTGCTTAAAAAATCGCAGGTGCTTCTTGTGGATGAAGCAACGGCAGCGCTGGATGCGGAAACTTCATGCCGGGTTTCGAACGCGATCCTCGGACTCAAAGATGTTACATGCATTGTGGTTACGCACTCTCTTGATGCAGGACTGCTCAAACAGTATGACAGCATTATTACCTTGAAGAATGGTTCCATTGCTGAAAACGGAACATTCGACAAATTGATGGAAGAGAAAGGATATTTTTATTCGCTGTTCATGGTTTCTCAATAACTCTCGTCCGGTTTCCACACGGTTTAAAAATTAACATTTTGCAAACATTTCTCAAAAAAAACGCAAACATTTCTCCTGTAAAATCTGTTTATAAAGTTAAGCAAAGGAGAAAAATCAATCGGATGAAACATTTAGCAGATGTGAATGAAAAGATTGCAGAAACAGTAACTGCCGGCTATAAGAAAATTGAGAACGGCGTTGTGAACGGTTTCGACAAGGTAACGAATAAGTGTGTAGAAACACTTTTTGCAAAAGATGGTGAAAGTGTTGAAGAAGCAAAGAAGAGAATGAAAGAGAGGAATGGCAAACATGAATAAGAAGGAACAGGAATATATGGTACAAAAAATCCGTACACAGTACACGGCTAAGGAACACACAGAGTTAGAGGAACTGAAGAAATTAGATAAGAAGGTAAAAAAACCGGCGTTGCTTTTTGCATATACGTTCGGAACGGTGGCAGCTTTGATCATGGGTACAGGGATGAGCCTGGTTATGACAGATATTGCACAGCACATCGGAATTGATGAGCCGATGATTCCGGGGATTGTAATCGGTGTGGCCGGTATGCTGATGGCAATAGGAACGTATCCGATTTATCAGGGCATTTTGAGCAGCCGTCGAAAAAAGTATGCAAAAGAAATCATTGCTTTGAGCGATAAAATTATGGGAGAATAAACAAAAAAACAGAATGCAGCAGATAGAAGCGGACAACCGTTCAGGCAAGTTGGGGTTGTTCGCTTTTTTATGTCCTTTGGTACAGAGATTTTTAGTTCCCTTAGCTCTTTTCATTTTTTGCAGGGAGTGGTACAATAAGAATAATGTCATGTAGGACAGTGTGGACAGAAGTGAGGATAAGTGACATGAAGATCAGAGAAATATTTAGGGAAAAAACCGTGTTTTCATTTGAGGTTTTCCCACCAAAGAAAACAAGCAGTGTTGCTACGGTATATCAGATGTTGGAAGAATTAGAGGGGCTGACGCCGGATTTTATCAGTGTGACTTTTAGTGCAGGCGGAAGCGGAAACAGCGAATTGGCATTGGATATTGCATCAAAGATCAAGGAAAACAATAAGGTTGAGTCGGTGCTGCATTTGCCGTGTATCAATTATTCCCAAAAAGAGGTTCTCTCTGTGCTGAAGGAGGTAGATCGCAGAGGAATTCAGAATATCCTGGCACTGCGGGGAGATATCAATCCGGATATTTCTCCGAAAAATGAATTCCGTTATGCCAGTGACCTGATTTCTTTTATTAAGGAACACGGCGATTATGATGTTGCGGGGGCATGTTATCCGGAGGTGCATGTTGATGCACCGGATATGATAACGGATATCCGTAACCTGAAAAAGAAGGTGGATGCCGGGGCAGATCATCTGATAACACAGTTGTTTTTTGATAATGAAGCCTTTTACCGTTTTCGGGAGAAAACACAGATAGCAGGGATTGAAGTGCCGATAGAAGCAGGAATCATGCCGGTAGTCAATAAGAATCAGATTGAGCGTATGGTGAGCATGTGCGGCGCGAGCCTCCCGGCAAAATTCGTAAAGGTCATGCAGCGTTATGAACATAATCCGGAAGCATTGCGCGATGCCGGAATCGCATATGCGATCGACCAGATTGTAGACCTGCTTGCAAACGGTGCAGATGGCATTCATTTGTATACGATGAACAATCCGTATGTTGCAAAAAAAATTGCGGAAGGCGTGCAGTCTCTTTTTTTAGAAAATACAGAAAAAGTCACATTATAAATGATTAAATACAATATGATTAGATAACAAACCTACTCTTGTAGAATAAAAAAAGGAGCCGAATATGGGGGAATACAGTCATCTTTCACAGGAGTTTTTGCCTGTTTATGACGAAAACTCGAAACTACTGATTTTAGGCAGTTTTCCGTCGGTAAAATCAAGGGAACAGGGATTTTATTACGGACATCCGAAGAATCGGTTTTGGAACCTCATGGCGGCGGTATGTAACGAAGAAATTCCTGTGACGACAGAAGAAAAGAGAACGATGCTTTTGAAAAATCATATTGCCGTCTGGGATGTGATAGAACAATGCGATATCATAGGTTCTAGCGACAGCAGTATAAAAAATGTAGTACCGGCAGATATCGCCGGCTTACTTGAAAAAACTAAAATAGAGCATATTTTTGCAAACGGAGCGACAGCAGGGAGATTGTATGAGCAGTTTTGCCGGAAGGAAACCGGAAAAGGCATTACGGTCCTTCCCTCTACCAGTCCTGCGAATGCAGCATGGACGTTGGATAAGCTGACGGCATATTGGGAAGAGGAACTAAGCAAGGCGTGGAATCAGATGGAAAAAGAGATTGTACTGACAGAGAGGATTTCCTATCTCAAGGCAGAAAAAGAGCCGCTGTCTGCGGATGTTATAGTGATAAAAGGAAATCGGTACCGATATTTTTTTGACGTAGGAAATGCGGAACACACGGCAGCGTATCTGACAGGTTTGCCAGGAGAAAAACAGGCAGTCCTGTCTCATTTTCATGAAGATCATAGCGGAAATCTGGGCAGGATACCGTTGGAAACGCTGTACGTAGGAGAGTGGACAGAAAGGCATCTGAAAAAAATGAAAGATTTGGATACAAAGACTGTGGGAAGCCGTGTGACGGTATCTGCTCCGATATGCATAGAGGATGGGGTCGAACTGGAAATTTTCCCGGTGCCAAGCAGTCATACAAAAGGTTCTCTTGCCCTGATGGTGGATAAGGAATATGTATTTCTGGGCGATGCATTGTATCCTAAGACACAGGCGGGGAGGTCTGCGTATAATGTACAGTTGCTGAAAGAAGAAATAGAATGGCTGAAAGCACTTCCTGCAACACGGATATTTTCCAGCCATGAGGCAAGACCAATGAAGAAAAAGGAAGTAGTACTTCGCTATCTGGAAGCAGTATATAAAAAAAGGATATTGGGTGAACCTTATATTTTTGTGTAAAAAGAGGAGAGTTGACAAGGATGCAGAAGAATGGTCCGAAAACAACCGAATATGAGAATACATTGTTGGCGGATCGTATGGTGATCGGGATCCTTGCTCATGTAGATGCAGGAAAAACAACGTTGGCAGAGAGCATACTTTATCTGACCGGGAGCATAAGGAATCCGGGACGGGTAGATTACGGTACGACGTTTCTTGATACGAATGACATGGAACGAAAACGCGGAATCACGATTTTTTCAAAACAGGCCGAAGCAAAGATAGAAACCGAAGAAGGGACGCTGCCGGTAACTTTTTTGGATACACCGGGACATTTTGACTTTTCTGCGGAGATGGAGCGAACGCTGCAGGTACTTGATGCAGCAATTCTTGTGATAAATGGCATGGATGGGATTCAAGGACATGTGCGGACGCTGTGGAAATTGTTAAAACGGTATGAGATACCGACGTTTCTTTTTGTGAATAAAATGGACGCGCAAGGAACGGAACGTGGAGAACTTCTGAGCGAGCTTCGGGAAAAACTTTCAGAAAACTGCATCCCATTTGACACGGAAGAGGAAGAATGGATGGAATTGCTTGCCATGCACAGTGAACAGTGGATGGAAGAATATTTTGCATATGGAGCGATCGCAGAGGGAAAAATTCAAAATGCAATTGCGGCACGGGAACTTTTCCCGTGTTACTTTGGGTCGGCACTTCGTATGAACGGAGTGGAAAACCTGCTTTCCGGATTGGTTCGTTGGACACAACGGAAAAGGTATCCATCGGAGTTCGCAGCAAGAGTATATAAAATTTCCCGTGATGAGAAAGGGAATCGCCTGACGCATATCAAACTGACCGGAGGGACTTTTCGGGTAAAGGGTCTGTTTGGAGAGGAAAAGGTGGATCAGATCCGGATTTATTCCGGAGAAACTTATCGTATGGAAACGCAGGTGCGCGCAGGAGATGTCTGTGCTCTGGTCGGTCCGGAAATGACGTATGCAGGGCAGGGACTCGGGGAGGAAAAAACGCTGGAACATCCGGTGCTTGTTCCGGTACTGCGTTATCAGATCCTGCTCCCTGTCGGAACGGAACCGCATGGAATATATCAGAAACTGAAAAAAATAGAAGAGGAAGATCCATTGTTGCAGCTCGTGTGGGAAGAGCAGACAAGAAGCATCCAGGTGCAGGTCATGGGGGAGGTACAGACGGAAGTACTGAAAACGATGATTCAGGAAAGATTTGGGATATCAGTAACCTTTGGAAACGGAGGGGCAGTATATAAAGAAACCATTCAAAATACGACAGAAGGAATCGGCCACTTTGAACCGCTCCGACATTATGCGGAAGCGCATATTTTATTGGAACCGGGAGAACGTGGCAGTGGTCTTACATTTGCTTCGGCAGTAAGTGAAGATATTCTGGATAAGAACTGGCAGAGACTGATTCTGACACATTTGGAAAAAAAGCAGCATAAAGGGGTGCTTTGCGGTGCCCCAATCACAGATATGAAGCTGACGCTTGTCGGAGGACGTGCGCACAAGAAACATACGGAAGGCGGTGATTTCCGTGAAGCAACGTACCGTGCAGTGAGGCAGGGACTGAGGAAAGCGAAAAGCGTATTATTAGAACCGGTGTATGAATTCCGCTTGGAAATTCCGACAGAAGCAGTAGGAAGAGCCATGACAGATATTGAAAAAAGGAAGGGACGTTTTTTGAATCCGGTCATTCATGGAGAGCATGCTGTTCTGGAAGGGACGGCACCGGTTGTTACGATGCAGGAGTATCCGAAAGAAGTGGCAGCTTATACCCGGGGAGAAGGACATGTCCTTTTGTCTGCAGGCGGCTATGAGATATGTCATAATACAGAGGAAGTAGTGGCGGAAGCAGCGTATGATCCGGAAGCAGATCAGGAAAATCCGACCGCCTCGGTATTTTGTGCTCATGGAGCAGGTTTCGTGGTGCCGTGGAACGAAGTAGAACAGTATATGCATGTAGCAGCGGCAGAACTGCCGGGTGAGGATGCTGAACCAAAGAAACAGAGTTTGAATGCGAAAGAACCGGAGGAGAAAAGGACGACGGATCGTGGAACCGGTGTGGCATCTGGGACGATAGGTGCTTTTTCGGAGGAAGACAGAGAATTGGCAGAAATCTTTCATCGGACGTATGGGAAAAGTGATAGATCGGAAAAGAATACTTATACGCCGATGTCAGTACTTTATCATGTGAAGTCACAGCCAAAAACAGAGATAAAACCGACCGAACGGTTGGAAGAGTATCTGTTGGTAGACGGATATAACATCATTTTTTCTTGGGAAGAATTAAAGGAGATTGCAAAAGTAAATCTGGCAGCAGCCAGGCAGAAGCTGATGGATGTGCTTTGTAATTATCAGGGATTTAAAAAGTGTACGCTGATTCTTGTGTTTGATGCTTATAAAGTGGAAGGATTTCCGGGAGAAGTTCAAAAATACCATAATATACATGTAGTCTATACAAAGGAAGCGGAAACTGCGGATCAGTACATCGAAAAGACCGTTCATGAAATCGGCAGAAAATATAAAGTTACCGTAGCAACTTCAGATGCTACCGAACAGGTTATTATCTGGGGAGCGGGTGCACTCAGGATGTCGGCAAAGGGGCTGCGTACCGAAGTAACAGAAACAAACAGGGAAATCCGACGGCTGTTAGAAGAGACAAAAAAACCGGGAAAAGAAAGTATATTAAAGGTTCTTCCTCAAGAAACAGCAGAACTTCTGGAAGAAGTGCGTTTGGGGAAGAGAGAATTATAGAAAGAGCAGGAGGACAGATATGCCAAAGATCACATATCAGCAGGAAGAAAATGTTATCCGTATTTCAAACGGGCAGAAAACAAAACATATAGAATGGGTACATCGGGGTCTGCTTCGTATTTATGAAAAGAAAAACAGCGAAGAACTGGTAAAACTGAATTATCGCAGGGAAGAAGTACCATGTTCTGTTATGGTTCTTGGGGATAACCTGATCATCAAAGGGGGCGGTTGTGAATTGCTGGCAGACGAAGATCTGACACTTCGCATAATGCGCGGCGGGCAGCCTTACTTTGAAGAATATGCAGGAAAAGACGCTGCTATTTATGAAGGAGAGCCGGATTATGATCTGACGAAGACAGAAGGGCATAAGGCTGCGGAAACAAGGGCAGATTTCAAGGTGCAAATGACATTCCGTCTCTTTGATGACAAGGATAAAATTTATGGGCTCGGAGATAAGGCCGCTCATTTAAACCGCAGGAGTTTTGAATATATCTCGTGGAATACGGATGACCCGACCCAGCATAACGAAACGCATAAGTCTTTATATAAATCCATTAATTATCTGATGGTAAATCATCACCGAACGGCATATTACGGAATTTTTTATCCGTCCAGCTATAAGTGTGTCATCAATCTTGGAAAGTACAGCAAGAACTTTATGTATATAGGGACAAAACAGGGAGAATATGATTATTTTCTTTTTCTGGGAGACACTCCTGCAGAATTGACGCGAAATTATACGGAGTTGGTCGGAAGAACATTGTTTCCACCGATGAAGTTCTTAGGATACCACGCTTCCAGATGGTCTTATCGAGAGGAAGAAATGAGGGAACTGTGCAGGTTCAGCAAAGAAGAAAAGATGCCGTTAGACTATATCCATATGGATATTGACTATATGGATCATTATAAGGTATATACAGTATCTCAGCAGTATCTTCCGGATGCGGAAAAGTTGGCAGAAGAACTGGCAGAAGACGGAATTGGTGTGATTCCGATTCTGGATCCGGCGGTAAAAGTGGAAGAAGGATATCCGCTGTATGAGGAACTGACGAAAAATCGCGGATTTGCAACATGGAATGGAGCAGATTATGTAAACGTAGTCTGGCCGGGAGATTCCAAATATCCGAACTATTTTAGTGGCGAAACGGCAAACTATCTGACGGGAGTAACGGAGGAATTTTTAAAGAAATATCAGTTTTCGGGAATCTGGTGTGACATGAATGAACCGGCATTTTTTGAGGAACCGATGCCGGATGAAGTGGAATTTCGGGCAGGGGATAAGGCATATTATCATGATGAGGTACACAATCTGTATGCAGAGGCAATGACGAAATGCATTTCCCAAGCATTTAAAAATCAGAATCTGCGTCCGGCTGTTATCACGAGAGCAGCTTTTGCAACAACCAGTCCGTATGCGACATCCTGGAATGGAGACAATCAGTCGCTTTGGAGTCATTTGGAGATTTCGCTTCCGCAGGTTATGACGATGAACCTGTCCGGATTTGCGGTAAACGGAGTAGATATCGGAGGATTTGCAGGTGATTGCAGTAAGGAATTGCTGATTCGTTGGATAGAAGCCAATGTATTCCAACCGTTTTTAAGAAATCATGCAGCAAAGCATACCAGACATCAGGAACCGCAGTCATTTGATGAAGAGACCGTGGAACTATACCGTAAGTATTTGAATCTGCGGTATGAATTCCTGCCCTATCTGTATGATCTGCTCCATAAAGCGCATACAGAGGGAGAACCAATGTACCGACCGCTGTTTTATGATTATCCGGCAGACGAGAATGCAAAAGAGAGAAATGATGAAGTTATGGTAGGACCGTCGGTGTTGTATGCTCCAATCCTTCATCAGGGAGAACGTTCCCGCGTTGTTTATCTTCCGGAGGGGAAGTGGGTAAATTACTTTACCAATGAAATTTTTGAAGGTGGAAAAGAATATCTGGTAAAAATGGCACTTTCCGAAACCGGACTGTTCATAAAAGCCGGGGCGATGATACCGATGTTTTCGAATCTGCTGCATATTAATAAAAAGGAAATCACAAATCTTCATTTGTATCTGGCACCGGGAGCAGAAGAAGCAGAATATGTGCATTATGAAGATGACGGAGAAACTTTGGATTACGAAAAGGGCGTTTATAATGAATATCGTTTCATGCGGACGGCAAATCATCTGCAGATACAGAAAATACATGCAGGATATCCGTCTACGTACCGCAAACTTGTAGTGCGTTGTGGTGAGCGTGCCCGCGGGCTGGTGTTCCATGAGGAAATGGAGATAGAATTGTAAAAAGAGGATAGGAAAAAGGAGTACCTCCCACGTTCAAGCGTGAGAGGTACTTCTTTAATAGATCAGTTGTATTTTTCCTGCCAAAGCGGCATGGAGCTGTTGACATCCGGTTTCACATTCGCCATCGGTATGAACGACCCTTTGGTTAGAAGAGGAAAGGCTGAGCTCTTTTCCACTTATTAACGTAACACCGGGTCTGCCGATGTGCTTTTTGATATAAAGGAGAGGAATGGTACAAAGTGCCTGAAATTTACTGATGGTGTGTACGATCAGAAAGTCAAGCTGTCCGTCGGTGTCGGAGGCAGCCGGAGCCATGGCAACACCACCGCCTTCATAAGGTTGGTTCATGGCACAGACAAAAAAAACGTTGCCGTAATGAGTGGTAGTCCCGTCAATGGTAACGTCCATGTCTGACAGATGAGCACTAAAAATGCTCTGGATCCCAATGGTAAGATAAACAAGTTTTCCGAGACGGACTTTATTAAGGATCTTTTTCAGCTTTGACAAATTGGCCTTATGGCAGATCTCGGCATCATAGCCAAGTCCGGTACTGACAAGGAAATATCTGTTTTCGGACGGGAAAGTACCGGAACAGGTAATCTGACCGAGATCGATCTCCAGACGATTTGTCTGATGGATGATGTGATCAAGCTGTTCTTCCAAAGATGAAGGAATTGCCTTGTTCCGGCAGAAATCATTGCCGGAACCGGTCGGCAGAATGCTAAGGAGCAGGCGGTCAAAATCAGGAATGCCGTTCAGACACTGATTTACTGTGCCGTCACCACCGATCAAAACGATAGAAACAGGATTGTTTCCTTCCTTTGCAAAGATTTCTTCCATGATCGGACGGGGAGATACCCTCGCCTGTAAAAAATGTGCTTCATACGGAATCTTTTTGCATTCCAAAAATGCTTTGACCTGTTCCCACTTTCTTGCACCTTTGCCGGAACGGGACGCTGGGTTGATAAAAAAATATAACATGAGAATCTCCTGAAAATGGTTTATCGACATAAAATATCTTTGGTTGACAAAATATTTCTAACAGTATTACGATACCATCGGATGGGAAAGTTGTCAATCCTTGAAAGGCGGGCTGCCCTGCAGGTTATGCAAAAAAGGTAAAGTCCTGTAACAATGAGGTCTGAAACATTGTAATTGTTTCTGCTTTTGTGATATACTGACATGGATAAGCAGAGAGGAAGATACGGAGGGAAAGAATGAAAAGAGAGGGAGATTTACAGAGCCTGACGGATGGAAAACTGTACCGCAGCAGTGATATGGCAAAGCTTGGATGCAAGGATTGTGAAGGCTGTTCTGCGTGCTGCCGGGGAATGGGGAATTCTGTTGTATTGGATCCTTATGATATACAGCGCCTGAGCAGGGGGATTGGAAAAACATTTTCGCAGATGATAGGAAATGAAGTGATGCTGTCTGTAACGGATGGACTGATCCTGCCAAGTCTGAATATGGAAAATGAAACAGGAATATGCCCTTTTTTGAATCAGGAAGGGCGATGCGGCATTTATGCATTCCGTCCCGGTATCTGCCGTTTATTCCCACTTGGAAGATATTATCATGACGATGGGTTTTCCTATGTATTGATGACCGGCGAATGTAAAAAAGAGAACAGGAGCAAAATAAAGATAGAAAAGTGGTTAGGAGAACCGGATATAAAAAAATATGAGCAGTTTGTCCTAAAATGGAAAGTCATATTGGATGCAGCACAAAAGGAGCGGGAACAGATAGAGATTCCGGAAGAAATGGCATCAGAGGATGCAGAAGAGTACGTGTTGAAAAAACAGCAGGAGATCAGTGTCCGACTGCTGCAGAAGTACTATGTGGAAGAGCAAGGGGAATCCTATGCGGAGCTGTTGAATTTCGAGTGAAAATGACAGGAAAAGGCAGCCTGGTTAAAAAATCCCTTGCAAAAGCTTTATCCGGCTAATATAATAAAGCATTATAGAAGTCTGCAGACGGAACAGGATCTTGGCAGACCTGACAGAATCAAAAACAGGGAGGATATTTCGATGTCATATGTAGATGAAGTACTTGAACTGGTTCAGAAAAAGAACGCTTCCGAACCTGAGTTTTTGCAGGCGGTAGGAGAAGTGCTTAATTCTCTCAGACCGGTAATCGAGGCAAATGAAGAAGCTTATAGAAAAGATGCAGTACTGGAACGTATTACGGAACCGGAACGAACGATCCTGTTTCGCATTCCCTGGGTGGACGATAAAGGACAGGTACAGGTAAACCGAGGATATCGCGTACAGTTTAATTCGGCGATCGGACCGTACAAAGGAGGCATTCGTCTGCACCCTTCCGTAAATCTTGGGATCATCAAATTTCTGGGATTTGAACAGATATTTAAAAATTCCCTTACAGGACTGCCGATTGGCGGAGGTAAGGGAGGATCGGATTTTGATCCAAAGGGAAAATCTGACCGTGAGATCATGGCATTCTGCCAGAGCTTTATGACAGAGCTTTGTCGGCACGTTGGTGCAGATACGGATGTTCCGGCCGGAGATATCGGCACGGGGGCACGGGAAATCGGTTATATGTATGGTCAGTACAAGCGCATACGTAATGTTTATGAAGGAGTTCTGACAGGAAAAGGATTGAGCTACGGAGGTTCTCTCGCAAGAAAGGAAGCAACCGGCTTTGGACTTCTGTATCTGACGGAAGAAATGTTAAAGTGTAATGGGATTCTGTTAAAAGGAAAAACAGTGGCTGTTTCCGGCTCTGGAAATGTAGCGATCTATGCTGTGCAGAAAGCAACGGAACTTGGAGCAAAGGTGGTAACTGTTTCTGATTCTACCGGGTGGATCTATGATCCGGAGGGAATTGATCTTGTGGCATTAAAGGAGATCAAAGAAGGCAGAAGAGCAAGACTTACGGAGTATAAAAATTACAGGCCTCATGCGGAATATCATGACGGAAGAACGTCTGACGACGGAAAAGGAACCGGAGTATGGTCGGTAAAAGCGGATATTGCCCTCCCGTGCGCGACGCAGAATGAACTGCTGCTGGAGGATGCGAAGAGTCTGGTAGCTAACGGATGCATTGCAGTGGCAGAAGGTGCCAATATGCCGACTACACTGGAAGCGACAAAGTATCTGCAGGAACATGGTGTTTTGTTCGCACCGGGGAAAGCTGCCAATGCAGGAGGTGTGGCAACATCAGCATTAGAGATGAGTCAGAATAGTGAACGTCTTTCCTGGAGCTTTGAGGAAGTAGATGCAAAGCTTCATACGATTATGGTAAATATTTTCCATAATCTTGATTTGGCGGCAAAAAAGTACGGAAAAGAAGGAGATTATGTTGCGGGTGCCAACATTGCGGGGTTTGAAAAAGTAGTAGAAGCAATGCAGGCACAAGGCATTGTATAAATAAGAAATGAGGAACAAAGAAAGAAGCCTGCACTTCAATTTACGGTGCAGGCTCTTTCTTTGTTTATAGGAGATATTGATAAAGAAGTTATTTATGCCAGTTCTACTGCCATTGCCTTCCAGTTTTCCTGTGTCTTAAAGCGCAGGACACCATTTTCTACGGAAACGGCGAAATCGTCGTCGGAATATTTCTTTACGATCGTAGAAGGACAGCCTTCCGGAAGAGGGATATCCATGTATTCCGGCATCTCTCCGAGGAACGTATGTACCAGAGCGTAGGCTTTTCCGTTTTCTCCGACGCGGACAACACCCTGCCAACCGTGAGGGTGACGTTCGCTGGTAATATGGGAACCAAAGCGGTAAGTGAATCCTTTCTTGATGATAGGGGCAATTTCCTTATAAAATGCAATACCGTTGTCAATGACATTCCATTGTTCCTCTGACAGATTGGTAACATCACCGGAGAGACACATTCTTCCGAGAAAAGTATTTGCAACGGAATAAGCAATTCTCTTTAAAGAATCGTGTTTGCGGATCACTGCCCAAATCTGACTCTGCCTTGGCAGGATCGCACGGTGCAGATTTGCTGCGATGATCGGAATTTCAGGGCACTCATGCGCATCGGAGAAGGATGCCATGGAGCAGAGTCCCATCATCAGAGGCTCTAATTTATGGCCGCCGGAGGAGCAGTTTTCAAGAACGATTCCCGGGACTTCCTTTGCTACTTTCTTTACAAAAGCAACGGAGGCTTCCATGTTTTTACGGAGACCTTCGCCGAGAGAATCAGGATCATCACTTCCGAGACCGATCGTGTCATTGTAATCCATCTTCATGTATTCAAAGCCGTATTTGTTTAAGGTTCCGATTACTTTTTCCGTCAGATAATCTTCTACCCAAGGGTCATTCATATCCCAGAAACGGCGGCTGTAGGTAGTGATAGGATAACCGTCACGTTTCAACTGATGTTCTGTATTATGGAATGCTTTGGCAGCACTTCCGATATTGTCGATTTCAAACCAGATGCCCGGCTTCATACCGTTTTCCTTGATCAGGGATACGGTTTTATCGAGACCTTCCGGAAATAAGGTAGGGGAGATATTGTAATCGCCCATGCTGATATCCCATGGAATACCGTCTTCTTTAAACCAACCGCAGTCGATGACAAAGTAAGAAAATCCTTTATCTTTAATGGCATTTACGATGCCGGAAATGTTTTCGTGAGACGGACATCCCCAGGTGGTGCAGTATTCGTTGAAGATGATAGGCAGGGACTGCTCGGATTCCGGAGCATCTTCCAGATACTTTTCTCCTGCCTGTGTCAGACGCTGTGTCAATACTTCAATATCACCGGTACAGGTAGTAAGGATGGCGGTCGGAGTGACAAAAGTTTCACCCGGAGCAAGAGTCTTCATCCAGTGACCGAATTCACGGTCAGCAAGACCACCGGAAATATGCAGCCCGTCATCGCGACGGTAAATTTCCATCTGCCAGGAAGCCTCATGTGCAAGCTGTGCACCCCAGAGAACATGGTTGACCTTGTCTTCGATACCGACGAATGGGAAAAACTTTTTCACAGGCATGGAACCAACCTGTCCAAAACGCTCGGAACTTACCGACCAGGTAGACCAGGAAGGTTCTAACTGGAGATCTTCTACGGTTTCGGTGTGAAGTCTTCCCTCGTGGCTCCATTTGCTGCGCAGACGATGCACCAAAAGGCTGTCAGGAGCGTCTCCTTCGATAAAAGGTGTGATGTTTCCAAGTTCAAAACTGGTCAGCATCTCTAATGTGATCGGGGCATCAGAGTGGTTGGTATATTCGGTACGGAGCTCAAAACTCAGATCACCTTCGTAATAGGTTACAATATGCTTTGCGGTATAGCCTCTGGCATCTTCCAGGGTTGTTATGACCTGTGTGGAATGTTCACCGTTTACGATCTCCTGTGATTTGTAGTCAAGAGCGTTGCTGGAACCGCTGTCGCGCATGGAGGAACCCATAGCGTAGGAATTCGGATGCATATCGCCGACTAATTTTACCTGTACGAGGGAATTGACCCTGCAAAGTTTTCTGACATCATCCGAAATGTTTAATCCTGCCGGAATGATGGAAAATCCGGCTTTGTTGTTGTCTTTTTCCAGTTCATAGCGAAGAATCATGTCTCCGACCTGAATACGGGATAATGGTTCAATTGCCATTTGAGTAGTTCTCCTTTTGTGTGTAGTATTTATTTTTCCAGTTCGGAAGTACAGTGTGGACAGCGAATGGCACCGATGCTGATCTCTGACTTGCAGAACGGACAAATCTTTGTGGTAGGAGCTTCAGGGACCGGAGGAGCGGCCGGAGCTTCTTCACGCCTTTCAAATTCTTTTCCTGCTTCGCGGAGCCTGTTAATGAGGCGGACAAAGAGGAAGACAATGAATGCCATGATCAGAAAATCAAGAAGACCCGCAAAGAAAGAACCGTATTTGAAACATGCAGCGCCTGCTGCTTCTGCATCCGCAAGTGTGGCATAGGTGTTGCCGTCCAACGGAACATACAGCTTTGCAAAATCAATCTTACCGGTAAAAATACCGAGCAGAGGCATGATCATATCGTTTACTAAAGAAGAAACGATCTTGTTAAAGGAAGTACCGATGATCATGCCGACTGCCAGATCGATCATATTCCCTTTGATGGCAAATGTTTTAAATTCTTTCCACATTTTCTTCATGTTAGGAAAACCTCCTTATAAAATTTTCTAAAAAAAGTATAACACTGCTTTCGGGATTGTTCAACATGAAAAATATGTGCTATAATAGTTTG
>CAZWCZ010000032.1:0-21687 GCA_964632165.1 uncultured Lachnospiraceae bacterium | reverse complement strand
GGAAAAATATACAACTTTGTTTTGGAATGTGCTTCTGCACCCCGGGTGGCAAATAAGCCTTGACATTCCCGAAAAATGCAGATAAAATGTAGAAGATAGTGAAAAAAGTGTTGACGGCGTTTTAGGATTTTATCTTCCGGCAGAGAGAGGACATCGTTGGCTGTAAGTGTCCTTCGGTTCAGTTAAAGTCTCACGTTCCCGCCTGAATTGTGTACCTGAACAGAGATCTCAGTAGGGTATGCCGTGTCTGCGCGTTAAGCAGATAATGAGAGCCCGGCGGTTTTGTGACCGGGAAGATGGGTGGTACCGCGGTAAAGATCGTCCCTTGTGATGCAGCAGCATTGCATGGGATTTTTTTATTTGCGGAAATGGATGCAAAGAAGACAGGAAAGAAGGAGAAAAGAGAATGAGTATCGAAACGATCAAGTCTGAATTTCAGGCAGAACTGCAGCTGGTGGAAGATGCAAAGCAGCTTTCTGTATTCTGGACCGGATATCTTGGAAAAGAGGGCCGGATCCAAAAATTAATGAGCGAGATCAAAAATGTGCCAAAAGAAGAGAAGAAAGCATACGGTCAGGCCGTAAATGAAGTAAAGACATGGGCGCAGGGATTATATGATGCAAAGAAAGAGGAGATTGAAAAGAAAGAACTTTTAGCACGGTATGAAGCAGAAAAGATTGATATCACACTTCCGGCAAAGACGAGGGAAGCAGCAAATCTCCATCCGTTAACTTCCATTCGGAATGAGATCATTGACATCTTTGCCGGAATGGGTTTTGAAGTTTTTGAAGGTCCGGAGATTGAAGATGACGATCACAATTTTACCAGACTGAACGTATTAAAAGATCATCCGTCCAGAGATATGCAGGATACCTTTTGGCTGACGGAAGACCTGCTGCTGCGTACCCACACATCTCCGGGACAGATCCGTGTGATGGATGCAAAAAAGCCTCCGATCAAAGTATTGGTACCGGGAAAAGTGTTCCGTTCGGACAGTGATGCAACACATTCTCCGATGTTCAGTCAGATGGAAGGACTGGTTGTGGATGAACACATTACTTTGTGTGACCTGCAGGGAATGCTGGATCAGTTTGTAAAGGCAATGTTTTCCGATAAAGTAAAGACAAGACTCCGTCCGTCCTATTTTCCATTTACGGAGCCTTCGGTAGAAGTGGATGTCAGCTGCTTTAAATGTGGCGGCTGTGGTTGTTCCCTGTGCAAAGGTACCGGTTGGATCGAAGTACTTGGCGGCGGTATTGTAAATAATAAGGTGCTGGAAAACTGCGGAATTGATTCCTCAAAATATTCCGGACTGGCATTTGGTATCGGTATGGAACGGATTGCCATGCTGAAATACGGCATCAACCACATGGGAAAATTGTTTGAAAATGATATCGATTTCTTAAAGCAGTTTAAGGCGTGATCGTTTTGAAACAGGGAAAAGGAGAAAGAACACATGAAGGTTTTGTATAGTTGGTTAAAAGAATATGTAGATATTGATGTTAGTCCGAAAGAATTGGAAACAAAGCTGTTTTCGGCAGGATTTGAAGTAGAAGGGATGGAATATCTCGGCGAAAATCTGGAAAAAGTGGTAGTAGGTCAGGTGACTTCCATTGAGCATTATGAAGGAACGCATCTGCACATCTGTCATGTGAACTGCGGGCCGCTGGGAGAAGATCATCTGATCCTGACCGGTGCGACAAATGTATTTGCCGGAGCAAAGGTCCCGGCAGCACTGGTAGGGGCAAAACTTCCGAACGGCATGGAAATCCAGCCGAGAAAAATGAAAGATATGATGTCTTACGGAATGCTTTGTTCCGGTGCAGAACTCAATCTTAATAAAGACTGGTATCCGGGAGCTGATACAGATGGAATCATGATCTTGAAGGAAGATGCTCCGCTTGGTATGGAGATGAGGGAATATCTGGAGCTGGAAGATTATCTGTTAGATATTTCGATTACGGCAAACCGTCCGGACTGCCAGTCAGTGATCGGCATTGCAAAAGAAGTGGCGGCATTTTTAAACAAGCCGTTCCGTGCACCTGATATGACTTATACGGAAGACGGCACGGTAAATGAAGAAATCAGTGTAACGGTACTGGATCAGGTAACCTGTCCGAGATACCTTGGACATTACGTGTATGATGTACAGCCTGCAGAGACTCCGCTTTGGATGAAGAGAAGACTGATCGCCTGCGGTCACAATGCCATTAATGCAATGGTTGACATTACCAATTATGTATTGCTTGAGATCGGACAGCCGATGCATGCATTTGACCTGGATACGCTGTGCGGTTCTTCCATTGTGGTAAGAAAAGCAGAAGAAGGAGAAGAACTGATCACTTTAGACGAGAAGAAGCGAGTGCTCAGCCCGAGCAATCTCCTGATCTGTGATAAGGAAAAGGCAGTTGGGCTTGCAGGTGTCATGGGCGGGCTTAACAGCGAAATCACAGAGAATACGAAGAAGGTGTTATTTGAATCTGCGAAGTTTTTAAAGGATAGCGTGCGCAAGACCTCCAGAGGTCTCGGACTCCGTTCGGATGCTGCTGCAAGATTCGAGAAAGGAATTGATGAATACACGGCAGAATGCGGTATGGGCCGTGCACTGCATCTGGTACAGCAGCTTGGCACCGCAAAGATAAGCTCCACACATTTTGACATTTCCGGCGGAGCATCGACGGAAAAGCGCGTGATCACCGTAGAATGTGCCAAGGTAAATAAGGTGCTTGGTATTCAGGTGCCGGAAGAGGAAATGGCACGTATCCTGACAGCACTTCAGTTTGAAGTTATGTTATCTGACGGTGTTATGACATTGGCAGTCCCAAGATATCGTGAAGACGTGGAAAATTATCAGGATATTGCAGAAGAAGTGATCCGTGAATACGGATATGACAAGGTTGTGCCGACATTTTTGGATGCTGCACGTGTCACAAACGGAGGAATGACACCGGCACAGACGAAGGAACTTGCAGTAAAGAAGTACCTGTGCTCACAGGGATTTTATGAGATCCAGACGATTGCTATGGTTGCTGCAACAGAATTTGATCAGTTCCTGCTGCCTGCGGATGCAAAAGAGCGGCAGGTAGTGGAACTTCTGAATCCGATCACGGAAAATCTGAGTATCATGCGTACGTTGATGGCACCGTCCATGGTACGTGTTATTGAAAATAATATTAAGAACGGCAAAGAAGATCTGCGCTTTTTCGAACTTGCGAATATCTATCTGCCAAAGGCACTTCCTCTGACGGAAGCACCGGTGGAGAAGAAGGTACTCTGTCTTGGAACCTGCGGGGCAGAAGAAGATTTCTTTGCCATGAAGGGAAGTCTGGAAGCATTTGCAAGCGATAATGATCTGACATTTACGTATCAGAGAGACAGCGTTCCATATCTGCATCCGGGCAGAACCGCGGCAGTATATTGCAAAGGACAGCGTATTGGACATTTCGGACAGCTGCGTTATGAAATTATTGAGAGTTTAAATATTGCAGCAGGCAAAAAGGCAGATACAAAGATTTTTGTTGCGGAATTGGATTACAGTGTACTTGCAACTCTTTTTAAGCAGGGGATCAAGTATGTGCCGGAAAGCGGATTTACAGGTACTTTCAGGGATATTTCCGTTCTTGTTGAGAAAAAGACGGAGTGCGGAACGATTGTCGATACAATTCTGGCAAGTGATCCTTTGATCCGGAAAGCTGTGCTGTTTGATATTTTCGAAAGCGAAAAGCTGGGTACGGACAGAAAGAGCATGGCATTTAAGCTTTACCTGGCTTCGGATACGGAAAACGTTACGGATGAAATGACAGATGCGGTTGTAGAGAGGGTAATGACAGCACTGTCGGAAAAGCTTGGGGCGCAGATGCGTGCATAAAGAAAAAGAATGGGGACAGATATGAAAAAGGGGAGAAGGAGAAAAAATACGGGAGAAAGACGCGGCTTCTTTGCATGGGTGTTGTTTGCGGCTTATCTGTGGGTGCTGTTTTATCTGCTGTTTTTTTCGGAAACATATGGGAGAACGGATCCGGTCGGAGAGTACCGTTATAATCTGGAACTGCTGAAAGAGATCAAGAGGTTTTGGTATCACTGGGAAACGATCGGGATCCGCAATGTAGTATTGAATATCGGAGGAAACATTGCAGCATTTGCTCCGTTCGGATTTTTTCTTCCGTTGCTTTGCAAAAAAACAAGAAATCCGTTTGTAAGTGTCGGAATGACGGCGATTTTTAGTTTTACGGTGGAATTGGTGCAGCTGGTTACCCGGGTAGGTGCGTTTGATGTGGACGACATTTTGCTGAATACGGTCGGTGGCTTGATCGGATATCTCTGTTATCTGATCTGGGACAGAAACAAATAAGGAGTACGGCATGAAACTGGGAAAGAAAAGAGCTTCTTTGCATTTTTCGGGGAAGCGTGTTCCGAGACTTGGGATCGGAGCACTTGTAACAGGAATAGCAGTGTGGCTGATCTTTTTTGCGCTGAGCTTATGTTCAGCTGCTGCGGAAGGAGAAGCAGGAGAAACGGTGGGAGTCATCGGCATTCTGGATGCTGCTTTTTCCTTGACCGGAGCGGTACTGGCATATCGGTCATTGCAGGAAAGGGACATTTCCTATGCAGTTCCGGTGATCGCACTTGTCCTGAATGCGACTCTGTTTGTACTGTATCTTTCGCTTTATTTTATGGGGATCGCCATTCGATGAGAGACGGAAAGGGGAAAAAGGAGGATTCTATGGAACTGGAATTGAATTATGAGAAGGAACGGTATGAGCTTTGTGCAGAACGGATCCGTGAAGTTACAAAGGAACAGGATGTTCCGGAAAAATATCGTGACTATTTTAAAACAGAAGCAGAATTTATCGCTGAGGTATGTGAATTATCGGAATCTGTGGCAGCAGGAACGTATGAAAAACTTTCTCTGGAAGAATTGAAGCATTGGAATGCAAGACTTTATGCAAAGATTCTTCCGGAAAATTATGAGACAAGTTATACAAACCCTGCTTATGCAGTGAAACGATTTGGTGTAAGAGAGGGCAGAGTATTTTCGGCACTCTCTGCAAATCTGATGGGACTGATCAAAAATGCAATGAAACAGGAAAAGTATTTCCTGACAATCCTCATGGAACTGTTTCTGGAAATCTATGTGCGGTATGAGGAGTACGATGAATTTGCAGCAAAGGATGCAAAAGCTGCGTATAAGAGCTTCATGACGGATTATCGCAGGGAATATCTGGAGAACAGTATCCACAGCCGTTATGATGCTGCAGATTGCTTTGCAAGGAGGATCTTGTGTTCTGACAGAAAGGATCTGCGTTATCTGTATGCATATGGTGAGTATATTGCAGAAAATGAATGGGAAACGGCACAGTTTCTGGAACAGCTTCCGGACAAGGAAATTGATGCGATGGCGGAAACTTATGTGAGTGGTTATCTGCGCGGATTTGAGACGATGGGAGTGGTGCGCAAAGAAAACGGCATTGCCATGGTATTGTATCCGATCGGATTTGAACGCATGATCGCAGCGGCAATCCCGAAATTTGAGGCAAATGGTGTACGTGTGGCACTACAACCAAGGCTGATCGCCGGAATAAACCGTCAATATGAATACGACCACAGACAGGATCATGCATTATATCTGGATCGTGTCAATCTGAACCGTTCCCTGGAAGATATGGCAGCAGTGTATGAAGAAAACAAAGAGCTGCTGGCACAGTATATCGGTCCGGCGGTGATAGAAACATTTGGAGAAGCTGATTTTACGCCGGTAAATAAGAAAGAAGCAGTACAGTTGGACAAGCGTCAGATCCGGCTGGATCGTGAACGGAACATAAAGGCATCCGGAATTGCATACCGGTATGTAAAGAGCGATGAAACTTCCTTTACGATCATTGCTTATCCGATACCTGCGATCGGCGGGCAGTTTAAAGAAATCTTTTCGGAGACGGTTCGCTGCAATACCCTTTCCAATGCTGTATATACGGAAATCCAGCAGAAACTGATCGATGAACTGGATACAGGGTATGCCTGCCGGATCCTCGGAGCAGAAGGAAATGAAACCGATCTTACGGTTATGCTGGCGGAAACACAGGATCCGAAAAAAGAAACAAAGTTTGAAAACTGCACAGCGGATGTTAATATACCGGTTGGAGAGGTATTTACTTCACCGGTACTGAAAGGAACGACAGGGCTTCTTCATGTATCTAAGGTATATCTAGGTGCGTACGAATACAAAAATCTGAAAGTATGGTTTGAAAACGGAAGGACAACAAAGCTGACCTGTGATAATTTCGAAAAGGAAGAAGAAAATCAGAAGTTCCTTTCGGAAAATCTCTTATTCCACCATGACAGTCTCCCAATGGGAGAATTCGCCATCGGCACAAATACGACGGCATTTGTGATGGGAGAAAAGTATCATATAGGACCAAAGCTGCCGATCCTCATTGCAGAGAAGACCGGACCGCATTTTGCCATCGGAGATACCTGCTACAAGAGAAGTGAGGATCATAAAGTATACAACCGGGACGGAAAGGAAATCATTGCAAGGGACAATGAAATCTCACTGCTTCGTAAAACGGAGCCAGAAAAGGCGTATTTTAACTGCCATACGGATATTACAATCCCATACGGTGAGATCGGAGAAATCTCTTCCGTAAAGAAAGACGGTTCCAAGACGGTGCTGATCAAAAACGGAAGATTTGTGCTTCCGGGAACCGAGGCATTGAACGAGCCGTTGGATGCGTACGAAAAAGAAAAAATGAGTGAAAATTAAGAAAAAAAGTGCTTGACACTCACACGTTTGCGTGGTACACTTAATGAGTGTGTGAGTAATTGCACAGGTAGAAGCAGAGTATCCGCTCTCACCCCCAGCACTTTGGTTGTGAAAGGGTTATTATTTTCTGGATAATAAATGTCGCTCCTCAGGGGGACAGCAGGAAAGATAAAGGATAGTCTGACTTCACGGATTATCCTTTTTTTATGTTTATTCTTATCTAATGGAGGTGCAGAACTATTAGCGAATTAATGCTCAACGAACAAATCAGAGACAAAGAAGTCCGTGTTATCGGAGAAAATGGCGAACAGTTAGGTATCATGTCCGCAAAGGATGCTTTAAAGTTAGCAAAGGAAGCAGAACTTGATCTGGTAAAGATTGCTCCTACGGCAAAGCCGCCGGTATGTAAGATCGTAGATTACGGAAAGTACCGTTATGAACTGGCCCGTAAAGAGAAAGAAGCTAAGAAAAAGCAGAAAGTCACTGAAGTAAAAGAAATTCGTTTATCGCCAAACATTGATGAGAATGACTTAAATACTAAGGCAAATCAGGCAAAGAAGTTCATTACTAAGGGCGATAAGGTAAAAGTTGCCTTACGTTTCCGCGGTAGAGAAATGGCTCACATGGCAACAAGCAAACAGATTCTTGACAGCTTTTTTGAAAAGGTTTCTGATGTTGCCGTAATTGAAAAGCCTGCCAAGATGGAAGGAAGAAGCATGATCATGTTTCTTGGTGAAAAACGTTAGTTAATTGCGAAAGCATTAAGTAAAATCGAAGAACAACGGTTGAACCGGAAGATTTAAGGAGGAAGAAACAATGCCTAAGGTAAAAACAAGTAAAGCAGCAGCAAAGCGTTTTACAATGACTGGTACAGGAAAGTTAAAGAGAATGAAAGCTGGTAAGCAGCACATCCTCACTAAGAAGTCCACAAAGACTAAGAGAAATCTTAGAAAAGCTACCATGACAGACAAGACAAACGAAAAGAATATGAAGAAGATTTTACCATATCTGTAGGATTTGGTGTAAGGAGGGAAAAAGACAATGGCAAGAGTTAAAGGCGGAATGAACGCTAAGAAGAAGCATAATAGAGTATTAAAGCTGGCTAAGGGCTACAGAGGTGCCAGAAGTAAGCAGTATAGAATTGCTAAACAGTCCGTAATGAGAGCATTAACATCCTCTTATGCAGGCAGAAAGCAGAAGAAGAGACAGTTCAGACAGTTATGGATCGCAAGAATCAATGCAGCTGCCAGAATGAATGGTCTTTCCTACAGCAAGTTCATGTATGGTTTAAAGTTAGCTGATGTTCAGGTAAACAGAAAGATGTTAGCTGAACTCGCTGTAAATGATGCAGAAGGTTTTGCGGCACTTGCAGAATTAGCAAAGAGCAAGCTTGCTTAATTGAATAAGATCAAAGCTCTCCGAATCGTCGGGGAGCTTTTTTTGTGCCGTTTTTTTGATTTTTCTCATCAAACTCTAATTTGCATATTTGCATTTCTTGTAATAAGATAAAGATAACAAAAGAAATCATGCGATGGGAGAATGTTATGAGAAAAAGAATCGGAAATGTTTTATGGGGACTGGTTTTTGTTTCCATTGGAATCGGAGTGCTTGGCGGAATGAGCGGGGCATGGGAATTTCAGCTGTTTTTTGACGGATGGTGGACGCTGTTTCTGATCGTTCCGGCAGTGATCCATATTGTAGAAAACGGCATCAGGATTTCCAATACACTGTGGCTTTTGGCAGGAGTGTCGATGCTTGCTGCCTGCCGCGATCTTATTACCTGGGATACGCTGGCGGCGTTGTTTTTGCCGTCGGTGTTCATTGTGATCGGTGTGATCCTGATTTTTAAGAATCTGTTCCATATCGGGATAAGGAAGGTGTCCATCAAAACGTCGGACAAAAAGACAGAGAGTGTGGTGTTTTCCGGGAAAAAGCTACTGATAGAAGAAGAGTTCCCGGGGATGGATTGTGAAGCGATATTTGGTGGGATCACACTGGACCTGCGAAGAGCAGTCATCACGCAGAATGTTTCCATTGACGCTCTGGCGGTGTTTGGAGGTATTGAAATCCTGCTTCCCGTAAATGTGAAAGTACGCCTGGGGGATACGTCTCTGTTCGGCGGCTGCAGTAATCATTTTATTTCAAATAAGGACAGTGAAGCACCAACGGTATATGTAAATGCGACAGCGTTGTTTGGCGGTGTGGAGGTAAAATAATGTGGAAAACTATTATGATGAGCTGGTTTTTCCACGGCTGTTTGTGCCGGAGCGTCACAAATAAGTCCTGATGGCAGAGCAGAAATCTCTTGCTTGAATTTCTGCCCGCCTGTCGAAAAAAATACGCTTCGGAATGGAGATTAACATGAAAACATTAGTGAAATACGGAGCGATCCTGCTTGCACTTTTGCTCGCCGGTTCTGTTGTTGCCGGTTGTGTAACGACAGGAGTAACGATAGTAAAAGCACTTGCAAAAGAAGACTTCGATTTCGGTGAGGATATTTTTAAAATAATAGAGGAGGGAATTTCAATGTTTGGAAAAAATGAAAACGTAAAAAGCGGTGTGTTTGAAGTAACAGAACCGGTTCTTGTGATAAAGGCAGACGGAGTAGATGGGAAATTTATCATACAGACAGGAGAAAAGTTTGAAGCAACGTATGAAAATATTCCGGAAGCTTATGAGTTCCTGATCAAAGACGGGGAACTTATATGCAGGAATGAATCAAGGAAGGTTTTTGGATTTCATATTGGAGAGAATAATGCAGTCCTTTCTATTACCGTACCGGAAGGTGTTCTTCTGAAGGAGATAACGGTTGATCACGGGGCAGGAGAATTGGAACTTTTAGATCTGACGACAGAAGAACTTCGGATTGACGGAGGTTCCGGCAGCATAAAAGTACAGAATATTGAGGCAGAAAGATCACGACTGGATACGGGATCCGGTATATTAAAGGTAATGGATTGCCGATTGGGGGAGACAAGGCTTAATACCGGGTCAGGAATCTGTACGTTTGAGGAAGTGATTGCAGAGAATCTTTTGCTTGACAGCGGTTCCGGCAGAGTGACTTATCACGGAGTTCTGACCGGAAACTGCATCTTTGATACAGGGAGCGGTTCACTCAATCTGAACATTGAAGGGAAAGAGGCAGACTATAATATCCGTGCCGACCTCGGAAGCGGAGGAATGTACATCAACGGGAAAAAAGAAAGTGAAAGAAAGATCACGTATGAAGATGCCGCAAATTCGTTTGTGATCGAGTCCGGTTCGGGAAGAGTATCGATAAATTTCACGGAATAAAATACAGAAGAAAGAAGAAAACTACCTTTGAGAATGTGATGGTACAGGACGGAGGTAGTTTTTTTATGGGAAAATCTGCAGAATTTCAATCGAAGAAAGAGTGGTATCGGAAAGAACTTCGTACAGAAAAAAATTTTGATGTGACGGTTCATGAATTCTTCGTTTCAGAACAGGCAGCGGCTCTGATTTTTATTGACGGGATGATAAAAGATGAAATGATGCAGAAAATGATGAGCGGCTTCGCGGAAATCTTACCGGAGGATATGCCGGATCGTGCAGAAGAATTTGTAAAACGGCAGCTGCCTTATATGGAGGCGGAACTTCTTGAAAAAAAAGAACAGGTTATTCTTGCGGTGCTTTCAGGAATGCCGTGTATTCTGATAGACGGATATCAGGAAGTGGTCGCACTGGACATAAGAACTTATCCGACAAGAAGTATGCAGGAACCCGAAAAAGATAAGGTCATGCGCGGCTCCAGAGACGGTTTTGTGGAAACTCTGGTCTGCAATACGGCATTGATACGGCGGAGGATCCGTGACCCGAAGCTGACAATGGAGCATATGAATGTCGGAACAGTATCTCATACGGATGTTGTAGTGTGCTATATGGAAGGCAGGACAGATAAAAGCTACCTGGATGAGATCAAAGAACGTATCCGAAAGATTGATGTGGAATCGCTGACAATGAATCAGGAAAGTCTTGCAGAATGTCTGTATACGAAGTCCTGGTGGAATCCTTTTCCTAAGTTTAAGTTTTCGGAGCGACCGGATACAGCGACAGCGTCACTGCTGGAAGGAAACATTGTTATTTTTGTGGATAATTCGCCGGCGGCAATGATACTTCCCACAACGATATTTGATATGATCGAAGAAGCAGACGATTACTATTTTCCTCCGATAACGGGGACTTATCTCCGTTTAAGCAGGGTATTGGCCAACATTCTTGCATTTGTACTGACGCCATTGTTTTTACTCCTGATGCAGCAGCCGGAACGCCTTCCGGAAAGTTTTGCATTTATTGCACTGAAAGAACCGATGAACATTCCGCTTATCTGGCAGTTCCTTTTATTGGAGTTTTCCATTGACGGACTGAGGCTTGCGGCTTTGAATACACCAAGTATGCTAAGCCTGCCGCTCAGCGTGATCTCTGCATTGGTGGTCGGGGAATTTGCGGTATCTTCGGGATGGTTTAATTCAGAACCGCTGTTGTACATGGCGTTTGTGATCCTTGCTAATTATACGCAGGCCAGTTATGAACTTGGTTATGCCATTAAGTTTTTCCGGATACTGACATTGATCGCAACGCATTTCTTCGGCGTCCGGGGATTTTTGGCGGGAGTCATTTTCTTTATATATTCTATTGCAAGCAACAAAGTGATCGGTGGAAAAAGCTATATCTACCCGCTGTTCCCGTTCCATCCCGGAAAACTGGCAAAACGCCTGTTCCGTGTCAGTCTGCCGACAGACTGGAAATGGAAACGCGGAAAGGGGAGTACCGATGTGAAGTGAAATCTTGTCTTTTCTTCCGGTATGTGGTAAAATGGCGCTGAAGCAAATGAAAAAGGAGATCATCTCCAACTACAGAATCATAAGAATCAGGAGGTTTTTAAATATGGCAACACCACATAATGCGGCACAGAAAGGTGACATTGCAAAAACAGTATTGATGCCGGGCGATCCGCTCCGTGCAAAGTATATTGCAGAGCATTATCTTGAAAATGTAAAATGTTTTAACACAGTAAGAAATATGTTTGGCTACACCGGAACTTATAAGGGAAAAGAAGTTTCCGTGATGGGAGGCGGTATGGGAATGCCGTCCATTGGCATTTATTCCTATGAACTGTTCAATTTTTATGATGTTGATGCCGTGATCCGCATTGGTTCTGCCGGCGGCATTTCTGACGATGTTAAGTTAAGAGATCTTGTTATCGGCATGGGCGCATCCACAAACTCTAATTATGCCAGCCAGTATAATCTGCCGGGTACGATCGCTCCGATCGCAGATTACGGTCTGTTGAGAAAGGCAGTAGAGGTTGCAGAAGGCAAGGGAATAAACGTGGCAGTAGGCAACGTACTTTCCTCTGACATTTTCTATAATGATGATAAGACGGTAAATGACAGCTGGAAGAAGATGCAGGTACTCTGCGTGGAGATGGAAGCGGCTGCACTGTATCTGAATGCCGCAAGAGCAGGGAAAAAAGCACTTTGCATGCTGACGATTTCCGATCACTTATATACGGGAGAAGAACTCTCCGCAGAAGACAGACAGAATTCTTTCCATGAAATGATGGAAGTGGCTCTGGAGTTAGCATAGGAGGAAATGATGGACAGAAAAGAAATTTTTAAGACAGTAGACCATACTTTATTGACACAGACAGCAACCTGGGAAGAGATCCGTCAGATCTGTGATGACGGAATGGCATACGGAACAGCTTCGGTATGCATCCCGCCATCTTATGTTGCACGCGCAAAAGAATACGTTGGAGACAAACTGGCAATCTGCACGGTAATCGGTTTTCCGAATGGGTATATGACAACTGCGGTGAAGGAATTCGAGACGAAGGACGCATTGGCAAACGGAGCAGATGAGATAGATATGGTGATCAATCTCGGCTGGGTAAAAGACGGAAGATTTGATCTGGTAGAAGAAGAGATCCGTACGTTAAAGGCTGCCTGCGGTAAGAAAATATTAAAGGTGATCATTGAAACCTGCCTTTTGACAGAAGAGGAAAAGATCAGGATGTGTGAAGTTGTGACGGCATCCGGTGCGGATTTTATCAAAACTTCGACCGGGTTTTCCAAAGCCGGAGCGACATTTGAGGATATTGCTTTGTTTGCGGCACATGTCGGACCGGATGTTAAGATGAAGGCGGCAGGCGGTATTGCGTCTTTTGATGATGCAGAGAAGTTTATTTCGCTCGGAGCTTCCAGACTTGGAACAAGCCGCATTGTAAAGCTTGCAAAGAACGAACAGGCAAACGGTTATTAAGAGAGAGCGGAGAAAAGCTATGATAGGAAAAGAAATGGAGCAGAAGCTCATGACAACCGCAATGGAATATCGGAAGCGTTCGTATTCTCCTTATTCCAATTATCAGGTCGGGGCAGCACTGCTGGCGAAGGACGGAACGGTTTTTGGCGGATGCAACGTGGAGAACGCAGCATTTTCACCGACAAACTGTGCAGAACGGACCGCTTTATTTAAGGCAGTGAGCGAAGGCGTTACGGAGTTTATCGCGATTGCAATTGTCGGCGGCAAGGCAGACGGACCGTTGGAGTTTTGTTCTCCTTGCGGGGTGTGTCGGCAGGTGCTTGCAGAATTTTGTGATTCCGAGGAATTTCTTGTGTATCTTGGTACCGGAACAGAGGATTATAAGGGATATACACTGAAAGAACTCCTTCCTTACAGCTTTACACCGAAAAATGTACTGTAAATGGGAAAATCCGGCGTGATATGTATTCTCCCGGGAATTGTGTAAAATATTTTAACTTTTTGCAAAATTCGAGAAAAAAGTTGTTGACAAAGGGGAAAAACCTTGCTATAATACAAAACGTACCTCAGATACGGGGTACGTAAATGGGATCTTAGCTCAGCTGGGAGAGCATCTGCCTTACAAGCAGAGGGTCATAGGTTCGAGCCCTATAGGTCCCATTATGGCGAGATAGCTCAGTTGGCTAGAGCACACGGTTCATACCCGTGGTGTCGTGGGTTCAAATCCCTCTCTCGCTACTGTAAAGCCTTGAAAACAATTGTTTTCAAGGCTTTTTTTTAATTGTGCGCCTGGCGGTGCACGTTTCTAACGGGTGAAAGTCGTGAACACGCCCGGACAGTGGGAAGTCACATATAAGGCTACCACCGTGTTCTAGTTAGGGGAGTGTCAACAGAGAGAAGAAGGAGGATTTTTATATGAGACATAGAAAGATAAAAATTATGTTAGGGTGTGCAGCTTTGGTATTTTTACTGCTCGGGTGCGGATGGCAGGAAGCAGAAGGCACGATGACACCAACACCTACTTCAGTGCCAACCTCAGCACCAACACAGGAGGTAACGACCGCACCTACACCGACGGAAGAACTGACCTCAACCCCGATGCCGACAGAAACACCGATAGTCACGCCAACACCGACTGCAACGGAAACGCCAATACCGACACCGACGGCAGCAGGTTATACGTTCCGTGAAGTGGATGAAAAGACCTATTATACAACAGGAAATCTGAATATGCGTTCCACACCGGATACCACCGGAAAGATTCTTGCGACCGCACCGAAAGGCAGCGGGGTCAGAATATTGCGCCAGTGTGTGGAAACAGGGTGGTATGAGGTGGAATATGACGGAAAAACAGGATATATGAGCAATTCCTATCTGACAGAAACACCGCCGCCGACACCGACTCCGGTGCCAACGATACCGCCAAAGGGAGAAAGAGAAAACTATCTGATCGTTTTGGATCCTGGGCATCAGAGTAAAGGAAATTATGAAACAGAACCGTTAGGACCGGGTTCGACAGAGATGAAAGCAAAAGTATCTTCCGGTACTTACGGAAATTATTCCAAAACATGGGAGTATCAGCTGGTACTGAAGGTAAGCTTTTATATTCGTGAGGAACTGGAAGCAAGAGGATATACTGTTGTGATGACAAGGGAAAGTCACGATATAGATATTTCAAATGCAGAGCGCGCCCAGATCGCGAATGAGCTTGATGCGGATGCTTTCATACGCGTGCATGCAAACAGTTCGGATAAGGAAAGCGTAAACGGAGTAGAAACAATCTGCCAGACAAAGGATAATCCGTATAATGCCTATCTGTACAGTGAAAGTAAACGGCTTTCCGAACTTGTCCTGGAAGAAGTGGTTGCACAGACAGGGGCAAAAAAACGTTATATCTGGGAAACGGATACCATGACAGGAATCAACTGGACGACAGTTCCTACGACAATACTTGAAATGGGTTATATGTCAAATAAAGAAGAAGACGAACGGATGGCAACCGAAGAATACCAAAGAAAGATCGCAAAAGGAGTTGCGGATGCGATCGACCGGTACTTTGGAAGGGAGACGGAATAAGATGAGGATAGGAACAGGATATGATGTACATCGACTGACAGAAAACAGGGCACTGATCCTTGGAGGAGTAGCTGTCCCGTATGAAAAGGGACTGTTGGGACATTCGGACGCAGATGTATTGGTACACGCGATCATGGATGCTTTGCTTGGAGCAGCCGCATTGGGAGACATAGGAAAACATTTTCCGGATTCCGAGGAACGGTACAGAGGAATTTCAAGCATCGCTCTTTTAAAAGAGGTAAAAAAGCTTTTGGACGAGGAGTTATATCTGGTCGGAAATATTGATGCTACGATCATTGCCCAACGTCCGAAACTGGCGGCATATCTCCCGGAAATGAGAGAAACGATAGCTAAGACATTGGAGATCGACATTTCTCAGGTCAATATCAAAGCAACCACAGAAGAAGGACTTGGGTTTACGGGAGCCGGAGAAGGCATTGCCGCACAAGCAGTCTGTCTGTTGGAGAATATCAGAGATTTTTCGTTTGGCGGGAATCAAAACGTGTACGCATATGAAGCCGGTACGGAGGCAGGAACGGCTTGTGCACACTGCACGGGCTGCCATAAAGGAGCAGGTAGCATATGATCCTGATCGCATGTGTAGATGACGGAATGGGAATGATGTTTAACAGACGGAGACAGAGTATGGATGTAAGAGTAAGACAGGACATGCTTTGTGATCTGCCGGAAGGGGAAAAACTGTATGTGACTCCGTATACGGCAAGACAGTTTCCGGAAGAACAACAGGAACGGCTGGAGATTTGTGAAGATCCGATAAACTATCCCTGGACGCAGGAACGTTTTTTTGCCGAAGATACGGAAGTATCGGAAATTGTGCAAAAGCCGGAGAGGATCGTGCTTTACCGTTGGGGAAGATCTTACCCGTCCGACCGGCATTTTTCGATAGATCTTTCAGGATATGCGTGCATTTCAAAGAGTTTTTTTGAAGGGAACACGCATCCGGAGATGCAAAAAGAACTTTATGAACGAGGGAGAGAACAGTCATGAAGAAACTAAAGTATTATTTGTTGCTTCTGTTGTGTTTTGGAATCCTTGGATGCACAACACCAACGACGCCGGAACTGACGCCGACACCGAAGCAGGAGGCAACACCGGCACCGGAGCAGGGGACAACACCGACACCGGAGCAGGAAACGACGCCGACACCGGAGCCGACAGCTGCAGCAGAAGCAGACTGGTCGGAGATACCGATCACACTGCAGGAGATTCCGGAATATACCACAGAACCGTACGTGGTCATCCATGGGAATGTTCCGTTTTTTGAAGTATCCAAAACGATGACAGACTCTTTTGAGATCTACGGAGAGCTGGACGAACTTGGAAGGTGTACGCTCGTTTATGCGAACATCGGAACAGATCTGATGCCGACAGAAGACCGCGGGAGCATTGGCTCGGTAAAACCTACAGGCTGGCATACGGTAAAGTATGATATTGTAGAAGGCAACTATTTATATAACCGGTGCCATTTGATCGGATACCAGCTGACAGGAGAAAATGCAAACCGTCAGAACCTGATTACCGGGACAAGATATATGAACGTTATCGGAATGCTTCCGTTTGAAAACATGGTGGCAGATTATATCAGGGAAACCGGAAATCATGTAATGTATCGTGTGCTCCCAATGTTTGACGACAATAATCTTTTGGCGGCCGGAGTGCTGATGGAAGCATGGTCTGTAGAAGACGAGGGAGAAGGCATCTGTTTTAATGTCTTTGTTTACAATGTGCAGCCGGGAGTAACGATTGACTATGCAACCGGGAACAGTGAGCTGACAGAAGATGCCTATGAGCAGAATAAGACAGACGAAGATGTTACTTATGTCTTGAACATCAATACGAAAAAATTCCACTATCCTTACTGTGGAAGCGTATCAACGATGAAAGAATCGAACCGTATGGATACCACGGAAACAAGGGAAGAACTCATTGAACAGGGATATAAGCCTTGCGGGAACTGTAATCCCTAAGAAAAAGGCATTGACTTTTTGGGGTCTCTCCGATATAATCTCAATGTAAGAAAGGCTTTGAAGAGGAAGAGTACGTGATAAGCGCAGGCAGAGAGAAGATGGCTGGTGAAAATCTTTAGCGGCTGTTGCGGAAGGCACCTTGGAGCTGTGACCCGAAAGAAAAATTATTTCATGTAGGAGTCAACGCGGTCCTGCGTTATGGGAAGAAGAGAGCACGGCAGCCGGAATGGTTTCCGTGAAGCTAGGTGGAACCACGGACAGAATTGTTCGCCCTAAGCAGACAAGGTACTTACTTGTTTTGCTTGGGGCGTTTTTTTTACCCAGAGAGGATCTGTCTCCGTGCACAAGCAAGTCTAAAAAACAAGGAGGAATTATTATGGAAAAGACAATGGACAAGATCATTGCACTCGCAAAGTCCAGAGGTTTTGTGTATCCGGGCTCCGAAATTTATGGCGGTCTGGCAAATACCTGGGATTACGGTAATCTCGGTGTAGAATTGAAAAATAACGTAAAAAAGGCATGGTGGGGGAAATTTATCCAGCAGAATCCTTATAATGTCGGTGTAGACTGTGCGATCCTGATGAATCCGCAGACATGGGTTGCAAGCGGACATCTTGGAGGTTTTGCAGATCCGCTGATGGACTGTAAGGAATGTAAAGAGCGCTTCCGTGCGGACAAGCTGATCGAAGATTATGCATTTGAGAATAAGATTGAATTTGATAAGGCAATTGATGCCTGGTCCAATGAAGAAATGAAAAGTTATATCGATGAGCACGGCATTAACTGCCCAAGCTGCGGAAAGCACAATTTTACGGATATCCGTCAGTTTAATCTGATGTTCAAGACATTCCAGGGAGTTACCGAAGATGCAAAAAATATCGTATATCTTCGTCCGGAAACCGCCCAGGGCATTTTTGTAAACTTTAAGAATGTACAGAGAACTTCCAGAAAGAAGATCCCGTTTGGTATCGGACAGGTAGGTAAGTCCTTCCGTAATGAGATCACACCGGGCAACTTTACGTTCAGAACAAGAGAATTTGAACAGATGGAACTGGAATTTTTCTGTGAGCCGGGAACCGATCTGGAATGGTTTGCTTATTGGAAGCAGTTCTGTATTGACTGGCTGCAGACACTCGGTATTAAGCCGGAGGAAATGCGTGTTCGTGACCATGATCCGGAAGAACTCTGCTTCTATTCCAAAGCAACAACGGATATTGAGTTTCTGTTCCCATTCGGCTGGGGTGAACTTTGGGGAATTGCTGACAGAACGGATTATGACCTGACACAGCATCAGAATACATCCGGACAGGATATGAGCTATTTTGATGATGAAAAGAAAGAAAAATATGTACCGTATGTCATTGAACCGTCACTTGGCGCTGATCGCGTGACACTGGCGTTTTTGTGTGCTGCTTATGACGAAGAAGAAATTGCAGAAGGTGATATCCGTACCGTGCTGCACTTCCACCCGGCACTTGCTCCGGTCAAGATCGGTGTGCTTCCGCTTTCCAAAAAGCTGACGGAGGGTGCGGAAAAGATTTTCATGGAACTTTCCAAATACTATAACTGCGAATTCGATGACAGAGGAAATATCGGTAAGCGTTACAGAAGGCAGGATGAAATCGGAACACCTTTCTGCGTTACCTATGACTTTGAATCCGAACAGGATGGAGCGGTAACGGTACGTGACCGTGACACAATGGAGCAGGAAAGAGTAAAAATTGAGGACCTGAAGGCTTACTTTGAGAAAAAATTTGAGTTTTAATCAATTGTAAACGCTTACACTAGAAAAAAGTGTTTTGTTTTTAACAAAGATTGTGCTATAATATTCATGTTGACAATCTTACATTTTTAATTGTTGGCGTGAATGTACATAGAAACTAACTTCATGTCAGACAAAAAAGCAGGACATCCTGCAGAAAAAAATTAGGAGGATATTAAAAATGGCAAGAAAATGGGTATACTTGTTCAGCGAAGGTAATGCTTCCATGAGAGAACTTCTCGGTGGTAAGGGCGCAAACCTCGCAGAAATGACCGGATTAGGACTTCCGGTACCACAGGGTTTCACAATCACAACAGAAGCTTGTACTCAGTACTATGAGGATGGCAGAGAGATCAATGCTGAAATCCAGGGACAGATTAACGAATACATTGTAAAGATGGAAGAGATCACAGGAAAGAAGTTTGGAGATAAGGAAAATCCTTTACTTGTTTCTGTACGTTCCGGTGCAAGAGCTTCCATGCCGGGTATGATGGACACTATCTTAAACCTCGGTTTAAATGAAGACGTAGTAAACGTAATCGCTGCCAAGTCCGGCAATCCTCGTTGGGCTTGGGACTGCTACAGAAGATTCATCCAGATGTACTCTGATGTAGTTATGGAAGTTGGTAAGAAGTATTTTGAAGAGCTTATCGACAAGATGAAGGCTGACAGAGGCGTAACACAGGACGTAGATCTGACTGCTGATGATTTAAAGGAACTGGCTTCCCAGTTTAAGGCTGAATACAAGGCTAAGATCGGTACAGATTTCCCGAACGATCCAAAGGAACAGTTAATGGGTGCTATCAAGGCTGTATTCCGTTCCTGGGACAACCCACGTGCGAATGTTTACCGTCGTGACAACGATATCCCATATTCCTGGGGTACTGCCGTAAATGTTCAGTCCATGGCATTTGGTAACATGGGTGATGACTGTGGTACAGGTGTTGCATTTACACGTGACCCTGCTACAGGTGAAAAGAAGCTGATGGGTGAATTCTTAACAAACGCACAGGGCGAAGACGTAGTAGCAGGTGTTCGTACACCAATGCCGATCGCTCAGATGGAAGAGAAATTCCCTGAAGCATTTGCACAGTTTAAGGATGTTTGTGCAAAGCTTGAAAACCATTACAGAGACATGCAGGATATGGAGTTCACTGTTGAGAACAAGAAGCTCTATATGCTCCAGACACGTAATGGTAAGAGAACAGCTCAGGCTGCTCTTAAGATCGCATGTGATCTCGTTGACGAAGGTATGAGAACAGAAGAAGAAGCTGTTGCAATGATCGACCCTCGTAACTTAGATACATTACTGCATCCACAGTTTGATGCTAAGGCATTAAAGGCTGCTACTCCAATGGGTAAGGGTCTTGGTGCATCTCCGGGTGCTGCCTGCGGTAAGGTCGTATTTACGGCTGATGACGCTGTTGAATGGGCTGCAAGAGGCGAAAAGGTTGTTCTTGTTCGTCTTGAGACCTCTCCCGAAGATATCACAGGTATGAAGGCAGCTCAGGGTATCCTGACTGTTCGTGGTGGTATGACATCCCATGCAGCTGTAGTTGCACGTGGTATGGGTACCTGCTGCGTATCCGGTTGCGGCGATATCAACATGGATGAAGAAAACAAGAAGTTCACATTAGCAGGCAAGACATTTACAGAAGGTTCCGAAATCTCCATTGACGGTACTACAGGTAACATTTATGAGGGTATCATCCCTACAGTAGCTGCTACCATTGCAGGAGAATTCGGCAGAATCATGGCTTGGGCAGATAAGTTCCGTAAGCTTCAGGTTCGTACCAATGCAGATACTCCGGCTGATGCTAAGAAAGCTCGTGAGCTTGGTGCAGAAGGTATCGGTCTTTGCCGTACAGAGCATATGTTCTTTGAAGAAGACAGAATCGCTGCATTCCGTGAAATGATCTGTTCTGATACAGTAGAAGAAAGAGAAGCAGCTCTTGAAAAAATCCTTCCATATCAGCAGAGTGACTTTGAAGCTCTTTATGAAGCTCTGGAAGGCAATCCTGTTACCATCCGTTTCCTGGATCCGCCTTTGCATGAGTTCGTTCCTACAGAGGAAGAAGACATTGAAAAGCTTGCTAATTCTCAGGGCAAGAGTGTTGATACCATCAAGGCTATCATTGCTTCCCTGCATGAGTTCAACCCAATGATGGGTCATAGAGGATGCCGTCTTGCAGTTACCTACCCGGAAATTGCTAAGATGCAGACAAAGGCTGTTATCCGCGCAGCAATCAACGTAAAGAAGAATCATCCGGATTGGAACCTTGTTCCTGAAATCATGATTCCTCTGGTTGGCGAAGTTAAGGAATTAAAGTATGTTAAGAATGTAGTAGTAGCTACTGCTGATGCAGAAATCGCTGCTGCAGGTGTAGAACTCAAGTACGAAGTTGGTACTATGATTGAAATCCCAAGAGCATGCTTAACTGCTGATGAAATCGCTAAGGAAGCTGAATTCTTCTGCTTCGGTACAAACGATTTAACCCAGATGACTTACGGTTTCTCCCGTGATGATGCTGGTAAGTTCTTAGACGCTTACTATGACGCTAAGATTTTCGAGAACGATCCATTCGCAAAGCTCGACCAGACTGGTGTTGGTAAGTTAATGGATATGTCCATTAAGCTTGGTAAGGCAGTTCGCCCAGACCTCCATGTAGGTATTTGTGGTGAGCACGGCGGTGACCCATCCTCCGTTGAATTCTGCCATAAGCTTGGCTTAACTTACGTTTCCTGTTCTCCATTCCGTGTGCCGATTGCAAGACTTGCAGCAGCACAGGCAGCTATTGCAAATAAGTAGGAATTGTCTT
>CAZWCZ010000031.1:0-22478 GCA_964632165.1 uncultured Lachnospiraceae bacterium | reverse complement strand
AGATAGTGTAAGACTAAATTCAGCAAGAAGTGGAATTTATTTTTTTATTTCACGAGTTACTGTCAAGCAGCATTTTGTACTGGATTTTTCTTATCTGTTATGTTATACTCTGTTTGTAATTTTTTACTTGCTAGGGGTGCCATCGCTGAGAAGCAGCCACATGCTGCTGACCCTCATCACTTGATCCGGTTAATGCCGGCGTAAGGAAGCAGAACTTTTACTTTCTTTATTTTGTGGCCCCTCCTAAGCTTTATTCTAAGGAGGATTTTTTTATGTCAAAAATCAAAACAAAGCAACTCGTCTTTTCCGCAGCTGCCATCGCACTCGCAACTGTCATTTCCGCCGTTATCAAGCTTCCAAGTCTGCCAAACGGCGGTTCTACGACATTGTTCAGCATGCTCGTAATGTGTCTTATCGGCTACTGGTACGGTCCTGTTACCGGCCTCGTTTCCGGATTTGCTTATGGGATCCTGCAATTTATTACCGGACCTTACATTGTTCATCCGGCACAGGTTCTGCTCGATTATCCTCTCGCTTTCTGCGCCCTGGGACTCTCCGGATTTTTTCACAACAGAAAAAACGGTCTTATCACCGGCTATCTTGCAGGTACCTTTGGTCGTTTTCTCTTTCATGAGATCTCCGGCTTTATCTTTTATACTTCCTACGTCGACAGTCTGAAAGGAAATCTTGCTGCCCTTTGGGCATCAACAGCTTATAATTTGAGCTACATTCTTCCGGAAGTCCTGCTGACCCTGTTACTGCTTTCGGTTCCGTCCGTTCGCAGCTTACTGGCACGTTTAAAGATCCTGGCTACTGACTAATTCTTCCAGCATCCGGTCCATTGCACATAAATTCAGATCAGAATGCTCCAATTCCCTGGAATAGCGGTATATCATACGAGTGATATCCTGCTGTTCCAGTTTTTTATCATTTTTTGCCCATTCGCTACATAAAAATTCTTCTGCATAGAAAGCACTCAATACTGCCAATTTTGCTTTAGATGCCACATATTCGTCATACACCGCGCCGCAAAAATAGGTGTATAGGAAATAGACCATCAGCTGTTCCATATAAATATCCCAGTCAGGAATATCGGTACATCTCCATTCCAAAAACTCGCTCTTCTTTCTTTCATATTCTTCTTTGGTGCCGGAATACAGATACTCCCATGTATTCTCCAGCATATCCTTCCATTCATTCTGCAGCACTTCCAGCTCAAACAGGACGGAAAAACAGGCTTTCCTGTCAGAAAAATCCGCACCGGTTCCGCTTTTCCGACATTCAAATGCATTCTTCCCGTTTTCACCGGATTCTTCCCGTTTCAGATACTTCCACAGATTCTCCTGCACATACAGCATCCCGTCATCCATAGATTTCTGGAACCGTACTGCAAACTTCCAAACAGTTGTCATACGAAGTTGCAGAGAAAGTGTTCTGTCTTGTAATAACCGGATCATTTCCGTCCTCGCTTCCGCTAACTTTTCATAAAGTACCGGATCAAATTCATCAAAAACCTCTTCCTCTCCCATTTCTTCCTCGCTGTAAAACCGTACCGGCTCTTTCCTAAGCAGGATCAGTTTTGCTGCAGTCGGACATGATATGGAGAGTGTGTGCTCCCGTACATTTTCAAACTCTTCCGTGTGTCTCGGATAACGGGTACATGTTTCGCATAATGCTCCTTCTCCATGCGTCATATACATATCACACAGATTATCCTTATTCAGAAAAGCACATCTTCTTTCTTTGTCCTGAAAAAACACTCCTTCTTTAAAATTCACTCCCTTTTTGATCCGCTCCTTAAAATTTCCTTTGACTTTTTTGTATTTTTTCAGAGACTCCTTATCTGCTACGATCTGCCACCCGGCACAACAGGTTGCCTCACATTCTCCTGCCACACAGGAAAACTCTTTATAATATTCCGGAAATTCATGTCTCATTTTCTTCTTCCTCTTTCTTTTGCATTCGTGCTTTACAAATTTATTGTAACCGAGTATACTGTCCTCGTAAAGAAAAAAATGCAGAGTAGAATCTTGTGCGTTAAGTGCTGTGTGAACAGGGAGTTGTCATGCAGACGAAAAGTCAATGGTGCATTCTCCATATGTCTTGCGGTACGAGGTTCGCATCCCGCTGCTACATATTGGTCGCACACAGCGCTCTTCCATTATGTAGTTCATAGTACATTTTTGTACCTCACGGAAAACTGCACAAAGGAGGAGTTTTTCTATGTATGAATCTACGTCGCACAAAAAAAACAGCATACGCCGCTTCTTTGGTATGTATGCCGAATCAGCAAAGGAGTTTTCCAGTCTCCTTACTATCGTGATCTGCGGATTGATGGCCGCACTGTCTATTGTCCTCAGCACCACGACATCCTTTTATATCACAAGTGAGATCAAAATCGGATTTTCCGGTGTTCCAAACCGGATTGTTGACTTCATCTATGGTCCGGTCGTCGGCTGTGTATTTGGAGGTGTCATGGATCTGGTTAAATTTCTGATCAAACCGGATGGTGTCTTCTTTCCCGGCTATACCTTAACGGCTATGCTTGGCGGTCTGATCTACGGTACCTTTTTCTACCGTCTCCAGATCAAACAGCCGCAAAACGGAAAATTGTCCGGATGGATCACCTCAAATTTAAAATCAATCCTGCTTATTTTTATTGCAGAAATTCTTGTAAAAGTCTTTTGCAATATCGGTCTGAATACCCTTTGGAGCTGTATGTTTACCGGAAAAGCATTTTGGGCCGTACTTCCTCTCCGTATCACAAAGAACCTGATTCAAATCCCGGTAGATACCGTATTTCATTTCTTCATCATAAAAATGGTTTCACAATTAAAACGATATCTCCTCCCTACGGAAGGCCGTTTCGCAAAAAAGAAACCATCTGCTTAAAACAAGTACAGATTTTCTGTTTTAAAAAGGCTGCCGCATCTGAAGCGACAGCCTTTTTATGTCTCAATATGAATTTTTATTTATAAGCAATGCTGTTCCAAAGAAGCTCATTCTTAAACTGACGGATCGTTGTATCCTTGTCAATATATACAGCTTCGATTCCCATTGCATTTGCCCAGTCACCCATCTGCTCCGATGTCAGATCATAAGAAAATGCAGTATGGTGTGCACCACCTGCTAAAATCCATGCTTCCGCACCTGTATACAGATTTGGCTGTGGCTCCCAGAAGTTTGTAGCAACCGGAAGCTTTGGCATCGGCTTTTCATTCTTCTTGCAATTAACATCATTGATGATCAGTCGGAATCTGTTTCCGAGGTCAATTAAGGAAACTGCAACACCCGGACCTTCTTTTGATGTAAATACAAGTCTAGCCGGATCTTCTCTGTCACCCATGGAAAGCGGCTGACACTTGATGCTGATAGGACCGTCTGCGATCGTCGGACAGATTTCCAGCATGTGTGCCTGTAAAATGCCTTCTTTTCCTTTTACGAAATTGTAAGTGTAATCTTCCAACATGGAAGTACCCTTTGCATCCTTTACACCCTGTGTCATGATCTTCATCAGTCTTACCATAGCGGCAACTTTCCAGTCACCTTCTGCGCCAAAACCATAACCTTTTTCCATCAGACGCTGGATTGCAAGACCCGGAAGCTGCTGTAATGCACCAAGATCGCCAAAGTGTGTAACGATCGCATGATAGTTCTTTTCTTCCAAGAAACGCTCAAATCCAAGTTCGATCTGTGCCTGGACTGCAACGTGCTTCTTAAATTCCTGCGGATCTCTTCCTTCTAATAAGATGTCATACTTTGAATAGTATTCTTCTACCAGAGCATTGGTATCTGCTACCGAAACTGCTGCTACGCTTTCTGCAATCTCATTTACCGGATAAGTATCTACTTCCCAACCGAATTTAAGCTGTGCCTCTACCTTGTCACCTTCGGTAACTGCTACGTTTCTCATGTTATCGGCAACTCTCATTACACGAATGTGGCTGCTTTCGATCACGCCTACTGCAGTTCTCATCCAGGAACCGATCCTCTTCTGAACGGTCTCATCCGACCAGTGTCCTACTACAACTTTCCGTTCAATCCCCATTCTGGAAACAATGTGGCCATATTCTCTGTCTCCGTGTGCAGACTGGTTTTCATTCATGAAGTCCATATCGATCGTATCATATGGAATTTCTTCATTAAACTGTGTATGTAAATGAAGAAGCGGCTTTCTGTATTCCTGCAGACCGATGATCCAGGACTTTGCCGGAGAAAAAGTGTGCATCCATGTGATCACACCTGCACAATTTTCATCCACATTTGCTTCATTAAATGTCTTACGAATCAGTTCATTTGTAATCAGCGTCGGCTTCCACACTACCTCATAAGGAAGTAATCCGGATGCATTCAGCTTTTCTACAATGATCTTTGAATGCTCGGCAACATGTGCCAGACATTCATCACCATACAAATCCTGAGATCCTGTACAAAACCAAAACTTATAGTTCTTTGTTTCTAACATACAATCCTCCTTGTTTTCCGGAGAAACGAATTCCCCTGGTATCCTTCTTGTCCTTTTATTCTATCATAGCTTTGTCAAAATTTCAATGATTACTATACCAAGCAAAATACGATACCATCCAAATAAAGTAAAGTCCTTTTTTTTGATATAGCTCATCAAAAACCGTATTACCAATACCGATACGACGAATGCCGTTCCCATACCGACAAGCAACACTGCTGCCTCTGTCCCTGAAAAACTCAGTCCGAATTTCAAAATTTTTAACGCACTCATTCCAAGCATAACAGGTACTGCAAGAAAAAATGTAAATTCCGCTGCTGCTACTCTGGAAACTCCGATCAGCAGAGCTCCTATGATCGTGGCTCCCGAGCGGGAAGTGCCTGGAACAATGGACAGTACCTGGAACATTCCGATGATAAAAGCCGTCTTGTATGTAATATCTGCAAGCGACATAACCTTCGGTGTTCTCTTTCGGTTCCACTTTTCTATTACAATAAAAGCGATCCCATAAAAGATCAATGCAGCCGCAATCACTTCCGGCGTCTTAAAATGTGCTTCGACATAATCATCAAACAGTATCGTCACAATAGCACCCGGAATGCAGGCAACCACCACTTTAAACCAGACAGAAAAAATGTCCTTTTTTACCATCGGCTTTGTCTTATCCTGAAACTGAAACGGCCACATTTTATTCCAAAATAAGAGGATTACTGCGAGGATTGCTCCTAATTGGATCAGGATAAAAAACATTTCCTTAAATTCTTCCGTCATATCAAGATGAAGGAATTCATCCACCAAAAGCATATGCCCGGTGCTGCTGATCGGCAGCCACTCAGTCACCCCTTCGATGACTCCGAGAAATATCACTTTCAAAAGTTCTAAAAAATCCATTTGCTTCTTTCCTTTCTGCGCTTACCGCCATTTCCCTCTTACAGCAAATGCGCACGTAATTCTTCAGCAGATTCTGCAGAAAGATATGCCGGCGGAATGTCGAAAATCGTTTTGCATCCCGTCATTCCCTCTTTTTTCATACGCACGGCTGCTCTTGCACATGCTGCGATCACGGATGCCGTAAATTCAGGATTGGAATCCAGTTTTAAACTGTACTCTATGATATGCGTATGTTCCAGTTCCCATCCGGTCCTTCCGCTGCGGATCACAAAACCACCGTGAGGGATCCCCGCGTGGTTTTTCTTCAATTCTTCTTCCGTAATAAAAGTTACCGTTGTATCATAATCTGCAAAATAGTTCGGCATTGCTTTGATCTCTGCCTCAATTTTTACAAGATCTGCCCCTGGTTCTGCCACAACAAAGCACTCTCTGGTGTGCTTCTGTCTTGTTGTCAGCTCAGGATTCTTTCCTTCTCTTACTGCTTCTAACGCTTCCGGGACCGGAACGGTATACTGTTTTCCGTCCAATACTCCTTCTACACGCCGGATCGCATCTGAATGTCCCTGACTGACTCCCTTTCCCCAAAACGTATAATCTGCACCATCCGGCAAAATAGCATTGGCATACAGGCGGTTTAAAGAAAACATTCCCGGATCCCAGCCTGCAGAAATGACAGCAACCGTTCCTGCCTCTTTTGCCGCTGCATCAACGTTCGCAAAATGCTCCGGAATCCTTGCGTGTGTATCAAAGCTGTCTACTACCGTAAAATATTTTGCAAGTTCCGGTGTCTGAACCGGCAGATCCGTTGCACTCCCTCCGCATAAAATAAGGACATCTATTTCATCTTTCATCTTCAGAACTTCAGATGCCGGATAAACAGGCACCCCTTCCGTCAAAATCTTCACCGAGTCCGGATTTCTTCTGGAAAACACTGCCGTCAGCTCCATATCAGCATTCTGCTTTACTGCACATTCGATTCCCCTGCCAAGGTTACCGTACCCCATAATCCCGATCCTAATGCTCATAGTCGTTCTACCTTTCTTTTCTGTTCTTAAAAATACTGCTTTATTATACTACCTCCTCTTTTCCCATGCAAGATTTTCTTAAAAAGAAGGACTGTACCTTATTTTACCGCTATATGCAAACAGCGCATGGCAAAAAAGTACAGTCCCATTTGTTTTCATCTTTTATTCCGCAATAAAAAGCACACCAAGTGTTCCAGGACCACAGTGGCTGGAAACAACGCCTCCTGCCCGTGTCACAAGGATCTCATCAAAATGATGCAGCTCTTCCAAATACTCTTTCACGCTTTCAATGACCGTCTCCTCACAGCCGGAATGCGTAATGAACACTCGCTTCTTCTTTGCATGCAGCAGAGCCTCTTCCATGTCTTTAGTATAGTCCAGAATAACTTTTCCAAGTTTTCCTCTGTACTTTTTATCCGGATGCATTTTGCCGTTCTCAACTACAATACTAGGGTGAAGTTTCAGCATTCCTCCTGCCATTGCTGCCACAGCACTGCATCTCCCGCCCCGGTGCAGATACGTCAGTGTGTCTACAACAAAACTTGCACGTACTTTTTCCTGCATTTCACGGATATATGCTGCGATTTCACCTGCACTCTTTCCTTCTTTCGCCATAATTGCAGCCTCGATTACCTGAAGACCGATCCCGGTGGAAAGATTTCTGGAATCGATCACTTCCATCTTTTCTCCTGCTTCCAATTCCTCCTTTGCCATACATGCCACCTGATAAGATACCGACATATCACTTGAGATCGAGAAGTAAACCACTTCTCTTCCCTCTTTTAAATATGGCTCTGCAGTCTCGATAACTTCATTAATAGAAACTGCAGCTGTTTTTGGTGTTGTATTGTTTGCATCTGACCATTGATAAATTTCATCCGGGAAAATATTTTTCCCATCTTCATATTCTTCTTCTCCAAGATGAATATGAAGCGGAAGAATTGCTATGTCATATTTTTCCACCAGCTCTTTTGACAAGTCACAGGTACTGTCAGAAATTATTTTTACCAACTTTTTGTTTCCTCCTTATTTCTGCTTTGTTTCGCTTATTGCAATACGGTCAATATCCGGTGCATAATAATTGTTATTGGAAAGCTCCAGTGTATTGACGCCTGCCTTTAATTCTATGGATACTTCTTTTATCGCCGTATGCACAAAGTCCCCGCTGTTTAAGTTTTCTACCGTATACTCTGTCTGTCCGTTTACATTCAATGTGATCTTTCTGTTTTCGCCGCTGCAATAGTAGATCAGCAGAGTATAGATTCCATCCTCCGGAACTGTAATATTGGTAAACGTCAGCGTATTGCCGGCATATCCGATATATCCAACCTTCTGGCCGCCGGAACAAAACGCAGAGCTTGCTTTCACTGCTGCCCCCGACAGGATATTTTCCTTGGATTCTGCTTCATAGTACGTGTAGCCGGACGGATTTACGTTTTCATCCACACCGACAGAAGTATCTATTGTCCCTTTAGTTACTATCATTGCCATTCCGCCGCCGGTCTGAAGTTCTTTTGTCAGCGTATCTTTTGCCGTGACTGTCAATTCCTCAAGCACAAGTCCGGTACCATCTTCTTTGTCTCCATAAAGATATACGTGATATTCTCCGGATGCAAGGAAGTCAAAGTTGATCTCCACCGTTCTGGCTTCTGCCGTCATGGAACCGATGAACCAGTTTTCTCCGTTCCGTCTTGCCATCGTAATATGTTCTCCCGGGTATCCGGCAAGCAGAATGCTTTCCTCCCATTCCGTCGGGATCACATTCAATAAAGCAAGTCCGTTATATGTTTTATACGATGCCGCAGCATAAGCAAAATGCTGTAATGCCGATTCATAAACGATCGTCTGTGCCAGACAGAAACCATGTGTTGCCTCGCTGTCTACTTTTGTTCCTGCAGGTGTATAATCCATGGAGCCGCAGATATTTCTGCTGAACGGATACAGCAGACAGTTTTCAATCGAAGGATTTTCTGACCACTTATGATTTTCTTCTCCGTACACTGCCTCTGTGGAAAGAATATTCGGATAAGTCCTGCACTCTCCTCCCGGACGTACACAGCCATGATATAATACCATCAGCTGATTTCTTGCACAGCACTCTGCCACATCCTGCATTACCTGCATGACTGCTGTTTCATCACTTTCAAAATAGTCTGTCTTCAGTCCGACTACTCCTGCTTCCTTCCATTTGGCAAACAGTTTTTCCATCGTATCCGTGTCCTTGATGTCTCTGTAATTTACCCATACAAAGATTCCGACACCTTTTTCTTTCGCATACTCACATAATTCCGAAAGCTTACGTTCAAAATTTCTCCAGCCAACGTCCAGACAAACATAATCCCATCCGTTTTCTGCCGCAAAATCAATATATTCCACATGCTTTGAGTATGTTCCCTGTGCAGATTCTTCTGCCCACCAGCTCCATGCCACTTTTCCCGGCTTAATGTAACTTGTATCCGCATACAAGGTCTCATCTGCTGCCGGATTTAAATCCGTGATCAGAGAACTGTTTACAAATTCATTGAGATCGTCAGAAATGACAAACGCCCTCCAAGGAGTCTTAAATCCGTTTACGGTATTTACTTCCGTAATCGGAAGATAACCAGGAAAATCAAGATCGCCTTTGGCTTCATTATCCGGATCTCTTCTTTGACCGAATGCCCAGTTCAGTTTTCCGCTTCCTCGTGTTGTTTCCAATGCACTTGCACAAAATTCCCCGTTATTATTGATCACTTCTGCCTCTGTAATCAGGATCCAATACGTTCCGTTCTTTACAAGCATCGGTGTGCTTAACTTCTGTGCCAGAGATTCCAGCTGCGTATAATCTCTCTTAATGTAGGTTCCTTCATAGTGCCCGTTTAATTCAAATGCCCAGGTGGAGCTTATCTTTGTCAGATTTACTTCCGACTTTTCATCCAAAACGGTTACCGTTTCTCCGCTTCCTACAGTTACATTTTCGTAGCGATACGCAAATCCGTCGTCATGCACCCGCACTGCAAAGGTAAAACTTCCGTTGCTGTTTTCCAGGATAAAGGTAGTTTCATTACAATGATTTTCCATCGTCTCATTATATCCGGTAAACAGTTCATAGGTTTCTTTTATTTCCTGTTTCTTAATGCCGGAAGCATTTACGGAAAGTCCTTCATACAGATTTCCCTCGGCAAGTTCCATACCGATCAGGGAAGTTTCGATCATGATTTTTCCGTTATCTGTTACCGAATAATAAACACTTCCGTTGTCATCCGTCCAAAACTGAACTTCTGTCTTTCCATCCGGAGAAACCGTTTTTAACTCTGTCAGTTCTGTCAGCTTCTTTTCTTCGTACACAGTAAGATCTGCCGTATACTCTTCTTCCGCTGTATCGATAATGGTTTCCGGGCTGAAGGACCATTCATATGCCGGTGTCTCAGAACTTACCATGATCTTTTGCAGATCCGTCATATAATAAATGCTGATATTATCTACATAGCCTTCGAATTTTCCTGTATCACTGTATACAGAATTTCCAAACGAAGTATTCACATACTCAGAGAGGATATTTTTCCCGTTTTCTCCTGTCTGGAACAGATATTCCAGAGAAGATGCCAGGTCAAAATTGGCATCGGTCGCATTTAACGTTACCTCTTCCCAATCCAGATAGATCTGAACTCCGGTCTTTGCAACGATCAGTACCACATCATGCCATTCCTGTGCAGACAAGGCCTTTGTCGTTGCTTCATAACGTGTTTTATGTCCGCCCGGTTCCGCATAATCCATGGAGTCGATCCCACTGACACCGTTATTATATGTTGCATTGGCATTATATACCCCGTTGATCGTTCTGCCGCCAACAAACAAACGGAACGTACCGTCTGTTGCCAGGCTGATTTCCGGTGCGTCTCTCCACTGTGTATCTCCTACACCATAACCGCACAGATTTGTCTGAAAAAGTCCTGCTGTGCTGTCTGTCGTTGCTTTATAACGGTACATTATCGTAAAGCCCTCTGTTATATCCGCAAATACGTCCTTTGGCAGTGCAAGGTATCCGCCTTTTCCTTCAAATGCAAGTACATATCTGCCGTCTTCATAGGCTACCTTTACTCCTTTGCCCACAATCTGAGCAAAATCTTCCGATTCAACGGACGCAAACCTTACCCCATCCCAGGAATCCATTTCCAACTGTCCCGGCAGCGGGCTCGGATCTGCCTGAGCTTCCGGCTGCTTTGTCGGTTCTGTGGTCGGAGTCAATGTTGCTTCCACTTCTTCCGTCGGCTCCGTGGTCGGAGTCGGCTGGCTATTTCCCTGTGAACCGCCACAGGCTGCAAAGCATCCGATACATACAGCCATGCATGCCAGTTCTAAAACTCGTCTCACCTGATATTTTTTCATACCTTTTCTCCTTTTGGTTGTTCATATAATGAATCCAGTATACACGCTTCCGCAAAAAAATGCAATCCTGCTCTGATTTTCTAATCGCAGACTAAGACTCATTCCTCTCCGTTTAGTTGTTTGAATTTTCAGTCTTTTTATTTGTTTTTTCTTGTTTTTTATTATCGTTGATTTTTTTATTTATTTTTTTTGATTTTTACTATTGACATTCTGTTATTTATGCAATATAATGAAGTCAAGAAAAGCAAAGGAGGTACGGACCACCAGAAACATAAACAGAATCTTAAAAGAAGTGCAGACGGGTTACGGAAAAAAAGCCAACAACAAAGATTTGTAACAAACAGTATCAGTCACATTAAGCTAAGGAAAGGATATTGAAAGAACAGCAGATCAGGAAAGAGGTATAGTCCAATGGATAGTATAGTTTAAAGGGAGTCATCGAAGAAACATCCGATGACTCCCTTGCTTTTTATTTTCTTTCAGTTTAATCCTTTTTAAAATCCGGGCACAATAAAAAAGTTATCCTCTAGCAGCAGCCAGTTTGCATAAAACCAATCCATCAGCTGCCAGTATACTGCACCGCGCAGGCCGGCATTTTTTATGAGATCAAACTTTGCCTGCAGGCTCCGTACATCTTCAAACCAGACAATATGCTCTGCATTATCTGAAACGTATGTAAAATACGGTGTTTGTGCTGTCTCATCATACAAAATTTCCGAACCGTACCGTATAGCACGCCGAACCGCCTCTACATTGCTGATCGATTCCGCTCTTGTTTCCCCCGCCTGATACGGAAGAGTCCAGTCATATCCGTAATTTGGTATCCCCATCATGATCTTCTCTGCAGGGATTTCCTGTAAAGCATATTCCACCACTTCACGCACCTTGTCAAGCGGTGCCACAGCCATCGGCGGTCCATAAGTATATCCCCATTCATAGGTCATCAGGATCACGGTATCAGCCGCTGCACCAAGAGCCTGATAATCGATTCCTTCATATAATACTCCCGGCTGTTCTGCAGATGTCTTCGGAGCAAGTGCCACCGAAACCTGATATCCGTATGTCCGCATAAACTGCGTAAGTTCCAATATGAAAGTGCTGTAAGCTTCTCGATCTTCTGACTTTACATACTCAAAATCAATATTTAATCCACTGTACCCTTTTGCACTCATTTCCCGTATCAGATTTTCAAACAGATTTTTCTGTGCGGCCGGATCAGCAAGCAACAGACTGATCAGATTATTGTCAAAAGTCTGTTCTTCCGACATAGGTGCCAAAACCAATGCTGCTGCCGTCGCCTGTTTTAACCCTTCTATGATCAGGTCTGCGTCTTCTCCCGCCGGAGAAATCAGGTTTCCTGCTTCGTCAAACCCATAAGAAAACAGATTAAACGAGGACAGATACGGTAAGGTCATCTGAAATGTCTCCGTCTGAATATACGGGTACGCATAACCGCTGCTCCGCAGTACCGCATTTCTGTTGCCAAGCCCGTTGTTGATCAATAGTGCCTGCCCCGGCACTACCACATACGGATATTCTAATTGATTATCTGTTTCTATACTCTCTTCCGATACGGAAAACCGGGATGCAACGTTTGCAACCGTATCGCCGCGCTGTACCACATAAATTTCCATCGTACCACCACAAGCTGTGTTTATACGAATATATTCCGGTCACAACCGTAATATGCATTTCCCGGTTTCCATAAAATTCTTATGCCCTTTTGCTTTCGGCTTCGATCACCTCAAAAAGCTGTTTCTTCAGATTGAGGATATAGGAAGCACTTTCTTCCGTTGCTACCATAGTGCTGACCGACTTGTCCCTTGTGGAAATCTCGATCTTATTTTCCTTTAAATTTCTAGGACTTACAACAACGCGGATCGGAGCCCCGATCAGATCAGCATCCGCAAACATCTGTCCGCCGCGCACACCTTCTCTGTCATCATAAATTACTTCTGCACCATTTTCTGATAATTCTTCATATAATGTATCTGCAACTTTTTTTGTTTCTTCATCGTCCGGACGCAGACAGCACAGATGCACCTCCCAAGGAGCTACAGAGATTGGCCAGATCGGACCATACTCATCATGCTTTGCCTCACAGATGGATGCTGCCAAACGACCGACACCGATTCCGTAACAGCCCATGATCGGATACTGCAATGTCCCGTCTTTATCCGTAAACTGCATGTTCATGCTCTTTGTATACTTCGTTCCAAGCTGGAAGATATTTCCCACCTCGATACCACGTTTCACTGTCAGAGCAGGTTTTCCGCAGCATGGGCAGATACCTCCTTCTTTAACTTTAGAAATATCCACATAATCCACATTTCCAAGATCTCTGTCAAGATTCAATCCCGTCACATGGAATCCTTCTTTATTTGCTCCTGCTACCAAAGAGGAAATTCCCTGCAGGGAAGTATCAAAAACGCATGTAACCTGATCTGAGATTCCGACCGGTCCGATATAACCTGCGATCAACGGTGCCTCTGCCGTAATCTCTGCCGGATGGATCTCTGCTCCGATAAAATTACGCAGTTTTGTTTCATTTACTTCATAATCTCCACGTAAAAACGCAACCACAAATGTATCATCTTCATTTTTCTGATATACTACTGCCTTACAGGACTCTTCCACGCTTCTGTTTAAGAATGCGCAGACTTCTTCAATCGTCTTGCAGTTCGGTGTCTCTATGCTTGTCAGAGGTTCCGTTTCCTTATTTTCTCCCTGCTTTATGATCGTCTCTGCCGCTTCCATATTGGCACGATACTCGCATTCCGTACAAAGTACAATGGAATCTTCTCCCACTTCTGTCAACAGCATATATTCATGAGAAACCTTTCCTCCCATCATACCGGAATCGGAAGCAACTGTTACTACTTCCGGTACACCTGCTCTGGCAAATATTCGGTTATAAGCATCATAACATTTCTGATAATACTGCTCCAGATCTTCCTGTGATGTATGGAAAGAATAAGCATCCTTCATGGTAAACTCACGTACACGGATCATACCCGCTCTTGGTCTTGCTTCATCACGAAATTTTCTCTGCAGCTGGTAGATCATAAACGGATACTGCTGATAAGACTGTCCATATTCTCTTACAAGATGCACTGCGGCCTCTTCGTGCGTCATGCCAAGTACCATCTTTGATTTATTTCTGTCCCGGAAACGCAGAAGTTCGCTTCCGATGCTCTCGTAACGGCCGGATTCTTCCCAAAGATCTGCCGACATGACAACCGGGAACAATACTTCCTGTCCGTCAATCGCCTCCATCTCTTCACGGATGATCTTTTCAATCTTTGCGGTCACCCTGCGTAATGTCGGGAATTCCGAATAGATCCCGTTGCAGACATACTTCATATAACCACCGCGTACCATCAATGCATGGCTGTCGATCACACAGTCTGCCGGTCTTTCTTTAAATCTCTGTCCTACTAAGTTTTTCAGTTTCATTACATTTTCTCCTTCCTCATAACAGATAAAGTCCGTATATCCTATTTCCGGTATCTCCCCGGAAATTAAAAAACGCCCTAACAATACCACCAGGTATCATTAGGACGAATCACTCCGCGTTACCACCTAAATTCAGACGTTTCTGCTCTCATTGTAGGCACTGCCTACCTGTTTCTGATAACGGAAACTCCCGGCAGAAGTTTCCGGCATCGGCCTGTTTTCCCTTCTGCTGCTCCTAGACCGGTTCAACAAAAAAAGATCCGAAGCCTCGCACCAACCGGCTTTTCTCTGAAGGTTTTTTCTGCTTACTAATTCTAATCATCGCATTTAAGGTCATTAAAGCACAATTTTTCCCGAATGTCAATGTGAACCGAACATTTTTCAGAGGTTTTCCCTGTTTCTTTATTTCAATTCTTCTTTTGTTACAAGCCGGTAACCGATCCCGTTCTCTGTAAAAATATACTTTGGATGCATCGGATCCTCTTTGATCTTTCTCCTGATATTTGTCATGTTTACCCTAAGGATCTGATTATTCTTACCTGCTTTCGGTCCCCAGAGTGTCTGGATGATATTCTCATATCGCAGCACTTTCCCGGCGTACTTCCCGAGCAAAGCAACAATACGATATTCATTTGCCGTCAGGTTCACATCTTCATGATCCATATAAACACGAAATTTATTGTAATCGATCTGTAAGCTTCCTAACGTCAGCTTTCCGTCATTGATCATCTCAATGTCACCCGAAACCGTTCTTGTATGCCTCATTGCCACACGAATTCTGGCAAGCAGCTCTTCTTTGCCGCACGGTTTTACCACATAATCATCTGCTCCCATATCAAGCAGCTTTACCTTTTCACTTTCCTCTGTCCGTTCGGAGTATATGAGGATCGGCATGGTTGACCATGTTCTGACCTTAGCAACGATTTCATCCGCATTGATATCCGGTAATTCTGCATCGATCAGCATTACTTCCGGACAATGAGACATGCTCATACTGATCGCTTCTGCTCCGCTGTGTGCTGCTAAGGGTTCATACCCTTTTTCAGAGAGCAGTGTCAGTAAAACATTCCTTAAATCCTCATCTTTTTCAACAAGCAGGATTCTCGGTTTTAATCCCACGACAACATTCCTCCTCATACAGCATTCTGGTTACCCCACCCGATTGCGTGTATTATAGCATGTGCCGCCGTTAAGATTCCGTTAAGGTTTTCTTTGCTCTGCCCGGTTTTCACCGCCACAGTGTGTTTATGTTTCTCTAAAAAAGCCGCAGATGCTTTTTTCAGCATGTGCGGCTTTTTTTACTTTATTCATTATTTCACTACAAGGTTTACAATTCTGCCCGGAACATAGATTTCCTTTATAATGGTAACCCCTTCTAACTTTTCTGCAGCTGCTTCTTTTCCGGCTGCGATCGCAGTTTCTTTATCAGCATCCTTTGCAATACAGATCGTTGCACGCATCTTGCCGTTGATCTGTACGGCAATTTCTACCGTGTCTTCAACAAGAACTGCCGCATCATAAGCCGGCCAGCTTTCATATGCAATGGTAGTCTCATGTCCGAACTGCTGCCAGAGTTCTTCGCCTACATGAGGACAGATACAGGAAAACATCTTTACAAATCCCTCTGCATATTCTTTCGGACATTTTCCTGCCTTGTATGCGGCATTCATAAATATCATCATCTGGCTGATCGCCGTATTAAAACCAAGCTGTTCAAAATCTTCCGTTACTTTTTTTACCGTCTGATGGTATACCTTTGTCAAAGCATCGTCTGCTTCTGTTGTCAGATTTTCTTCGTTGGTAAAAAACGTCCATACACGGTTGATGAACTTTCTGGCCCCTTCTACTCCGCTTGCATTCCATGGTTTAGAAACTTCCAGCGGTCCCATAAACATCTCATATAATCTCAGTGTGTCTGCTCCGTACTCACGCACTACATCACTTGGATTAACAACAAATTCCGGAAATCTCTTTCCCATCTTGATTCCGTTGGAACCAAGGATCATTCCCTGATGTACCAGTTTACGGAACGGTTCCTTTACCGGAGACAGGCCTTTATCATACAAATACCTGTTCCATATCCTCGCATACATCAGATGTCCTACTGCATGTTCCGGTCCGCCGATATACAGGTCTACCGGGAGCCAATGCTTCAGCAGTTCCTGATTGGCAAATTCCTTTTCATTTTTCGGATCAATATACCGCATGTAATACCAGCTGGAGCCTGCGCTTCCCGGCATGGTGGAAGTTTCACGCAGTCCCTTGATCCCGTTCTTATCATAATGTTTCCATTCTTCCGCATTTTCAAGCGGCGCCTTTCCGTTCTTTCCCTTATAATCATCCAGTTCCGGAAGGATCAGCGGAAGTTCGTCATCCGTCAGAACATGGATCTGACCATCCTCTCCATGTACTACCGGCACCGGTTCGCCCCAGTAACGCTGTCTTGCAAAGATCCAGTCACGGAAATGATAATTGACCGTTCTTCTGGCCACTCCCTGTGCTTCCAGTTTCTTTGTGATGGCTTCCTTTGCCTCTTCCACGACAAGTCCGGTAAATTCTTCCGAATTCAGCAGATGGCAACCCTTTCCAAGATAGTCTTTCTTTTCAAATGCTTTTTCACTGACATCTGCACCGTCAATTACCTGCACCATCGGAATCTGATGTGCGACTGCATATTCAAAATCCCTCTGATCGTGGGACGGCACTGCCATGACTGCACCGGTACCGTAACTTGCCAGCACAAAATCCCCGATGAACAACGGCACTTCCCTTCCATTGACAGGATTCACCGCATAAATTCCCTTCAGAATGCATCCGGTTTTTGTCTTGTTCAGTTCAGTACGGTCCATGTCATTTTTCTTTAATGTTTCATTGATATATGCCTGTACTTCTTCTTTATTTTCAATCCGCGGCATCAGATCTTTTACCAGTTGTCCGTCCGGAGCAAGTACCATAAAAGTGATCCCGTAGATTGTTTCAATGCAGGTCGTATAAATGGAAAATTTCCCGCCGCCTACAATATTAAAATCCACCTCAACGCCTTCGGATTTTCCAATCCAGTTCCTCTGGATGTCTTTTGTGGATTCCGGCCAGTCTATTTCATTTAGCCCTTCCAGAAGTTTCTCTGCAAATGCAGGCTGATTGATGACCCACTGCTTCATGTTCTTACGGATAACCGGATAACCGCCGCGTTCGGATTTTCCATCGATGACTTCATCATTGGATAATACTGTTCCCAGCTCCTCACACCAATTGACCGGCATGTCTGCATATTTTGCATATCCGTCCAGATATAACTGCTTAAAGATCCACTGTGTCCATTTATAGAAACCAGGATCACTGGTAGCGATCATTTTGCTCCAGTCATAATCAAATCCAAGTTCTTTCAGCTGTCCGGAAAACGTCTTGATATTCTCCTGTGTAAAACCGTTTGGATGATTTCCCGTGCTGACCGCATACTGTTCTGCCGGAAGTCCGAAGGAATCATACCCCATCGGGTGCAATACGTTATAGCCCTGCATCCGTTTCATTCTGGACATGATATCGGTTGCCGTATACCCCTCCGGATGTCCTGCATGCAGACCGACTCCGGATGGATAAGGGAACATATCTAACGCATAGTATTTTGGTTTGGAAAAATCCCAGACATCCGTCTTGAATGTCTCATTCTCTTCCCAATACTTCTGCCACTTTTTCTCGATTTCTGCCGGATTATAATAATTTGCCATTCTTTTTCCCTTTCTGATGGATTCGTAATTTATTTAATGACAGCAGCCGCCGCAGCCACAGCCGTCTTCCTCATGACCGCCACAATGACATCCTTCTCCGTCGCCATGTTCGTGGGACGTACAAGTCGGAGTACTGTCTGCAGATAGGCTGCCGTCCAACAGACTGCTGACCGCCACATCAATATCTCCCTGCACACCCGGTACTACCATGATGCCCTTTTCCATTAATCCTGCCATTGCAGGTCCTCCGATACCGCCGCAGATAACAACTTCAACGCCTTCGGCTTCCATGGCAGCTACCGTTTCCACATGGCCGCATCCTTCATTTACCAGTTCTTTCTTTTCAAGCAGACGTCCGTTTTCCATGGAATATACCGTAAACAGTTTGCAGCTGCCGAAATGTCCGAATACATTCTTGTTTTCATCCGTTGCCACTGCAATCTTATATACGCCGTTTTTCCTGTTTCCTCTTGTCCCTTCTGCCTTTACCGGCAGTGCCTCTTCCAAAATGTCTGCCGCCATATCCATCCAGTCACCGGTAATGCCTTCCACATCTCCGGCATCCACTGCCTCAGCGATCGCACTGTCTAAAGGAAGCTTTGCCAATACCGGAAGATGGAACTTTGCAGAAATCTCATCAATATGGCTCTTGCCGAAAACAGAAATCTTTTCTCCGCATTTTCCACACTGTACATAACTATAGTTTTCTACAAGACCAAGTACCGGAACATCCATGGCATTCGCCATATTTACCGCCTTGGAAACGATCATGGAAACCAGTTCCTGCGGGCTGGTCACAATAATGATCCCGTCCAGAGGAAGTGACTGAAATACCGTCAGAGGAACATCGCCTGTTCCAGGAGGCATGTCCACAAACATATAGTCGATATCGCCCCAAAGTACCTGAGACCAGAACTGTTTGACCGTTCCTGCAATCACAGGTCCTCTCCAGATAACCGGTGTTTCCTCACTTTCTAACAGTAAGTTTACCGAAATCATGGAAACATCCGTCTTTGAAACCGCCGGAATAATGCCAAGTTCGTTTGCCTGCACCATCCCCTTTACTCCAAATGCCTTTGGGATGGAAGGCCCGGTAACGTCTGCATCCAAAATTGCCGTCTTATATCCTTTCCGATTCATCAGAACAGAAAGATAAGAGGTAACAAATGACTTACCTACACCGCCTTTTCCGCTGACAACACCGATAACACGTTTTACGTTGCTATATTCATTCATCGGTTCTAAAAATTCACTCTTATCCGGTTTTCTGGAACTGCAGTTACTTCCACAGCTGGAACAGTTTCCGAAACACGAACCTTCCTGCTCATACTTTACTTCTTCGCTCATTTTCCTCTCCTAACTACTGTCTTATGACAGTTTCGTATTCCTGTGCCAATGCACCGTTTCTTAGTAGTATACTCCCTTTCATAAGAAATTTCAAGTTCTGCGAGATCTCAGATCCGTCATTTGTCCGATTCGGACATATTGCATATGATTTTGTCTGTTTTCCCTATATTCCGCAAAAAAATTCTGTGTTATAATCTGACATAAGATCATATTGACGTGTCAGCAGACGCGGCGCACATACAAACCGGATAGGAGGCAGACAGGACCAATTCCTGTTCCAAACAAATATGGATTACATTCTCTGGTATGACGCTCCGGCAGAAAATACGACAGCTGATTGGGAAACAAAAACCCTTCCCATAGGCAACAGCAGCATAGGAGCTAATATTTTCGGGCGATATGATACCGAACGCATTACATTAAATGAAAAAAGTTTCTGGACCGGCGGTCCAAGTATCCTCCGCCCTTCCTATAATGGCGGAAACCTGAAAGAAAAAGGAAAATACGGTCAGACGATCCGGCAGATCCGGACACTCTTTGCGGAAGGAAATATTTCTGCAGCTCAGTCTTTATGTGACGAACTTACCGGTGATACTGACGGCTATGGCGGATATCAGCTGTTTGGAAATCTCTTTTTCGATTTTGGTGTTACGGAAAAAGATAAAATTTCAGGCTACCGCCGTTCCTTAAATCTGAACACTGGAATTGCCACTGTTTCTTATAAAAAGAACAATACCCTCTTTCAAAGGGAGCAGTTTGTAAGTTATCCGGATCAGACAATGGTACTCCACCTGACCGCTCTCGGAGAAGACTCCTTGCATTTTTCGCTTTCGCTCGTACCGGAAAATACCGCTCCTGCCACACGCAGTACAAAGATCACTGCGGTTTCCGACCGGCTCGAAGTTTTTGGTTTGCTGGATGATAACCAACTGCAGTACAGTGCTTTTCTGACCGTTCTTCTTCCGGAAGGCGGCAGTGTTTTTCCAAAAGATAATATTGGTCTCACCATCTGCAATGCCAAGGAGGTTACGATTCTCCTTTCGCTTGGAACCGACTACAAAAATTCGTATCCTTCCTACCGTTCCGGCGAAACCATGGAAGAATTAAGATCACGTACCCGCATGACTGTACTAAACGCAGCGAAAAAGACATTTGCCGAGCTTCGTTCCGCACATGTTTCCGATATTTCAGAGGCAATGGCGCGCGTCGATGTGACTCTGGGACAACCAATCGTCTCCGGTCTTCCTACGGATCGTCTGCTTACCGCTTACAACAGCGGAACGCTTTCTAAAGAAGAACGTTCCTATCTGGAATCACTGCTTTATCAGTACGGACGTTACCTCCTGCTTTCTTCTTCCAGAGGAAATACCCTTCCTGCAAATCTCCAGGGCATCTGGACCGGAAAAAACGGAAATCCATGGGGTTCCGATTATCATATCAATGTAAATCTTCAAATGAATTACTGGCATGTTTATAATACCGATCTCGCAGAATGTGCTTTACCTCTGATCGACTATGTAGACAGCCTGAGAAAGCCAGGACGTGTTACGGCAGAAATTTATTTTGGCGTCATTTCTGATGAAAAGCATCCGGAAAACGGTTTTACCGCCAATACACAGGCAACCCCGTTCGGATGGACATGTCCCGGATGGAGTTTTGACTGGGGCTGGTCTCCGGCCGCCGTTCCGTGGATACTGCAAAATATCTGGGAATATTATGAATATACGCAGGATGTCGATCTGCTGAAAAATAGAATTTATCCGATCATGAAAGAAGAGGCTTTGTTCTATCAGCATATCCTTACCAGAGACAGCGACGGAGCCCTGGTTTCTTCCCCTTCCTTTTCCCCGGAGCAGGGTCCGAGAACAAACGGAAATACCTATGAACAGACTCTGGTCTGGCAGTTGTTTACGGATACCATTACTGCAGCAAAAATTGTCGGTGAGTCTCCTGACCTTATTACATCCTGGGAAAAAGTTCTTGCTGAGCTGAAGCCTCCGATTTCCATCGGTACTGACGGACAGATCAAGGAATGGTACGAGGAAACTTCTCTCGGTAGCGTGGAAGGTGCAGAAAATTATCAACACCGTCATCTTTCTCATCTTCTCGGATTATACCCCGGCGACCTGATCTCCGAAGAAACCCCGGAATGGTTTGCGGCAGCTCTTATCTCCATGAAGAACCGCACAGACCGTTCCACCGGATGGGCGATGGGACAACGCATCAATTCCTGGGCAAGACTGAAAAACGGAAAAAAAGTATATGCCCTTATCAAAAACCTGTTTGCCGACGGTATTTATCCAAACCTTTGGGACACCCATCCTCCTTTTCAGATAGATGGAAACTTCGGTTATACTGCCGGTGTGACAGAAGCACTCCTGCAGAGCAATACCGGATATATCCATCTGCTTCCTGCACTTCCTGAGGAATGGTCTGATGGAAGTTTTCGCGGTCTGATCGCCCGCGGAAATTTTAAAATAGATGCCATATGGCATCAGAAAACCATATCCGAAGTTCATATCCTGTCCCAATGCGGCGGAACCTGTACGGTTCAGTTTGCCTCATGTTCCAACGTTTCCGTTACCGACGGTTCAGAAAATGCCGTGTCCTTTTCTGAACTGCAAAAAGATCGGATCTCATTTGAAACAACAAAGGGAGAAACCTATCTCATCCGTTCTGCGTTCTTTCTTTCGTAACCCGTAAAAAAGAGCCTCCGACCGTTTCGCGATCTTACTCTGCGAAATAGCCGGAGGCTCTTTTTTCACACTATTCTTCCTTATATATCTTCACTCTCCGGTCGGCTTCTGCAATTGCATCTTCCAACCCGATCATGCCATCGATATAGTCTATAAAAACATCTTCATAAAGTTCACTGTCGAGCCGAAACTCTATCGTGCCATCTGCTACTACCTGATACCTTTCCATGATAAATGAATTGTCCATATCATAAGAAGATTTCTCGGCAAGCAAAAAAGAATTTTTACTTGTCAGCATGTAATTGCAATATGCCGTAATATACTCTAACGTTTCCTCCAAGTTGCTGGAATTTGGATTTACCGCCAATATAGTCAAAGAGCCTACGTTCCCTATCTCTTCCGATATCTTAGGGCATGCTGCCACCCCATAAGCTGCAACAGCACTTTCCATGCGGATTAAAATCCATTTTCTATTTACTTTTTATTTCAGATACTCAAGAAG
>CAZWCZ010000030.1:0-23179 GCA_964632165.1 uncultured Lachnospiraceae bacterium | reverse complement strand
AATTTACTGCCGGTTCCAAGGTTAGAATTATGCCGGACGTTCATGCCGGTAAAGGTTGCACCATCGGAACCACTATGACGGTTATTGACAAGGCAGTACCAAACATAGTAGGCGTCGATATCGGATGCGGCATGTATACGGTGAACCTTGGCAATATCGAGATAGATTTTGAGAAACTGGATGAGGCATGTCATTTTGTTCCTTCGGGAATGAATGTATGGCAAGGCAGACAAGAGCATTTTGATTTACAGCAGCTTCGTTGTTTCAGGGAACTGAAGGACAGTAAAAGATTAGAGAGAAGCTTAGGAACCCTGGGAGGCGGTAATCACTTCATCGAAGTGGATAAGGCTGCAGATGGTACAAAGTATCTTGTTATTCATACCGGTAGCCGTAACCTTGGTAAACAGGTGGCAGAAATCTATCAGAGACTTGCGGTGGATTTGAACCGTGGCATGGAAGACTACTTTGAGCAGAGAGATGAAATCATCCGTACCTACAAGGAGCAGGGCAGACGAAGTGAAATCCAGGCTGCACTGAAAGAAATTGCATGGAAAAAGGCAAATGGACCTACATCAATGCCGGAAGATTTGTGTTATCTCCACGGAAAATATTTTGAGGACTACTTGGCTGACGTAGAAATCTGCCAGCAGTTTGCGAAAAGAAACCGTGAAATGATTGCAGAAATTATTCTTGGCAGATTGTGGCTCTGCTCATGGGGGGTTCGATTCCCCCTGGTCACATATGGGTAGGTAAACCGTAATTGGTAGCGGGCCAGACTGTAAATCTGGTGCCTTCGGGTTCTATTGGTTCAAGTCCAATCCTGCCCACTTTTGTTTGCGTGTCCGAGTGGTTTAAGGTGATGTGCGAGCAATCGCACCGAAGGTTCGAATCCTTCTGCAAACGTTGTAGGAGCTTGCCGAAAGTAGGCTCCTTTTTAGAACTTTGGCGAGTAAATGACACATTTATAGGTATAATCGGTTATAAAGACACTAAGGCCGTTTTAATGGACATGTAGCTGATGTATAATTGGAGCATGAACAAAGGAGGTAGGACACTATGAGAAAACGTATATTAGAGGAACTTCAAAAGATAGAGCAAATACATAATGTTAAAATAATTATGGCAATTGAGTCCGGAAGCAGAGCATGGGGATTTGCTTCTCCTGATAGTGATTATGATGTTCGATTTATCTATGTGAGAAAAAAAGAAGATTATCTGAAATTGGAAGGTATGCGAGATGTTATCGAATGGAAATTGGATGAGGTTTTGGATATCAACGGCTGGGATATCAGAAAAGCTTTACAATTATTACATAAATCAAATCCTACGATTTTTGAATGGTGTGCTTCGCCAATCGTGTATTTATCAACTACGGATTTTGATGTATTAAAGGAATCAATGTCGGGTTATTTCTCAGAAAAGAAGGCTTTATATCATTATTGGCATATGGCACAAACCAATTACCGAGAGTATCTCAAGGGAGAGGAAGTTCGGATAAAGAAGTATTTTTATGTACTTAGGCCATTGCTGGCTGCACAATGGATACTGGAGAAAAAGGTGGCACCGTCAATGTTATTTGATGAATTGGTGGATGCGGAACTTGATGAGGAATTACGACCGGAATTAAATCGTTTGTTGGAAATGAAAAAGACATTACCGGAGATGGGAATGGCTTCAAAGGTTCAGATATTCAATGATTATATTGAAAGAGTAATGCCAGAAATCAAAGCGGCTACTGAGAAACTTGAAGAGACAGAAAAGGATTGGGGAGTTTTGAATGAACTGTTTTTACAATTCATAAATAACTAAGCATTCTAAAGAAAATATATATGAACAGGGCCAGCGGAGGTGACGAGATGTACCCTTTAATAGACAAAGAAGCAACAGGAAAACAGATAAAGAGAATTATGGATTACAGAGGAATTACAGTAAAGCAGGTACAGGAAGAGTTAGGCTTATCCTGCGTGCAAGGAATTTATCATTGGTTGAATGGAATCAGTTTGCCATCGTTGGATAATCTGTATGCGCTAAGCGAATTACTGCAGGTATCAATGGATTCTTTAGTGCGTGGAAATCGCAAGTATGTGCCGGAGCTAAGATACGATGCACAGCAATGGCGATTGCTGGCATATTGCAGGAAAATGTACGTGGCGTAGCATTTTATACTACAAGTTCAATGACAATGGATAAGACCTTCTGTAAAATTAATCTATTAAGGATATTTTATAGAAGGTTTTTCTGTTGGGAGATGATTTTATGGGCTATATAAGAGATAACAAAAATATGCCGAGCAACATTTGGAACAAAGAAGGTTTTGATATGTGTGGCTTGGGCGAAAAGAGTAAGTTTGTAGCAAAAATAAAGCATATCAAAAGGTGTATTAAGTGGAGCAAGCAACGTATTATACGAGGATATGCGGATATTGACCGTTGGAATATGTTTAGGTATCTGCAGACACTTATTCCGGATATGCTGCAGGATTTACGCGATCACCGTATGGGTTCACCGGGGTACTTGGGAGAGAATTATACGAATGATGAGGGAATATTGGTAAATGATACTTGCCATGAAGAATGGGACAAAATACTGGACAGAATGATTTTTCTTTGGAGGGAGGCACGGGAAGAAACATGTAATCGAAAAAATCCTTACGAAGAAGAATATGATAACGCATTAGATGAATTTCATAAGAAATATGGTTTTTTTGGACATAAACTGCAGACAGAAGCCGAGTTAGAAGAAAACAAGAAAAGAGGCGGCGGAGGTACGGTTCATTTTATGGACGAGCTGCCGGAATATAAGGATATCTATGAAAAGCATCGGGCGGAAGAACGGAAGCTGGAAGAGTACAGAGAAAAGTGCAAGAATGAGGCGCTTGATATGTTGAAGGAGTATTTTTATTCGTTGTGGGATTAAAGGATGGTGATGAAAATGATTTATTTTACCAGTGATTTGCATCTGGGGCATAATGCAGTAATTAATATGCAGAATCGTCCCTTTGCAGATGCGGATGAAATGGACCGTGTGTTGATAGCGAATTACAATTCTGTGGTCCATAAAAATGATACGGTATATTTGCTGGGTGATATTTGCTTTCGTATAGGTGTTGACAAAGCAAATGAATTGATTGCATCCATGAATGGCAAGAAGTATTTGATAAAGGGTAATCACGATAAAAAGTATGATGAGAGTCTGTTTGAGGAAGTGCGGGATTTTATGACAATATCAGTAAACGGAATGAATATTGCACTAATGCATTATCCGATGATTTCATGGCCGAAGAGCCGTCATGGAAGTTTTATGTTCCATGGTCACATTCATTCCGACGGACTCTATAACCTGAGCAATTTAGAAGCAGGCATAAAAAGGTATGACGTAGGAGTGGATGCAAATGGATATTACCCAGTGTCGATTAATCAGATTGAGAACTTCTTTAAGAGCATTATGCAAGAGGAGGGAACACTATGATATATATTACCGGTGATTGCCATTGCAATTTTGAAAGATTTAATACGGAGAATTTGATATAAGAAAGGTGATTTGAAATGGGAAAGAGAAAGTTAGCATCGGTGCAATATGTGCACCACATAACTCCGATAGAAGGAGCTGATAAAATAGAATGTGTACATGTTCTGGGCTGGCAGTGCGTAGCAAATAAAGGACAGTTTCATGTAGGGGACCATTGTGTCTACATGGAAGTAGATTCCTTTCTTCCTGTATGTGAACAGTTCGAATTTTTAAGAAGCAGTAGTTTTAGGAAGAGTGAAATACTTGGAGAGGGATTTCGGTTAAAGACATTGAAGTTTCGGGGGCAGATATCACAGGGATTAGTTCAGCCGTTATCCATATTGCCGGAAGGAAATTATGAATTGGGAGATGACGTTACAGAGACTCTGGGAATCCGGAAGTGGGAAGTAGAGGAGCGGGTAACAAATAGCGGAACCGTAATTGGAGATTTCCCGGATGGTATTCCAAAAACTGATGAGCTTAGAGTGCAGTCCTTTCCGGATTTGATTCAGGAGTTCAAGCAGGTAAAGGGATATTATATTAGCACAAAGATGGATGGCACTAGTGTGACCATGTATTGGAGAGACGGTCATTTTGGAATTTGCGGAAGAAATTATGAATATGCAGACGATGATAAGTGTGCCATGTGGATGTATGCACATGAGAAAGGAATTCCGGAGAGAATAGCTGAAAACAGATTGCCGAATATTGCTATTCAGGGTGAATTTTGTGGTGTGGGTATTCAGAAAAACAGATTAAAACTTGTTAGACCGGAGTGGTATGTATTTACAATGATAGACCTTGATACACACAGAAGATTATCACTTGAAAAAATGCAGGAATTATGCAGTTTGCTTAAGCTGGAGATGGTACCTGTCGAGGAGATTAGGGAAAGCTTTGATTATGATAGTGTTGAAGTTTTACTTGAAAGAGCCAAGGGGAAATACACTTCGGGAATGAATAAGGAAGGTATCGTAATAAGACCTATTGAGCCGGTTTATTCGAGGACGATAGAAGGACCGTTGTCAATGAAGGTATTAAATAACGATTACTTATTGAAGGATTAATAGCGATAATTTATTTTAAACCAAAAGTTTAATGACTTTTTCTAAAAGATACGATATAATATACACCTAGGTAAAATCGTGTTTGGGATGGAAGAGATATTTACAGGAGGTACAAGCTTATGGAACCAATGTATTTGTCAATTCAGCAAAAGGAAACAGGAAGACAGATTAAGAAGCTGCTCATGGAAAATGGTTATACCGTAAAGGATGTGCAGAGCGCCATGGGATTTGAGAATCCGCAGGCAATCTATAAATGGATTTCCGGTAGGTCATTACCGAGCTTAGACAATTTTGTAATCTTGAGCAGATTACTACATACAAGTATTGAAGATATCCTCGTCGTTGACGGGGATATTGTTCATTTAAGGGGATATATTTTAAACTTATGGTTCAATGACAAATCCTATGCGAGGTAGTAAGCTAATATCAGAACGAAGGAAAACAAAAGAAACGGAGGGTATATCAGAATGCAGACAATGACATCAGCATATGCAAACAAGATGCTTCGAAGCTTAGAGGAGGATAAGGCCTTTTGGGTAAATAAGGAGGCAACATCCAGCACATACGTGGTAGCTATTAACGAGGAACCGGTTGTGCCTGAATATGACTATGCAGAGGTGGCTGCAACAATTGCAGAAATCGACGAAAAAATTGCAATTATCAAGCATGCGCTTAATGTGACAAATGCTACTGCCAGGGTTCAGGTAGGGGATGCGGAAATGAGCATTGATACAATTCTCATTAAGATGGCGCAGTTAAATAGGAGAAAATCTGTGCTTGATGTGATGCGTAAGCAGCTTCCGAAGGCAAGAGTAGAGCAACATGCTTACATGTCCAGAAATCCGGTTCCGGAATATAAATACATCAATTATGACCTGGAACTGATTAAGAAGGAGTATGAGAGCATTTCTGTGAAAATTATGGAAATGCAGATGGCACTGGATAAGTACAATCAGACAGTGCAATTTGAATGCAACTGCTAAACAGTTGCATTCATGAGCAAGTAGCAAAGCGAATTGCGAATGTTCTATTTATAAGTGTATTTCCCGTACAAGGCTTCCTGATATTATTGGTGATCCGGAAGTTTTGGTTCAAGGTAAAGGTATATCTGTTATAGGTTATTTGTTATCGGTTTATGTTCAATGTGGGTTAGAGATAAGATGCAAATTTCCTAATAGCTGCCTTGTAGAAAACCTGCTTCGTAGAAGCGTGCGGAGGTTCGGTTCTAAGCACAGGCTTCAGAAGGTCTTCGGATCTTCTGAAGCTATCTTAATGTAGAAGGAGCAACGGATGAAGAATTATTGGAGAATGGGAGACTTTTCGATATTTTCGGTGCCTTATGCGTACGTGGATCATAGTTCGTATCAGGCTGACCAGTTATTTGTGCAGAATAAGGTGAGAATGAAATTCAAGGGAGAATGTGCAAAGGCGGATTCGCCATATCGTATTGTGTTCTGTAAGGTGCGAAAGAGGGATGTAGAGCACTTTGAAGAAGCACTGGATAAGCTTAAAAATAAGATGCTATTGTTGCCTCAGATTGTCTTCTGGAATGTGGCAAGTCGCAACAGTAATCAGCCTGTAACCAAGAACGAGCAAGGTGTAGCCTTGGTCTCCGGATGCACGCCTCGTTTGTTCTCTATGGTAGCAAGTGGTGAGTTGTCCCCTTATACCGTAATGATGGAGGTTTTGGAATCAGAGCGATATGCTAAGATCTCTGCGTGATTTTCGGCGTTGCAAAAGGTTAAATAAAGGGCTGTGGATAAGGGCATAATATCCCTTGTTCGCAGCTCTTTCCCTTATTTGGTATGTAGGGTTGAGGGAAAATCGCGGAGTCTATTGACTATTCCCTTATAATCATATATAATTTAAGGGAATAGAAGGAGGGCGAGGGAATGAGATCGTTTAACTACTCTGCAATTAAAAATCAAAAATGGGATTCTGAGATCCTGGGATATATTGCTGCTATTTACAAAGAAGCCGGTAAACAGGAGCTGTATTTGAAGCAAAGACCGGATGAGCTGGAAAAGTTGGTTGAGATTGCAAAGATTCAAAGTACAGAGGCTTCCAATGCCATTGAAGGCATTGTTACAACCAATACCCGCATCAGGCAACTGGTGGAGGATAAGACGACACCGCGAAATCGTGATGAGCAGGAAATTGCCGGTTATCGTGATGTGCTTTCCATTATTCACGAAAGCTTTGACGCCATTCCGCTGTCCAGAAACTATATCTTGCAGCTGCACAAGATTCTATACAGCCATATGAATAACCCGATTGCAGGTCAGACAAAGAATGTCCAGAACTATATTAGTGCTACTTATCCGGACGGACACACGGAGATCCTGTTCACACCTCTTGCACCATATGAAACGCCGGAGGCGCTGGATAAGATCTGTGAAGAGTACAATAAGGTAATCGGCAATATGGAAATTGAGCCGTTGATTGCCATCCCTGTCTTTATTCGCGATTTCCTGTGTATCCATCCGTTCAACGACGGTAATGGCAGAATGAGCCGTTTGCTGACGACTCTGCTGCTTTATCGCAGTGGTTTTTGCGTTGGTAAGTATATTTCCCTAGAGGCTAAGATTGCAAAGAACAAGGATCTGTACTATGATGCACTGAATAGAGCCCAATATGGCTGGCACGAAGGTACAGAAGATGTTGTACCGTTTATCAAGTATCTGCTGAGCATCATCCTTGCTGCGTATAAAGACTTTGGAGATCGATTTGCAATCGTGGAGGAGAAGCTTCCGACCATTGATATGGTGCGTAAGGCGACGCTGAATAAAATTGGCCGTTTTACAAAGCAGGATATCAGAGAGCAATGCCCGTCTTTGAGTCTCAGTTCCGTTGAAGGCGCTCTTCGCAAGATGGTAGCAGCCGGAGAGCTGAAACGAGAAGGTGCCGGTAAATCAACCTGCTATATTCGATTGAAATAGTACGCATAGAAGGTGATTGCTGTGAAAATTTTCATTGATGAGCTTTTTTGCAATTATAGATTATAATAAGCCGCTTTTGAGTTCAATATGGGAAAGGTTTTTAAGGAATGCTTCTGCATTTCGATAGGCAATGCCGTCCTCGCTGTCCATATCTTCACCGAGATACAGAACATATCTTCCTTCGATTTTGCCGTATCGATGCTCCGTGAGGGAAAGCATTTCCGGATTCATTAGATGGCGGGCCTGCTCACGGACATACTCTTTGCTGTGCTTGATCTCGTAGGCTGCGCAGCACAGGTTCTCTTTATCAAAGATAACCATGTCATATTCGCCAGCGGCAAAACGCAGCTTGAATACCTCGTACTGTCTGCCAAGCGCCTTCTTCGTTTCCAGCAGAATGATATCCTCAAGCATCCGGCCTCTGACTTCCTCCAGGATGCGCTCTGCAACCATAGTTCGCTTGGTAACATTCCATTCCATAACAATAACAGGGTAACGACCGGTAAGCCATCACAAGTTATAATAACTATTGTCAACAAGAGATGGAAAGAAGTACGAGAAAACAAGGGAAGTGCTGGGATAGGTGATATTTACTTCTCCACACTAAAGTGCTAAGGGGAACGACGCGTGGGTCTTGCGTGCAAAATCGCGAAATGGATGACGGGGGGTATTGACAGAGGGTAAAAATAGTTATAGTATGAAGGTATCAAATGATACTTTTTGGAGGGATGCGAATTTGGCAGATGAAACGAATGCACGAATTGAAAGTGAATTAGAGGTTAAGGCTTATATACAGGACTTGAAATTTGCTCTTAATAATGGTGCAAAGATAGATTTTCAAGCTAAAAGACGTGTAGATGATAATAGAGATGAGAAATTTACCAACCAATACACTGTGAATACCTTGTTCCCGAATGAAAATCCAGTTGATGCATTGAAGAGAGAATTATTATCTTTAAGTGTGGAAGACTATATGCAAACAGTTAAAGATCTTCGTTTTCCAAAGAGAAGTGAAATGAGAGAATTTGGTAAGGTATACAATGGAAATGACGAGGTATATATTAAAATAAGGGTGGAACTCTTAGGAATGTATGGTCAGACTACAACCTTTGTAATGTCTTTTCATTTTGCGGAGAAGGCATTTACACCGGAGATGTTTCCATATAGAAAGAATTAGGAGGTGTTTTCATGGACATGAAGGTTATTAATAGTGAAAAGCGATTGTGCACATGTTGTATGGAAGAACATGAAGTGAAAACAGTTCTTGTTTGTGAACAGGCTACATTTAAGAATAAAAAAGTAAGTTATGGTGCTTCGTATTTATATTGCGATGTGGCAGAAGAATTTTATATGAATGAGCAGCAAATGCAGGAAAATGATATGCGTCTTAAAGATGCCTATAGGAAAGATGAAGGACTTTTGACGTCTTCCGAGATTAGTGGTATCCGTGCAAAGTATGGAATTAGTCAAAGTGATTTATGCATTCTTCTTGGATGGGGAGGCAAGACGATTACAAGATATGAAGGACATCAAGTACAGGATAAGGCACATGATACAATATTAAAGAAAATTGATAGGGATTCGGAGTGGTTTCTTTCATTGCTAAGTGATGCAAAGGATAATTTGACTGCTGAATCTTATCAGAAGTATTTAGATGTAGCTACAGCTTTATACGAGAATGATCAGGACACTTACCTACGTAAGTCTATTGAAGCAAGTTATGCGAGATTTCATGGAAATCAGCAGTTTCATGGAAACACAAAACTTTCTTTAGATAGGGTTGTTGATGTAATTCGTTATTTTGCGGCATCTAAGCAGATAACTAATCTTTATAAGGTCAAACTTATGAAATTAATGTGGTATGCGGACGCACTTTCTTATAAGAATAGAGGCTTTGCGATAACGGGCTTAGTATATCAAGCAATGCCAATGGGTGCAGTACCAGTAGGACATAATTCAATCATTGATTTAAAGGATATTCCGTGTGAAGAAGTGGATATGGGAGAAACCAATGCCTATCACTTTACCTTGAGTGAAGCAACTGCATTCCCCGCACTTTCGGATGAAGACAAAAATATTCTTGATATTGTTATTGATAAACTTGGCAAAATGACAAAAAATCAAATGGTTGCTTTTATGCATAAAGAACAGGCTTATGTTGAAACAGCACCAAGAGATGTGATTCAATTCAAATATGCCGAAAATTTACAAATATAATAACGTACAATAGTAAAATATGTGAGCATCTAAAAATAAGGTGATTTTATTATGTCAAGAATTAAAGAAGGGAAAGCTGTTTTCTCAAGATCTGATGCAGTTCTTCCGGAGTTTCTTTTTTTCATTATCCAGCCATGCTTTTAATATGCTGATGGTCATGCCGGTTCGGATTGCCAGAAAATAATGTGCATTGCATTCGTCCATACCAGGAAGTGTACCAAAGGACTGTTCCAAAAGTCTTGCGTTATTCATATGGCTTTATGTTATGGCAGGAATTGGAATATACTTGGCTGTATTGTGTTGAAATTCTGGGGATTTCGTAAACCGGCGGGAATTGCAGTGATGCTGTTTTCTGCATTTGAGGTAGTGATCCATATCGTGATAGGAATCACTTCATTGAGGACATTCGGAGTGTATGGTATGAATACTTTATATTCTCCGGGGCTTGTTACTTCTTTGTTTGGATTTTTGCCGATCACAATAGGGCTTGCTCACTATTTGTTCCAAAAGAAAAATCGTGCGACCGTCAAACAGTGGGTTTTAGCAGTTGTAGCAATGTTTGGTTTTTGTTTTCTGCTCATCAATCTCCCGGAAATGGTGCTGGGAGATGAAAACAGTCCGTATGCGTTTACGGATCGTGGATATTACGAACAGTATGGTGAAGAATACGAATCTGAACACAATATAGACTATTAAATTCAAAATGGAAAGACAGAAAATAAACAAAAAAATTAGCACTCGCCTATTGACAGTGCTAACAAGTAGTGCTATAACATAATTGAACGAAGGAAAGGAAACATCGAAAGGAAATGAAATCCTTCCGGACGTTCCCCGAAACATCCCCGTTACAAAAGAAACAAAGAAAAATGTTTTATTGAGAAAAGGAGCGATGTTTTATGTTAAGACCTAGTATTTTTGGAGAAAACTTATTTGAGGACTTTTTCGATTTTCCGGATTTCGAGAAAATGGAACAGCAAATGAACAAGAAACTATATGGTCATCATGCAAACAATCTGATGAAGACAGACGTAAAAGAAAATGAAAATGCTTATGAAATGTTCATTGACCTTCCGGGATTTAAGAAAGACGAGATCAAAGTACAGTTGGAAAATGGCTATCTGACAATTTCGGCAGCAAGAGGACTTGATAAAGATGAGCAGGAAAAAGAGACCGGCAGATATATCCGTCGTGAAAGATATGCAGGTTCTTGTCAGAGAGCCTTCTATGTTGGTACGAACATCAAACAGGAGGATATAAAAGCGAAATTCAAACACGGTATCCTGTCATTGACTGTTCCAAAAGAAAAACCGGTGATCGAACAGAAGAACGATCATTATATTGCGATCGAAGGATAAATAAAATTTTTGAGGAGCACTGTTCTGCAAAGTGATTACGGAGCAGTGCTCCTTTTCTAATGCTCTCTAAAATAAGTATACAGGGTGTTCTTTAAATTCTGTTTTCACAGGCTCTCTTCTTCCAACGCGAAAGCACGAAACTAACAAACAGCATAACTATCGCAACACTTATCCAGCAAAATCCCATATCATACAATGGCAGTCTGCGACATAATCTGGTTACAGTCCCCAGTGGTACCTTCGCCTGATCTAAAGCGTAAACAACGCTGACAAGCCCTGTGCCTACTGCAGTAAGTGGATAAACATAAGGATTATTTTTCCATAGATTATGACTCAGTCCCAAAAGTATTAGGACGATTGAAACGGGATAGATCGCATTTAATACCGGAATAGAAATGCTCAAGATCATATTTAATCCCAAATTACAGATCAAGAAAGAAAATCCTGTGATCACAAATACCCACATTCGGTAGGATGTTTTCTTGAAGAGCATAGCAAAATATTGAGAAATCGAATTGATTAATCCAACACAAGTCGTCAGACATGCCAGTGTAAAAATTGCCGCAAGCAGGATTGCACCCAAATCTCCAAATAACTGATAGACTATACATCTTAATGTCCATGCTCCGTTTTCCTGGATTGCATATACTCCCGAACTGCACATTCCCATATAGGACAGCATCACATATACTGCCGCCAGGATCCCACCTGCAGCAATTCCTGCATATATTGTATGTTTTAATGTTTCTTTTTTTGATTTGATTCCAAAACTTTCCAAAGTTGTTGCAATCACAAGGCCAAAATTTAAAGCCGCGATCGTATCCATCGTCTGATAACCTTCCGTAAAACCTTTTAATACAGGCATTTTCCTATAACTTTGCTGTGCATCAGCAATACTCACCTCTCCACGGAATAAAAAGCTGACAAACAGAAACAGTAATAAAATCAACAGGCTTGGTGTTAAGAAATGTCCCACTCTGTTAACCAATTTTCCCGGATTCATGCAAAGCCACAATGCGATAACAAAAAATACCAAAGAATAGAGAAACATCCAGAAAGTCGTATTTGCACCTTGCGGCAAATATGGTGCAACTGCCATCTCAAATGGTACAGAAGCAGCTCTTGGAATCCCGAGTCCGGGGCCGATAGAAAGATAGATCAATACAGTAAATACCAATGCAAATTTACTTCCTACATGTTTTGCAAGCTGATCTAAGCCATCAAAGCGTGCAACAACGATGACGCCTAATACCGGCAAGATAACCGCTGTTGCTAAAAATCCCAGCATTGCCCATATGGTATGATCACCTGCATTCTGTCCTAAAAATGGTGGAAATATCAGATTTCCGGCTCCAAAAAACAATGAGAACAGCATAAAACACACCGCCAACATATTTTTTTTACTTAGTTTCATTTTCTTTTCTCCTTTGCACTAAATTATGAAAAGCACTTTCTGTTTTCCACGTTATCACAGATTCATCTTTTATATAGACACTTATTTTTTCTTAACAAATAAAAAAGACCCGTCTCAAATTTCTTTGAGACGGGTCATGCTTACACAATACCCGCGGTACCACTCAAATTGTATAGAAATCCTATACCACTTTAGGCTCCAACAAGCCCTATGCGTTAACGTAGCCTACACGGAAACCCCTACTTGCTTACCGCTTTGGGAATTTCAGCTCAGAAGTGATGGGAACTTTGGAGACATTTGCCGGGCTTCCACCTTTCCCCGGCTCTCTGTATAACGTACTTCCAACTCCGTCTTCGTCATTGCTTTTCTGTTCAGTTTCGAAGATTATATCATTATAATATCTGATTGTCAATCAGTAGCAATCATTTTATTGTCACTCATAGCAATCATTTTATTGTCACCCATACTGTTTGAAAAAGTTAAAATTCCTCCTTTCAAAATGTAAGTATTTGTTGTAAAATAAGCGGCAGGGGATCTCCTCTTAATTCAGTTGCTCAGGCCAATTGCGGTTTTGAAAATATGATTAACTGGGAATGGCAAGGATAAAGATTGGCTTGTTCTTCTTAAATATACTGCTGATGAGGATAAATTGGAGAAGGTGCCTAAAAATCCTCAGGTAATCAAGACACCGGTAGTAAGAAATGGAAGGCAATCGACCTTGGGTTATCAGCCGGATGTTTGGAAAGGATGGAGCTAATATAATGAAAGCATTAACGTACATCGAACACGGTGTGTTTGCCCTGACGGATAAGCCAAAACCGCAAATCATAAATGAACGGGACGCTATTGTCCGAGTAACACTTGGATCTATCTGCACAAGTGACTTACATATCAAGCACGGTTCTGTACCGAGAGCCGTTCCGGGTATCACTGTCGGACATGAAATGGTAGGTGTCGTAGAAGAAGTGGGTGCAAAGGTCACGAGTGTGAATCCTGGCGATCGGGTAACGGTGAATGTGGAAACGTTTTGCGGCGAGTGCTTTTTCTGCAGGCATGGATATGTGAATAACTGTACCGACAAAAACGGCGGTTGGGCGTTGGGATGCCGCATTGACGGCGGACAGGCAGAGTTCGTCCGTGTGCCGTATGCCGATCAAGGACTCAATAAGATTCCTGATGGTGTAACCGATGAACAGGCACTCTTTGCGGGTGATGTGCTGGCCACCGGCTTCTGGGCAACCCGTATTTCTGAAATCAAGAATGACGATACGGTTGTTATCATCGGTGCAGGCCCGATGGGCATTTGTACCATGCTTTGTGTGATGCTGAAACAACCGAAACGGATCATCGTCTGTGAAAAGGATCCGGCAAGACGGCAGTTTGTTCGGGAACATTATCCTGATGTGCTATTGTGCCAACCGGAAGAATGCGAAGAATTTGTCCGAGACAACTCCGATCATGGCGGGGCAGATGTCGTGCTGGAGGTTGCCGGAGCTAAGGACACTTTTGCCCTTGCGTGGAAATGTGCCAGACCAAATGCCATTGTGACAGTAGTGGCCCTTTATGACGAGACGCAGAATTTGCCACTCCCCGATATGTACGGCAAGAACCTGACCTTTAAGATCGGTGGTGTGGACGGTTGTGACTGTGCGGAAATTTTGAGCCTGATCGAACAGGGCAAAATTGATACTACACCGCTGATTACCCATAGATTCCCTCTCGATGACATCGAAGAGGCATACCGCATCTTTGAAAACCGTCTTGATGGTGTGATTAAGATCGCAATTACAACTTGACACCTTCGGCAGCCACGGGAACGTTCTACTTTCATTCTGCATTTTTCATCAAGATATATTTGTATAATTTCTTCTGAGAAAAAAAGAAGAACAGTGTTATAATCCAAATCTACCGGGGAAATTATGAATGGACAGATATATCATGAGGAAAGATATCGTGCCCTTCTTAAGAATATCGAGACGGCACAGGTATTTGAAAAGAGCGAAGTGAAAGTATGGGAGTGCCGCAACTGTGGTCATATCGTAGTTGGTACAAAGGCACCTGAGGTTTGCCCTGTATGTGCAAACCCGCAGTCATACTTTGAAGTAAATGCAGAAAACTATTAAAACAGTTTTTGGAGGCAGAACTGCGGAACAAAGATTTTTTTATTTGTGAGTATTGCGGAAATATGATCGCAATAGTAAAGGTAATTTGAAATGTGTAAAAGTAATGATCATAGAAAAAAGTTTTTTTCCATTCTCGGAGATTCCATCAGTACCTTTGAGGGATATAGTGTGCCTGAAAGTGCAGTATATTATGATATGGAACATAAGCTGTCCTCAGGGGTACTAACGGTGGGAGATACATGGTGGGGACAGGTGATTAAGCATTTGGACGGTGAACTGCTGGTAAATAATTCGTTTTCCGGAAGTACTGTCTGTTGGCATCCGCTTTATGAGATCCCATCGTATTCGTGTAGTGATGAACGAACGGCATCACTTGGCAGAGGGGAAATTCATCCGGATGTTATCATGGTATATATGGGAACAAACGATTGGGGATTCGGCACAAGAGTATTCCACGATGAATGCTGCGATTCGGATGCTGATAATCCGGCACTGTTTTTAACGGCATATCGACAAATGCTTAAAAAACTCAGAACAAATTATCCTGATGCAGAAATCTGGTGTTTTACATTGCCGGTCAGCCGGTGCTCTGCAAATCCCGATTTTTCATTTCCATATTGCTATGGCGGACGTAATATTTCGGAATACTGCGAGGCAATTCGGCTTTGCGCTGTGGAATATGACTGCAGAGTCATTGATTTGTACAATGGTTCTGAAACCTACGATACATTAGATGGTTTTCATCCGACGGTAAGAGGAATGAAAGCTATTGCCGGTGCGATCATTAACGAAGTGTCTAAATAAAGATCCCTTATTTGATGTACCTGATTGAGGGAAAATGTATTTAAAACGCAGGAGGAATATGTCAAAGGAAGATAAGAAGGATTTTAACGCAATGCTCCATGATCATAAGGATATGCCAAAAATCCAGATCGTAACAGATGAAAAAACAATTGCGAAATATGGCGGATCCAAAATGTATTTTGCACCGCCGGTAGATTATGATAAAGTAATGAAACTTGTTCCGTATGGAAAGGTAATAACGGTGCCTAAGATAAGGGAATATTTTGCCGATCTGAACGAGGCGGATTTTACGGAACCGATGACAGCCGGGATTTTTGTGACCATTGCAGCCTGGGCAAGTCACCAGCGGTCGGAAGATAAAATACCGTATTGGCGAACAGTAAAAGCCGATGGTGAATTAAATGCAAAATATCCGGGAGGAGCGGAAAGGCAAAAAGAAATGCTGGAAGCAGAGGGGCATACCATCATAGAAAAAGGGCGAAAAAATGTAAGATATTTTGTAAAGGACTATGAAAAGAGTCTCTTTGAGCCGAAAGGGAGCACCTGAGCGGGCGAAGCTGAACAAAAGGCGGAACTGAAAAATAATTAAATAAGGATACTGCCACCGGGTAGGGAATGCTGAGCATTCGATGATACATCATTAGGTCTTAGAAGATGTATCATCGGGTGCTTGTTTTTTTAAAGGAGGAAATAGAAATGAAAAAGAAAGCAATGGATTATTTTAAAAAAGAAGAAATTATACTGTGGGGAGCTTCTGTGATTTTGATCCTGGCCTCATTTGGCGCATTTGACCGGGCAAATTACGGAACGCTTGCAGCATCGCTTATTGGGGTTACCTCACTGATTTTTAATGCCAAAGGGAATCCGTTCGGACAATTCCTGATGATCATTTTCAGCGTAATATATGGGATCATTTCGTTTCAATTTTCGTATTACGGAGAAATGCTGACATATCTTGGAATGACGGCGCCTATGGCAGTGATCGCATTGATTTCCTGGTTGAGAAATCCGTATCAGGGGAACAAAGCGGAAGTAAAGGTAAATCACATAAGGAAGAAAGAATACATTTATATGTGGATTGCAGCAGCGGCAGTAACGATTCTGTTCTATTTTGTGTTAAAATATTTCAACACGGCAAATATTATTCCGAGCACGATCTCAGTGACAACAAGTTTTATTGCGGTCTATCTGACGTTCAGAAGAAGCCCGAATTATGCGATCGGTTATGCGGCAAACGACATTGTGCTGATTGTTTTGTGGAGTCTTGCATCCTTTGAAAATACAGGATATCTTTCGGTTGTGGTCTGCTTTATAGCGTTTTTGGCAAATGATATTTATGGGTATCTGAGTTGGCGGGAAATGGGGAAAAGGCAGGCAAGAAACCAAGAGTGAACAGAGAAAGAGGAAAATGGTTACCGTGAAGCAGAAGAGGAGAAAGGAGTCGGACTCTGGGACGGAGATCCGGTAAAAGTAAGATGCAGTTATCAGAAAAGAGGATCAATGCATTCGCAGATTATTTATACTCTGAAGAAAAAAGCTTAGCAACGCGGGAAAAATATCTTCGGGATGTACAGAATTTTTATAAGTATATTGGGAATGAAACGATTACAAAGGAATTAGTGATATCATGGAAAACGTATTTAATAGAAAAAAAGTATGCCATTAGATCCATAAATTCAATGCTTGCCGGCGTAAACAGTCTGCTGGATTATCTGGAGATTCCACAATGCAAAGTAAAAAGCATTCGTATGCAGCGTCAAACATACTGTTCGGAAGATAGAGAGTTGACAAAAGAAGAATATCGGAGATTGCTTGCAGCTTCTGAAAAGCGAGAGCAGTTGAATTTGATCATGAAGACAATCTGCGCTTCAGGGATCCGGGTGTCAGAATTAAAGTATTTTACGGTAGAAGCAGTCACAAAGGGCGAGGTTACGGTGGATTGTAAAAGTAAAACAAGAAATGTATTTATCTTTTCAAAACTCAGAAAGGTATTGTTGAGGTATGCAAAGAAGCACGGAATCACCAAAGGACCGATTTTTGTGAGCAGGTCGGGAAAACCATTGAACCGCAGTAATATCTGGGCAGCGATGAAGAGTTTGTGTAATGCGGCAAATGTGCTGCCGACAAAAGTTTTTCCGCATAATCTTCGAAAGTTGTTTGCGAGGACGTTTTATCGGATGGAAAAGGATATAGCAAAATTGGCAGATATATTAGGACACAGCTCGATCAATACTACACGTATTTATATAATGTCTACGGGGGTGGAACATCGAAAAAAGATGGAACGAATGCAATTGATATGGTAGTTATTACATAATCTGCATTATGTAGTTAAATTAAGTGTTAATTTTTTACTAATAGTAGCACAAAGTTTGACAAATTGCAACACCATACCCTAAAACATGAATATTTTTAATTCTAAATTGTATTTTTTGAGAAAAAAGTACGAAAAAAAGCCAATGAAAAAATTCGAAATTCATTGGTTTTTTTGTGTGCTTTTGTGAAAAACAATTTTTCCTAAATATTGTTTTTCACAATGGATTTCAAGTTGGTAAATGCAGAAAATCCAAATCCAAAATCTGCTTTTACAATAAAATCACCTGACTTCTCCACTACATAATGCAGATTATGTAAAAACAAAATAACTGACCGAAATGTGTTAGGCAAAGAGGGAGAGGATTCTTGTATGAGAAGAAATGCGGGCATGATTTTGGTAGTATGCATGCTGGCAGTATGCGTGCTGATGCACGGGGGAAAACAGGCATCGGCAAAAGAGGTAGGATCAAGAGCGATTGCCATAGTTTTTGATAATTCCGGATCAATGTATAAGAATGGGTCTCAGGCATGGTGCCGGGCGACCTATGCCATGGAAGTGTTTGCTTCCATGTTAAATGAAGGGGATATACTTCAAATCTATCCGATGCATCCGATTACGGTAAATGGTGTAGAATACACTATGGAAAATCCGTTCCAGATAACAGATGCATCACAAGCATCGATTATCCGTGATATCTATACGGAAGAAGCATGGGGAACACCGATTGAAAGTGTGGACTATGCAATCAAGGGACTAAAAAATCTACAGGCAGATAATAAATATATGATTGTATTAACCGACGGATCTGCTTTCTATTTAAATAATTCTTCAATGAGTGCATCAGAAACAAGGCGTCAGTTGGATTCTCGTTTTCAAAATAATATAGGGAAAAATATGACCATAATGTATTTGGGCATAGGAACCAATGTTGTCATGCCGGCAACCGAAAATTCGGAGTATTTTGCAAAGAAGCAGGCGAAAAACAGCGATGAGGTTCTTTCGGCTTTGACTGATATGTGTAACCAGATATTCGGAAGAGATATCGTCCCGGCAAATCATATATCGGGAGAAACGGTAGAATTTGATCTTACAATGCGGAAAGTGATCATATTTGTGCAGGGGGAAGATGTTTCCGATGTGGAACTTGTCGGAAAGACAGGGACTGTCGGAAAACAGTTGAGCAGTGCTTCCACAAAATATGCAACAGCAGGATGCGGAAATTACGAATCGGTTTCTGATACTTCTTTACAGGGAATGCTTGTTACATATGCAGATTGTACTGTGGGAAGCTATGAGCTCAGATACAGCGGAACGGCGACCAGCATAGAAGTTTATTATGAGCCGGATGCGGATCTGGAGTTTATATTCACGGATGCATATGGAAATACAGTGGACAACACAGCGTTATATGCCGGCGAATACAGAGTAAGTTTTGGCATGAAGGATGCTAAGACCGGAGTGCTGATTGCTTCGGATCTTTTAGGAAATCCTCATTATAAAGGAAGTTACTCCATCAATGGATGTGAGATTCCGATCACACATGAAGGATACAGCGGAGAAGTTCCGATCACTCTTGGCGTTGGTGACAGTTTTGATGCGGAATTGACTGTAACGTATTTGGGCGGTTATGTCATAACAAAAGATGCAGTGGATTTTGGCTGGCCGGAAGGCGGGGTAAAGATAGCTTCGAGGCCGGCAGGAACATTGAAATTAGTGATCACGGACGGTGATGACAGCTATCCTTTATCTGAACTGGAAGAAGGGAAACCGTATATAGCAAAAGTGTACTATCGGGACGAACTTCTGACGGGAGATGAATTGGAGCAGGTAAAGTTAAAGTGGGATCCTGAGAAAAGTAATGTGGAGATCAAAAAAGAATTTTTGGGAGATCATTATGAGCTGACTCTGCATTACAAGGAGTCAACAGAACCAAAGGATACCGTGTGCGGGAAATGTACGGTAGACATATATGCATATTATACAGAAAAAGACAGTGATACGGCGGAAACCCAGACACCTCTTACTTATACGGTGGAAGATGACAGCATAAGGCTGCAGATGGAGCTGAAAGCGAGCGAAAAGCATATTATCATTCGGGAGCTTGGAGAAGGGAAGACGATCGCCGTCAATCTGGAAGCGGATGGAAGAAAGCTGACAAAAGAAGAACTGGAAGCCGTAGAATTGGAAGTGGATTGTAGCGGATTGCAGTATACACTGATTGAGGATGAAGAAAATTCCGGATATGTGATTCAGCTGATGGAGACAGAAGGAGTTGAGGAAGGAAGATATGCGGTCAAGGTAAAGGCGTCTTATACTGATAAAATCGGCAGAACAACACAACAGACGGAAAAAGAAACGCTTACGCTGAGTGTAATTCCGCTTTGGCTGAAATGGACGATAACGTTGCTCCTTCTGATCCTGCTTATCATTATCATTTATTCCGTTTTACATATTAAAGTGCTTCCAAAATACGTGAAAGTCGGACGAAGAGAGAGCACGATGATCTTTGACGGAGAAGATCAGTCGGTATCGACAACTTTCCAATCCAAAATGGCAAAAGGGAAATTGGAAGTGACCAGTAAATATGCCGGGACCAAAACAGGACTGTCCATGAATGTCAAGCCGGGAAAAGAAAGCTATTTGTGTAAGCCGCAAAAGAGACGAAGTGCTGAAGTGAAAAGTACCAGCGTGCGCAAGGTAGGAAGCGGAACGATCCAGGAAGCTACAGTTGGCGGAATAAAGTACATATTGAACGAAGAAACGGGAAAGCTGGAGCGGATCCCGAAGAGCGAGAAGCCGTTTTTGGTCAAGAACGGGACGCAGATTTCTTATTCAGGCATATTATCAAACGGCGGAACGGAAAAACCGTTTACGGTAACAACGAAACTGAACTTCAAAAAGAAGTAAGTAATACATGAGGAGGAACAAATATGGAAATCAAGAGAGAGACACTAAAAACCAATGAAGTTAGTGCGCCGACGCTATTTGTAGGCCTTGGCGGCACGGGCTGCAAGATTGTAAAAAAAGTATGCAATTTATGCGCCCCGGAGGAAAAGGAAAATATCAATTTCCTCTGTCTGGATACGAATGTAAATGATCTGTCTGACGTCGCAAATGACAAGTCAAAAATTTACTGGCTGCAGACATCAAACACACAGACGGTCGGAAGCTATTTGGACTATGATGAAGAAGCACGTAAAAAATGGTTTCCAAAGAATGCGGTAATGTATGATAAAACGGTTTCCGAAGGAGCAGGTCAGGTACGTGCGATTTCGAGACTGGCATTAAATGCAACGATCAAAACGGGGCAGATCCGTCCGTTGTATGATGCGATCGATGATTTGTTCCGAAAGACAGGAAAAGAAATGAAACAGGCGATGCGTGTTGTGATCGCATCTACGGCTTCCGGCGGAACCGGGTCCGGGATCATTCTTCCTCTCAGTATGTTCATACGGGATTATGTAAAGGAAAAATATCCGAACACAAGTCTTATCGTGAGAGCGTTGATCTTACTTCCGGAAACATTAGACAGCGTTATTACTTCTCAGACGGAAAAAGACAGTCAGGCAAGAAATGCATATGCAACGATCAAAGAACTGAATGCATTCATGATGAAGGGATCGGGCTTTATCGATTTGGATGAAGATCTGAAGCAGTTTGCCGATATGCATGTCAATGTTTCCATTGCCGGATCGGAAAAACAGAAGGCACTTTCCCTGCTTCCGCTGGATTTCTGCTTCCTGATGGATGGACAGGATGCTGAGGACAGCACGATGATCAGCAAAGAGCAGTATGTCGAGCAGGCGGCACAGGCATTGTATGAACAGAACATCGGGCCAATGCAGAAGAAAGCATTTTCTGTTGAAGATAATATCATAAAAGAGATGACAAAGCCTGGGAATTACGGACGGAATCGATTTGGCGGCATTGGTGCAGGCGTGATCCGTTATCCGTATGAAAAGATCGCGGATTATGTATCCTATGATCTTGCGATCGACTGTATCGGTGGAGACGGTGATGCGACCAAGTGGACAAAATATGACAATGCAGTAAAAGCATATCGTGCGGAACAGAAAAAACGGGGGATCCCGATGTCGCACTGGGATAGTGACGGAAAAGTTTACTGCGAAACGATGAGTAATGCAAAAGACCCGTTTTCTAAAGATCTGGTAAGTACCTATGATCTGGATGAACTGGATGGACGCATTAAACGGTTTACAAATAATTTTGAAGCAGAGGCTTACCGGGTGGTAATCACTGATAAGAGATTCTCTTCTTTATATGACAATGTGAAACATTGGGAAGGCAGCATAGATTTTGCTGAAAGTGAAGATACGATTGCGGAAGCGGCAGGAAGTCTTAAAACATATCGCGAAGCAGTAGAAGCAAAGAGCAAAGACGGAAGACCGGTCATCGAAAACATCGTAAACCGCTGGGCCGAAGGTGTATTTTCAAATGAACAGAAGACGGTGGTAATCAATGATACTTACAGCATTGAAAGCTTATTGAAAAATAAGCAGGACGAGATCCTTCATCCGTGTGCAATAAGATATGTGCTGTACAGACTTCTGGATGTTTTTGAAAAGGCAGCTCGGGCAGAAGAACATACCCAGGCAGAAGAAAAGATCAAGGGTTTTCAGGACAAGGAATATGAGTACAGATTTACCAAGGAAAAGGTGGTCGGCATTGAAAGCCTTGGAGAATTAGAAAGAGATGCCGGTCTGCTGGATCGGATGAAGGGATATGGAAGACTGCTGGAAGAAGCAAGTCAGGATTTCCCGGCATATTTCCAGACCATCGAAGACTACTGCAAGAAGACGGCGGTCCATGCTGCTTATGCAAAGGGATACGCTTATATTAAGGAATTTTCTGCGCAGTTTGAGCTGTTTTTCAATAACTTTGTATATAAGGTAAAGGAACTGAGCCGTAGAAAAATCGATCTGGTAGATGAGTTGCAGTATAAGAAGGGAGATTCCTTTGTCAATATTTGTGCTACCGAAGAACTGCTGCAGGAGCTGAGTCAATATTCTATGCAGAAAGCACAAAAAGAGACTACGATGCTGAATTCCGATATCAACGGACGGATCTTTGATGCGGTAAAGAACAATGCAATCTTTAAAATGGAACTGGATAAGATAGGCACTGCTTATATTGAAGAAGACCGCAGAGTAAACATTTTTGACGATATCTTAATGGGATATTTTAAAGAAAATGTAAGAGAGAAGTGCGAAGATATTGATAAGGATATTATCGGTGCAATAGAACTGGAGCAGAGATTAAAAGCACGTATCCGCCTGCGGAATGAAAACGGTGGGGACAATCAGATCTTTGAACAGGTATCCATGGAAGATGTGAAGAGACATATTTCCGAAGTAGTAGAGATGGGAGTAAGGATTGCCGCTCCATCTATTCAGAGGGCAACGAATGAAGAACCAA
>CAZWCZ010000029.1:0-26351 GCA_964632165.1 uncultured Lachnospiraceae bacterium | reverse complement strand
ATAGTGTAAGACTAAATTCAGCAAGAAGTGGAATTTATTTTTTTATTTCACGTATACCAAGTAGTGTTTCTTTGGCTACTTGATTAAATTTTCATATATGGTATAATTATTTTACCATATATTTTTGAAAAAGCAAGGAGACGATACTATGGAACTTACATCCATTCTGAACACCCGTAAATCCATCCGCTCTTATACCGGCGAAGCAGTTTCCGAGGAAACCATGAAGAAAATCCTTCATGCTGCAAATGCCTCTCCCGTTGGTCAGGCAAAGTATGAGACGGTACATCTGACTGTTATCAAAAGCAAAGAGATTCTGGCAGAGCTGGAACAGAACACAGCTCGTATCTTCAAGGTGGATAATCGCAGTTTCCTCTACGGCGCACCGGAACTGATCATTGTGTCCACCTCTGCAACTGACAATGTTGGTTATTCCAACGCTGCTATCATCGCCCACGATATGTCCCTTGCGGCAGTGGACGCAGGTGTGGGTGTCTGCCACATTTGGGGCTGTACCATGGCTCTTGCCGCAAACAAGGAACTCGTTGCCAAGCTAGGCATTCCCGAAGGTTTTACTCCTGCCTGTGCCGTTGCTGTCGGAAAAACCAATGAGGCATACACCGAAAGAGAAATCCCTGAAAACCGCATCGCTACCAATGTAATCTAATTGATATGTTTAGCCACCGTAAAATTCAAAATATCACAAAAAAAGCCTGTAATATGACGAAAAATAAGCGATGCCAAGTTCTAAAACTCAGCATCGCTTATTTCGTTGTTACACCAACCCTGCATGACAGATGCCGTAAAATAGTCAAATTTTTAGTTTAACTGTTTTACGAACACCCGACAATTATCAGGGGGCTTTTGTTATGCTTCTGTTTTTTGCTCATAAAGTTCCGGTTACTGTAAGAGTTGTAGTACCCGGATTTACGGTCCACTGACCGGTAGTCGCATCCTGGGTATAGGTGGCAGCCGGAACGGTAATGAGACCGGCAACGGTCTGGAAGAGACCGGTTGTTTCATTATACGTGTATTGGGTAGTTTCGGTAAGAACGGTGTTGTTTAACGTAACGGTGATTCCTTTTAATACCGGATCAAACGTATCGGTGATCGTGACATTATCTGTGGTGGCAGCAGCTGTGTTTCCTGTATTCTGAATGGTAAACGTATAAGTGATACGGCCGTTTTCTGCAACAACCGACGGAGAAATACTCTTTGCGATGGAAAGAAGAACAGCATCTTCGCTGGAAATGGTTGTGGATGCAGTGAGGTCTACGGCAGGATTGCAGATACAGTTGTCGTCAGTAGTCACAGCAGTTTCGGTACTTGTGATACGGACGGTATTGGTAATGGTGCCGTCTGTATCAACAGGAGCGAATTCATTGACTCTTGCCTGATAAATGATCAGAGTGTTTCCTGCTGCAGGAACATCAATTCCGGTTATGGTCAATGGACTGACTGCAGTAACGGATGGAGTTGTCTGAAGAACCCCGTCATTAAAATAGTGAACGGAACCGGTAACATACGTCAAAGGAACAAGGGTTTCAGTGTTGAACGTATATTCACCGAGATCATCCGTAACGGTAAGACCGCTATAAGGAACAGCACCGCTGTTTAAAATGCTGACAACGTAGGTAACCGTATCTCCGGCACGATACGTGTCTGTCAGAGCAGTTTTTGTTGCAGATAAAACTTCAACAATGGTACCGGTTACAATATTGGAAGTGGTTGTCGTATTGTTATAAGAAAGCGTAGCCTGGTTAGTAAAAGTAGCCATGCCCAAAACTCCTTTATTTGTCGTTCCATATAATGTATGAAAGAAATGAAAAAATGTGCACCCGCTTCATGGGAAAGAAAAAACAGGATATACTAACGAAAAATAAGTAAAGCAGAAAACAGAGGAAACCGAGTTGAGAAAAAGATGGGTGACGGCAGGTATGGCAGTCGGACTGTTTTGCGTTCTTCTGCAGAAACCGGGATATTGGAAAGTATTTCAGACGGATGAAACAGAATATGAAACAGAGAGTTTTTACGGATGGATAAAGGAAGAGTATCAAAAAGGGGAGAATGGCGATAAGCAGAGCATGCAGAGATTTTCTGATTTGGAAGACGGAGATATCCTTGTTACGGATTCCACCTATTGTCTCTGCTACAGACACGGACATGCAGCCATTGTTATCGATGCGAAAAAGGGAATTACCCTGGAGGCATTTGGAATAGGAAGGGTTTCTGAATTTTCCACTGTTTCTGAGTGGGAAAAGTACCCGCATGTACTAGTCCTCAGACTAAGAGCGGAAAAAGAACTGCGCACTGCCGTGGCACGGTATGCGAAAACACAACTGGTAGGGATTCCGTATCGTCTGTGTACCGGAGTGTACGGAGAAAAATATAGCGGAGGAGAATACACAGGGACACAGTGTGCCCACCTGATCTGGCTGGCATATAAAAAATTCGGATATGATATCGACGGAAATCTTGGATGGCTGGTTGCACCGGAAGATTTTGTGAAATCGCCGTTACTGGAGCAGGTGGCACAGTAGCACGACAAATTTACGGAAAGCAAAGATACTGTTTGAACTCGGAAGCAGATTCGTGTATACTGGACATGGTGTTGTATCAGATACAGCATACGCAGAAAAGGAAAGCAGAAGGGAAAACGATGGAATATTATCAGGACAGAATAAAAGGGGTTCTTTCGGCACTTGCACAGGCAGCAAGGAAAGAAAAGATGCCGATCGATCAGGTAAAGAAAAGAGACATCGGATATGGGGAAAGAAGCAAAGTGTTTTCTGACACAAAAGACTGGAGCGTATTTGAACGCTTTGAAACATGGGGAGGAAGAGAAATCCATGCCTGTTTTGCTGCAAAGATACGGATTCCGGAAGAATGGAACGGAAAATGTGTTGCAGTGACACTGCAGACCGGAGCCACAGATATCTGGAATACGGATAATCCGCAGTTTCTTGTTTACATCAACGGGGAAATGATCTGCGGACATGATATGAATCATAATGAAGTGATCCTGTCGGAATGTGCAAAAGGTGGAGAAGAGTATGACTACCGACTGTATGCCTATTCCAACAGTCCGCAGAAAGACGTATTTCTGCTCCTGGATATGGTTACGATAGACAGGGAAACAGAGCAGCTATACTATGACATGAAAGTGCCGTATGAAATCGCAGGACTTATGAAAAAAGAGGATATCAGGAGAAACAGATATTTTCAGCTGTTGAATGAAACTGCTAATCATCTGAACCTGATCGATACGGACTCAGAAGAGTTCCGGACATCGGTGCGCAAGGCGGATGCATTTATACAGGAAAAATTATATCAGCACGAAAATGACTGTCCGGAAGTAACCGTGCACAGCATTGGGCACACTCACATTGACGTGGCATGGAAGTGGCCGCTCAGACAGACAAGGGAAAAGGTACTTCGCAGTTTCGCTACGGTCTTATACCAGATGGAGAGATATCCGGAATACAAATTTATGTCAAGTCAGCCGCAACTGTATCAGTTTGTAAAAGAAGAAAGTCCGGAACTATATGAAAAGATAAAGGAAAAGGTCGCAGAGGGGCGTTGGGAAACTGAAGGAGCTATGTGGGTAGAGCCGGACTGCAATTTAAGTTCCGGGGAATCCCTGGTGCGTCAGATCCTTTATGGAAAAAGATTTTTCAGAGAAGAGTTTGGTAAGAAGGAAAATAAAGTACTCTGGCTGCCGGATGTATTCGGTTACAGTGCAGCAATGCCGCAGATTTTGAAAAAGAGCGGAATTGACTATTTTATGACGACTAAGATCGGATGGAACGAATATAATAAGATCCCGAATGACACTATGTATTGGAAAGGGATTGACGGAACGGAAATCCTGACTTATTTTATCACGACCAAAGATTATATTACAGATCCGGAACTTTATACCCGTTCTACCAGTGAGACGACTTATAACGGAAGGCAAAATGCAAATCAGATCATGGGCACCTGGCAACGATATCAGAATAAGGACATCAATAATGAAGTACTGACCTGTTTTGGACACGGAGACGGCGGCGGCGGTCCGACGATACAGATGCATGAAGAAAACCGAAGGCTTGCTTATGGACTGGAGGGTTGTCCTAAAACCGAGGAAACTTTTGTACGGGACTTTTTTGAAGGGCTGGAAAAACGTCTGGAAGGGAAAAAAGTGCCAAAGTGGTGCGGTGAGCTTTACCTTGAGTTTCATAGAGGAACATATACCTCCATGGCAAGAAATAAGCGCGGGAACCGCATCAGTGAGTTCCTGAACCATGATGCGGAGAGTCTTCAGGTATTTTTAAATCAGGAGCAGCCGGATGCCGGATACGACAGAGAACATTTAAAACGCGTTTGGGAACTGACCTTGCTGAACCAGTTTCATGACATTTTACCCGGGTCGTCCATTAAAGATGTTTATGAGGATTCGGAGAAACAGTATAATGAAATACTGGAGCTTGATCTGGACATGACATCGGATGCCCTGCTTGCCTTATCCGGACAGAATGAACAGGAGGGCGCAGAACTGAATACAAAAGGGGAGTATATTACGGTGTTTAATACGGTGCCGTTTGATCGCTCTGATCTTTTGGAGACCGAAGGAATGTTTCACATCTATGATGGAGATAATGAACTTCCGGTACAGTGGACGGAAGACGGTGTGACCATATGGAAAACAGAAACGGTTCCGGCTTATGGCTATCGTGTTTTCATGGCAGTTCCGGCAAAGAAAGAAGAACGGACACGGACTGGAACCATTTCGGTGGATTTAGAGGAGCGCAGGATTGAGACTCCGTATTATGCCGTCCGCTTTAATGAGGCAATGGAATTTACTTCTCTGTTTGATAAAAAGGCAGACAGGGAGCTTCTAAAAGAAGGGAAGAACGGGAATTCCCTGCTTGCTTATGAAGACCGGCCGAAGGAATATGATGCGTGGAACATTGATCCGTATTATGTGGAAAAATGTTATCCTGTGACAGAAGTGCTTTTTGCACAGGTAAAAGAAAGCGGCCCGATAAGAACGATCCTTTCGGTTGGTAAGAAGTTCCATCATTCTGTCATCGAGCAGGAAATTGTCTTTTATGAGGAGTCGCCGAGGATTGATTTCAATACATACATTGACTGGAAAGAATCACAGGTCTTATTAAAGGCAGCATTTCCGTTAGAACTTGTGACAGATAAGGCAACGTATGAGATCCAGTACGGAAATGTAGAGCGTCCGACGCATACAAATACAAGCTGGGAGCAGGCAAAATTTGAAGTCTGCACACATAAATGGGCAGATGTGGCAGAATCCGGATACGGAGTTGCATTTTTAAATGATTGTAAATACGGTCTGGATATCAAAGGGACTACAGTAGGACTGACTCTTTTGAAATCAGGGATTTTCCCGAATCCGGAGGCAGACAGGGAAGAGCATGAATTTACTTATTCAATCTTCCCTCATCAGGGGGATTTCCGTCAGGGAAAGGTCATAAAGGAAGCTTATCTTGTCAATAATTCCATGTATCAGATATCCGGTCGCATGCCGGTAAAGGAGCAGGAAAAAGCATACTTTACGGTTTCAGAGGAAAATGTGGTTCTGGAGACGATAAAACCGGCAGAAGATTCCGACGATATCATCCTGCGGTTCTATGAAGCATACGGCAGCAGGACAAAAGCGGAAGTCAGTATGGCAGATGGACTTTGGACGGTATATGAAACTGATCTGATGGAAGAACATCCGGTTTTGGTACAGGAAACGTCAAAGAAATTTGGATTTTTGATAAAGCCGTATGAGATTAAAACCTTCCGCCTTGTCAGAATGTAAAACAGAATAAGGAAAAAGGCTTTTGGGAATACTTCTCCTAACGAAAAACAGGAGGAAAGCGTATGTTAGGAATGTTGATTTCCATTTTATCGGGAGCATTGATGAGTATTCAGGGAGTCTTTAATACAGAAGTTACCAGGCAGAGCGGTATCTGGACAGCATCAGGGTTTGTCCAGTTCACTGCTCTGCTTGTCTGTACTGCGGCATGGTTTGTGACGGGACGGCAGGGGAGTATCGCTGCCATATTTTCCGTTGATAAGAAGTATATGCTGCTTGGAGGAGCCATGGGAGCATTTATTACCTATACGGTGATCAAGGGAGTAGAGCTTCTTGGGCCTGCAAAAGCGATCATGTTTATTGTGGTTTCGCAGTTGATCGTAGCATACCTGATCGAACTTTTCGGATGGTTTGGCCAGGAAAAGACACCGTTTGATTCGGGAAAACTGGTCGGCATGATTTTGATGATCGGAGGGATCGTCGTATTTAAGTGGAAATGAAAAGTATTTTCATGAAAATGGAAAGTGACTCTTGCATGGCGGGAAAATATTCGGTAAAATAGCGTTGAGCGAACGATGGAAGCGGCTCCGGAACCGGAGGATGTATTGCATCAAAAGAAAATAGTGACAGCGGCAGCAGTGATTTTATTTTTTCTGGCAGCAGGGATATGGTATCGGCATCAAGGCAGTTCTGATGCTCTGCTGGGAAAAGAATATAACGATCTGTCACACGATATGGAAAGTATCGTTTTGACACTTACTCCGACGGCAACACAGCCGCCGGAAGAAATGGAACAGGATATTTTTGTTTTTATTTGCGGAGCAGTGAAAACTCCGGGCGTGTATGCGTTGCCGGCCGGAAGCCGGCTGTACGAAGCGGTTTATGCGGCCGGAGGTTTTTTGCCTGAGGCAGAAACGGAATATCATAATCAGGCGAGAAAAATAGTGGATGGAGAACGGATCTACATATTGTCGTCAGAAGAAGCTTCGGCATTGACCCTTCAGGAGAGGACAGAGGGAGAAAACGTAGACGCCGGGGAGAAAACGGCATCCGGACAGAAGATCAATCTGAATACCGCAGGAGCAGAGCAGTTGACGGAACTTCCCGGAATTGGGACAGCCAGGGCAGAAAGCATCATAGAATACAGGAAAAACGTAGGGAAATTTCAGAGTGTGGAAGAGATCATGAACATCAGTGGGATCGGACAGGCAATGTTTGATAAGATCAAGGACCGGATCATGGTGGAATGATAAAGAAGGAGACGAATTCATATGGACAAAAAAGTACTGGTAGTAGATGATGAAAAACTGATTGTAAAAGGAATACGTTTCAGTCTGGAGCAGGAAGGGATGAGGGTAGACTGTGCTTATGACGGGCAGGAAGCACTGAACATGGCGAGAACGAATACATATGACGTGATCCTGCTGGATGTTATGCTGCCTAAATTCAATGGCTACGAAGTCTGTCAGCAGATACGTGAATTTTCTGATGTCCCGATTATCATGGTGACGGCAAAAGATGATGATATGGATAAAATCCTTGGCCTTGAATATGGGGCAGATGATTATATCACAAAGCCGTTTAATATCCTTGAAGTAAAGGCACGTATCAAGGCGATCATGCGTAGAAGCGGGAAAAAGGAAGGAGAAAGCAGGGGAGTTTCTTATGGCGGACTTACATTGGATTGTGACAGCAGGAAAGTCTGCATTGAAGGCAAGGAAGTCAATCTGACCGCCAAGGAATTTGATGTTCTGGAACTTCTTGTATTCCACCCGAATAAAGTATATGACAGGGATTCTCTCTTAAATATCGTCTGGGGTCAGGATTATCCGGGAGATGCAAGAACGGTAGATGTCCATATCCGGAGACTGAGGGAAAAGATTGAAAAAAATCCAAGTGAACCTAGATATGTACATACCAAGTGGGGAGTAGGTTATTATTTTGAATACTAAAAAACGCAGAAAGGCGATCAGTCTCCATTTGCAGATGATCATCATCATGCTGGTTCTATGCATTGTCCCGAGTGTTATAATATCCGTTCATCTGGTGTCCGGATATTATGAAGGAAACAAAAAAGAGCAGTACGGTGAGATACTGGAACTGTGTGCCGATTATGTAAATCGAATAAAAAGTACGGGATATCTGACAAATACTGCACAGGCGGATCTGTCTGCTGCAATTGATACGGCAGCGGAGATCTATAACGGAAGACTTCTGGTGGTCAATTCGGAACTGCAGGTGGTAAAGGACAGTTATGGCAGGGACGAAGGAAAAATCCTGATTTCAGAAGAAGTGGTAACTTCGATGAACGGAAAAGAGGTGTATTATCTGTTCCGGTATCCGCGGGCAAGTGAGGTTGTGTATCAGATCCGGGATACGGAAAAAGGAACTACGCTTGGCTGCGTTATTTTTGTCTATTCAGAAACAGGATATACCACACAGCAGGAAACGCTGGTAAGAAACATTATTTTTCTGGATATGATCCTTTTGGCTGCGTCCTGTTGTCTGATCCTTCTTCTGACTACCAAAATCGTGTTCCCATTAAAGAAACTTTCATTTGCATTACGGCAGTTAAAGGAAGAATCATTAGAAGAGCGGCTGGATGTCAAAGGAAATGCGGAAGTTGAAGAAATTGCGGATTCCATTAATGACATGTTAGAGGGCATGAGAAATACAGAGAGACAGCGTCAGGAATTTGTTTCCAATGTATCTCATGAACTGAAAACACCGCTTACTTCCATGAAGATATTGGCAGATTCACTTTTGGATCAGCAGAATGTGCCGGAAGAACTGTACCAGGAATTCCTTGGGGATATCAACAGTGAGATTGATAGGGAAACAAAAATTATCACAGACTTGCTGAATCTGGTCCGTCTGGATAAAAAAGAAGGAGAAATGCACATCGCACAGGTCAGTATTAATGAGCTGCTTGAAATTATCATGCGACGGATGAAGCCGATTGCGAAACAACGCAGCGTAGAGATGATCTTTGAAAGTTATCGGACGGTACTGGCAGAAGTAGACGAAGTAAAAATGTCGCTTGTTTTTAGTAATCTGATTGAAAATGCGATCAAATACAACAAAGAAGGCGGTATGGTCAAGGTTTCACTAAATGCGGATCACCGGTATTTTTACGTCCGTGTGGAAGACACCGGAGTGGGGATCCCGGAGGATGCAAAAAAATACATATTTGACCGGTTTTACCGTGTGGACAAGGCGCGTTCCAGAGAAACCGGAGGGACGGGACTGGGACTTGCCATTACAAAGAGTGCCGTTGTGATGCACAAGGGCAACATTAAGGTTTCGGGAAAAGAAGGAGAAGGTTCGGTGTTTGTGGTAAGGATACCGCTTACGTTTGTACCGGAATACGGGGAATGATGAAAATGCCGAAGAAAAAAAGAAGACTGAAAAAAAAGAATGCGGCAGTGTGGATCCTGCTGATCCTGGTAATTGTTCTGGTTGCTGCCTGCGGAAGGGAAAAGGAGCCGGAAGAAACGCAGGATACACCGGAAGAAGGCGGAATACGGCTGTATTATCTGAATGAAGAAAGAACAAAGCTTATCAGCTCTTCGTATGAGGTCAAAGGAAAGACGACCTGGGCACAGATTGCCTATATGCTGGCAGATTTGAAGGATATTCTTTGGACTGAAGAAGAACTGGAAAATCTTGCGGAGAAGGAACCGATCATCGGGTTTGAAATAAAATCAGAGGGGCTTCTTTCATTAAAATTTGCAGCAGATTACGGAACGGTACACACAACAACGGCAGTACTCAGGAGAGCAGCACTTGTAAAATCCTTATGCCAATTGGAAGGAGTAAGTGCGGTAGAAATCTACATCGGAGCACAGCCACTGATGTATACGGGTGGAAAGCCTGTCGGGATGATGAAGCCGGAAAGCTTTGTGGACAGTACGGGAGAAAATACAGAGTTTTATCAGGAAGAAACGATCACGTTGTATGTTCCTGATGAGAGTGGACAGAAGTTAAAAAGTCTGACGCTGCGTGTGACATATGACGGTACGCTTCCGACGGAACGCCTTGTTATGGAACAGCTGATCAAAGAACCGATCACGGACGGTGTGCAAAGAACGGTTCCTGAAGGAACTGTTCTGAATAAAATATCCGTTAAAAATGGGATCTGTTATGTGGATTTTAATGAAAAGTTTCTGGAAAAGCAGGACTCTGTTTCCGCAGAAGCAACGCTGTATTCCATTGTAAATTCTCTGGCAGAACTCAGTGGGATCCATAAAGTTCAGTTTTCCATCAACGGTGAAACAAAAAAAATATATCAGAACATTGATCTGTCGGTACTTTTCGAACGGAACCTCGATATTGTAGAAGGAGAACAATAACGAGAGAATGAAACGACCTATGATGATGCTTGCGGCAGCATGGTTGTCCGGAATCCTTATCGGATGGCCGGCTGCAGGCACCGGAAGTTATTTTTTATTTGGTTATGTGATAGTAATTCTGTTTTTTCTATATTTTGTGTGGAAATATCCCACAGCTTTGAATCCCTATATAGCAAAAAAGAAATATGGTGAAATGACGTGTTTTCTGATTCTGATCCCTGTTTTATTTTTAGCAGGCATGTGCAGGCAGAAAGCGTATGAGTGCCGCGTGCAGGCAGAGGGAGCAGCATGGTATTCTTTAGAGGAACAAGAGGAAACCATGGTATTTGTACTTGGTACAGTGTGTGAAAAAGAAGAGGGAGATACCGTGGTTTTGCACCTTTCTGACTGCAGAATCTGCGGATATAACAGAAAAAGCAGGCAGGAAGAAACAAATGAAGAAAGCTTTACGTGGGAAAAAGCAGGAGATTGCACGATAACGGTCGCGGATGGGAACAGCTGTTTTCCGGAGTGCAGCGAAGGAAATCAGATACAGGTATACGGTAAGTTTTACCTTTATGAAGAAGCAGGAAATCCGGGACAGTTCGATGCTGCATCTTATTATCAGGAAAAGGGAATCTATGCTTCTGTAAAAGCGGTTCGGATCGATGTGGTCAGCGGAAAAACAAATGTAGTTGTCTGCGCCTGTCATGAACTCAGGCGGAAGATGTGCAGGGTGCTGGAAGATTTGTATCCGGAAGAAAAGGCAGGAGTGCTTGCCGCAATGCTGCTTGGAGATAAAGACATCCTGCCTGAAACAATCAGGAAACTGTATCAGCAGAATGGGATATCTCATATTCTGGCGATATCAGGACTTCATATTTCCATACTCTGTATGGGATTGTTCCGTTTGCTCCGGAAATTCACGCTGCCGCCGTTGATCTCGGCAGTTGTTTCCTATGCTTTTCTGCTCTTTTATGTTTTATTTACGGGAGCGGGAGTGTCTTCTGTGCGGGCAGGCGTGATGTTTGCCGTTTGGATGGCGGGAAAACTGCTCCGAAGAAATTATGATCTGCTGTCTTCGCTTTCTTTTGCCGCAATACTTGTAACGGCACTGCGGCCGCAAGAGGTGGATAATGCGGGATTTCTCCTGTCTTTTTCGGCAGTTTTCGGGGTGGCTTTGGCACAGGAACTGGATATAGAAGGTCTGACAGGGTGGATCATTTCATTGATCACTATGCCGATTTCCGTCTTTTTTTATTATGAAACGGCACCGTATAGTGTTATTTTAAACCTTTTTGTTCTTCCGGTGACTGCTTATGTCCTATGCGGAGGAATGTGTTCTGTCCTGGTGGGACTGTTTTTTATGGACGGAGCCCAAATTTTGGCAGGAGGGACTTACCTTCTTTTGGATTTTTATGAAAAGATTGGCATGATGACGCAAAAACTTCCCTACTCTTTTATCCTTGTCGGACGTCCGGAAGCATTAAGAATGGCCGTGTATTATGCAGTCCTCTTTTTCTTACTCCGGAAGACGAAAAAGAAAGAAAAGAAAAAATTTTGCTGTCTGATCGCTGCGACCGTGCTATGCGGTGGAATCCTGCTGATGCCGAAACCGGCAGCATTGGAGTTGACGTTTCTTGATGTATCACAGGGAGATGGGATCTATCTGCAGACGGAAGAAAGAGAAGTTTTTTTATTTGACGGAGGAAGTACGGATGCAGGAAGTATTGGGAAATACCGTATTTCACCGTTTCTGAAGGAAAAAGGGATCGCGGTCATAGATACCGTTGTGATTTCACATATGGACAGTGACCATTACAGCGGGATAGAGGAACTGCTGCGTGAAATGCCTGTGTATGATGGGAAAGCAGCATATGTAAGAAATTATACGGGAGCTGTCGGAATACATCGGCTGATCCTTCCAAAGATAAAACAGCCGTCCGAAGAATATCTTGCACTGGTGGAACTGTGCCGGGAAAAGCAGGTAGAAGTTCTGTATATTTCCGGAGGAGAGGAGCTGTATCACGAGAAGGAACTTTTGCTGGAATGTCTGTCCCCGTGGGAAGCGGAAAAATCAGAAAATGATACGTCCCTTGTATTTTTACTGCAGACGGAGGAAATGGTTGTTTGGCTGATGGGGGATGCAGGAACAAAAGCGGAGGAAGAGATTGCAGAGAGGTTTGCAGAAAGGATAACAAAACCGGAAGGAAAGCAGTGTATTCTAAAAGTGGGGCATCACGGGTCTAAAACTTCTTCCGGAGAAGAATTTCTCTCTTTGATACAGCCGGATGCGGCGGTAATTTCCTGTGGAGACAAAAACTGTTACGGACATCCGCATTCGGATGTCTTAAAACGTCTGGAAAGCTTAGGCACCATGATTTTCAGAACGGATGAGCAGGGGGCGGTGACAATAAGAAACGGAGAGTGGCTGGTAAAAAAGAAAAGGAGCAGAAAGTTTTAGTAGGCATTCGGAAACTTTTTGTGTATAATAAAGGAAAAACAGTATGGAAAAGAAACGTAGATCAGAAAGAAAAGAGACGGTATGAAAAATATAAAAGAGGATATTCGGACAAGACAATTTAAAGGAGCATATCTGCTATACGGCACGGAAGAATATTTGAAAAAACTTTATCGTAACAAATTAAAAGAAGCAGTGCTGGAAGACTCGGATGCCATGAACCTGCAGGAGTATGCCGGAAAGGGGATTGAAGAAAAAGAAGTACGGGAATTGGCAGATACCATGCCTTTTTTTGCAGAGTATCGTCTTATTGTTCTGGAAAATACCGGGTGGTTTAAGAATGCAACAGATTTTGCGGATCACATTCCCGAACTACCGGATACGACAGTGATCGTTTTTGTTGAAACAGAAGTGGACAAACGAAGTCGGATGTTCAAAGCGGTAAAGGAATATGGCTATCCGTGTGAAATGAACGGAATGACGGAGCAGGAGCTGAAACTTTGGATCGCTTCTTTACTGAAAAAGGAAAATAAGAAAATAACAGAGGCGAACATACAGTTTTTACTGGAAAGGGCAGGAACGGATATGACCAGGCTCGAAGGAGAACTGGAAAAGCTGATCTGTTATACGCTCGGCAGGGATATCATTGAAGCGGATGATATCATTGCCGTATGTCAGGAGCAGCTGACGGGGAAAGTATTTGCAATGACGGAGGCAATGGCACAGGGCAAAAAACAGAAAGCATTGGAGTTGTACTATGATCTGACCGCAATGCAGGAAAAACCGTTGGGAATCTTATATATGATACAGCGGCAGTTCCATTTTCTGCTGGTTGTTAAAGAAATGAAGAAGAAAGGAACAGACAAAGGAAGTATTGCATCGGTCCTTTCAGTTCCGCCGTTTGCCGTACCAAAATATATCACACAGGCAGAGCGCTTTACGGAAGAGAGTCTGAAAGAACTGTTGGAAGAAACACTGCGTCTGGAGGAAGAAGTAAAGACCGGCAGATTAAAAGAGCAGTTAGCCGTAGAACTTTTACTTGGCGTATGAAACTTTTTTGAGATCACGCACATCTAATGGGTGAAACGTATAAAATCATAAACTTATAAGAAAGGATGTACCGGGATGAAAAAACGATTCTTGGCAGGAATGTTGTGTGTTGCAATGATCCTTGGAATGACAGGGTGCCAAAAAAAAGAAGAAAAGAGGGAAAGTACGGATCTGATGTCAGGAGTTCATCAAAGTAGTGAAGAAGCGGATGTTTCACTGCTTGAGGGAGAGGAAAGACCGCTAACTGATTTTGGTATCCGCCTGCTAAAAACGACAGTAAAAAATGCCGGAACGGAGGAAAACATACTGCTTTCTCCTGTTTCTGTGATGCTTGCTTTGTATATGACATCCAACGGAGCATCCGGAAGAACAAAAGAGCAGATGGAACAGGTGCTTGGAAAAGGTCTGAATGAATATCTGTATGCTTATCAGACAGAACTTGCAGGAAAAGAGGAAGGAACGTTACATATCGCAAACGGGATCTGGTATAAAAATAAAGACTCTCTTGTGGTAAAAGAATCTTTTTTGCAGAAAAACAAAACTTATTTTAATGCCTCTGTCTGCAAAGCGCCATTTAATGAAACGACGTGCAAAGAGATCAATGACTGGGTCAGTCAGAATACAAACGGCATGATAGACAAAATTCTGGATGAAATGGATCCGTCTGCCGTGATGTATCTTTTAAATGCAGTTTCTTTTGATGCGGAATGGGAGAAGATATATAAGGAGAATTCCATTTATGATAACCGTAGTTTTACAAAGGAAGACGGAACAGAACAAAAGGTGACCATGATGTATTCCGAGGAATCGCTTTATCTGGAAGACGAGAAAGCGACCGGGTTTATAAAATACTATAAGGGCAGAGAATATGCATTTGTGGCACTTCTTCCGAAAGAAGGGATCACAGTGGCAGAATATGTGGCAGGAATGAATGAAACAACATTTTCCGGACTTTTGGCAAATGCGACAAAAGGTACGGTTGATGCAGGAATTCCTAAATTTGAAACCGGATATGAGAGTCTTTTGAATGATACGCTGAAGGAAATGGGAATGACGGATGCATTTCATTCAAAGAATGCAGATTTTTCCGAAATGGCAACGGATGACGGAAATCTGTATATTGGAAGAGTACTGCATAAGACTCACCTGATTTTGGATGAGAGAGGGACAAAAGCAGGAGCGGCAACAGCGGTAGAAATGGTCCCGGAATCGGCTCCGATCGAAATATACAGAGTATATTTGAACCGGCCGTTTATTTATCTGCTGATCGACTGCCAGACGAATCAGCCGGTTTTTCTTGGAACGATGATGGATATGAAGTAAAAGGAATATAGAAACAGGATGGAGAAAATGAGATGACACAGTGCGAAGAATGTCAGTATTACGCATATGATGAAGATTACGAAGCGTATATGTGCGAAATGGATATGGATGAAGATGAGTATGCCAGGCTGGTACAGGGAGAACGAAAAGGATGTCCGTATTATAAGCGGGGAGACGAATACTTCATTGTAAGAAAACAGATGTAAGATGCGGGATAACAAAAGAAGGCTCCCATTCGTGGAATGGAGCCTTCTTTCTGTTATAACGATACTCTAGCGGAGACGGTGGGATTCGAACCCACGTGCCCTTGCGGACAACTTGATTTCGAGTCAAGCTCGTTACGACCACTTCGATACATCTCCTTATGTGTATTGCGGAAACAACGTAGATTATTTTAACACAATTTCATGTAAGTTTCAAGTACGGAAACGACTTTTTTTGATTTTAGAGAAAGCCGTTTCCGGAAAAAACAGAGCGGACGGCGATTTCATAATCGCTAAAATGGTCTGCTTTTCTTATTTTCTTTAGTTTTCGTTCCGGCTCGGGAAAAGAGTCGATCAAAAAGGTCCAAAGGTCCTTCATCTTGTAAAGAACCGGCTGCTCTCCTGACATGACAGAACGGTAACCGGAATACACTTCATCATGAAATTCCCGTAAAATATCCAAACGGTCTGAGGAAACAGTATCATGCCGCAGCTCCTGTATCAAAAAAGGATTTCTTAAGATTCCACGACCGATCATGATGCGGTCGGTATCGGAAAATAATTGCAGGAGCTGTTGTTCTGATTCTGCAGATGTGATATCTCCGTTATAGCAAAGAGGAACGGACAGACGTTCTTTCGCAGCGGCAAAAGCAGAAAGGTGCGGAGTGCCGGAATAAAACTGTTTTTGAAGACGAGGATGCAGGATCAGTTCTTCCATAGGGTATTTTGCATAGATGTCAAGCAGCGTTTCCCATTCTTCCGCAGAAGAAATGCCAATCCTTGTCTTAACGGAAACAGAAAGCGGAGCGTGCTCAAAAATTTCATTTAAGAAGGCATCTAATTTTTCAGGGAAGGCAAGAAAACCGGCGCCGCGACCTTTGGCGGTAACGGTTCCGGAAGGACAGCCCAGGTTCAGATTGACGGAAGAATAACCGTAGGATTTGAGCTGTCCGGCAATGGAAAGAAATTCTTCCGGACGATTGGTAAGGATCTGTGGAACCAAAGGGATCCCTTCGTTGTGCTCCGGAAGAATATCATTTTTTTCACGGCTGCTCAGCTTTTTATTAGAGAGAAATGGAGTAAAATACTGATCGGCTTTGCCAAAAAAATGATGATATACATTGCGGAAAATGTAAGTGGTAAGACCCTCCAGAGGGGCAAGATAGTACTGCATGAAAACCTCCGCATTAAGTGGTTTTGGATGCCTGACGGGACAGGATGGGACGCTGTCTGCCGTGTCAGGAAAAAAGAAAAAGCAGATAACGGGAATCGAACCCGCCTTTCCGGCTTGGGAAGCCGGCGTTCTACCGATGAACCATATCTGCATGATCTTATTATAGCAAGTTGCTTAAAAAATTCAAGAGAAAAATGAAAAGAAATGAAAAGAAATGAAAAAGAAAAATGAAAAAGAAAAATGAAAAAGAAAGGATGGACTTTTAAAAAGAATGGTATATAATTTGGGATAGAGAAAAAGAAATCTGGTTTACAGAAGGAATGGAGACCAAAATGAAAAAGAAAAATGAAACGGTCGGAACGTTATTTTCAAAAAAGGATTTGAAAAAGCTTATTATACCGCTCGTGATCGAGCAGACACTTTCCGTAATGGTTGGTATGGCAGATACCGTCATGATAGCAAGCAGGGGCGAGGAAGCGGTTTCAGGCGTTTCCGTTGTAGATACGATTGCTGTCCTGCTGATCGGACTTTTCAGTGCACTTGCAACAGGAGGGGCAGTGGTTTCTGCCCAGTATATCGGACGAAAAGATAAGGAAAATGCAAACCGGGCAGCCGATCAGCTGGTAGTAGCGATCGGGATCCTGTCACTGGGGATCATGGTGCTTTCGCTTGTATTCAATAAACAGATCTTGTGGCTTATTTATCGGAATATTGAGCCTCAGGTCATGAGTTATGCCAGAATCTATTTTTATATCACTGCGGTGTCATTCCCGTTTCTGGCACTCTATAATGCCGGAGCAGCATTGTTCCGCGCAATGGGAAATTCCCGGATATCCATGAAGGCATCGATGCTTATGAATGCCATCAATATATGCGGAAATGCGTTCTTTTTATTTGTTATGGATATGAGTGTAGAAGGAGTAGCCCTGGCTACTTTGATCTCAAGGGTAGTTGCAGGGATCATGATGATCTGGCTGATCCATAAGCCGGCGAATGTGATCCACATAGATGAGCATTTTCGACTTGGATTTGACTGGAAGATGATTCAGAGGATTTTGCATATCGGTGTGCCGAACGGTCTGGAAAACAGTGTGTTTCAGCTGGGCAAACTGCTGGTACAGGGGGTCGTGGCCGGTTTTGGAACGACTGCCATTGCTGCCAATGCCGTAGCAAATACGATCGCAAGTCTTGAGGTTATTCCGGGCAATGCCATGAGTCTTGCCATGGTTACCATTGTCGGACAGTGTGTCGGTGCAAATGACGAAAAGCAGATGCGGTATTATGCAAAAAAGCTGTTAAAGATCGCATACGGAGCTTTGATCGCACTCAACAGCATATTGTTGCTTGGCATGGACGGCATTGTATGGATCTACCATCTGGAAGAAGAGACTGCCGCCATTGCAAAACAGCTGATGCTCTGCCATGGTTCGTTCTGTATGCTGGTATGGCCGCTCGCGTTTGTTCTGCCGAATGCACTTCGTGCGGCAAATGATGTAAAGTTTACGATGGTCATTTCCATGCTTTCCATGTGGATGTTCCGGGTAATGTTCAGCTCGGTACTGGCAAACGGACTGGCACTCGGAGTGCTTGGAGTATGGCTTGCCATGATCATTGACTGGTTCTTCCGTGGGACTTGCTTCCTGGTCCGTTTCATGAAAGGCGGCTATCGCAAACACGCGTTTACTTGAAAAGAAAACTGAAATGAAGTAAAATTAAAATATAAGGGTTAAGAAAGGGGTGTTGGAATGGATTCCAAATATTCGCCGTTATTTACACCATGGAACATTGGCAAGGTGGAGATCAAAAACCGAATTGTCATGTGTCCGATGGGAGGGACATCTTTATTCGGCTGGATGGAACCAAATCATTTTGACAAGGAGGCAGCGAAATTCTTCCTTGAAAAAGCAAAGAACAATGTGGGATTGATCATCCCGGGGATTGCACCGTTAAAGGACACTTTTGGCGGCAGATGGCTGTGGCAGAACAAAAAAATGTTCCGCGAATTGAAACCGTATATGGAGGAGATCCATCAAACAGGAGCAAAGCTGTTTGTACAGCTGACAGCAGGTATGGGACGTTCCTGGGCAATTACGGATCCGATCGTCATGCTGCATAACAACAAAGTGCTCAGTACGATCGCAAAACCGATCATCGATGTGCCGTATCAGTCAGCAAGTCCGAGTCAACTGCCATCAAGATGGTCAGATAAAGTGACCTGTCGCGAGATCACAAGAAAAGAGATCCAGGATATCATTGATGCTTATGCAAAGACTGCACTTCTTTGTAAAGAAGCAGGCGTTGACGGGGTAGAAGTACATGCGGTACATGAAGGATATCTATTAGACCAGTTTACATTAAAGTATACCAATCACCGCACGGATGAGTACGGCGGTTCCTTTGAAAACAGATACCGTTTTGCAGTAGAAGTGGTTACTGCCATCAAAGAAGCATGTGGGGAAGATTATCCGGTATCCCTGCGTTATTCTGTTGTTTCCAAAGTAAAAGATTTTTGTGTCGGAGCAGTTCCGGGTGAGGAATATACAGAAATCGGCCGTGACATGGAAGAAAGTGAAAAGGCGGCAAAATATCTGCAGGATGCAGGATATGACATGCTGAATGCGGATAACGGTACTTATGATTCCTGGTACTGGTCACATCCGCCGATGTACATGCCGATGAACTGTAATCTGGAGGACGTTGCACATATTAAAAAATTTGTGGACATCCCGGTAGTCTGTGCGGGGCGTATGGAACCGGAAACAGGAGCAAAGGCAGTAGAAGACGGAAGAATTGATGCAGTAGGTATTGCACGTCAGTTTTTGGCAGACGGTGAATGGGTCACAAAACTGATCGAAGAACGGCTGGAAGATATCCGTCCGTGTATCTGTTGCCACAATGCCTGTTTTAATATGACGCATTACAAAGGAGTGGCAAATGATCAGGATCTGTATGACAGTATGCATATTTCACGTTGTGCACTCAATCCTCCGGTAATGCAGTCCGAAAAGTACAAGATCACACCGGCAAAACGTGTGAAGAACATCGCGGTTATTGGCGGCGGTATCGGTGGAATGGAAGCAGCTATTGTCTGTGCAAAACGTGGACATAAAGTAACACTGTATGAAAAGAGTGACCGGCTGGGCGGTGTGTTCATTGCGGCAGCAGCCCCATCCTTTAAAGAGAAAGACCGTGAACTGATCGCCTGGTATGCCCGTGAGATCAAGAAGTATCCGATTGAACTTAAGATGAACACAGAAGTTACCGATACGGCAGCACTCGGTGCAGATGAAGTGATCGTGGCTACCGGAGCAAAAGCGAGAAAGCTTCCGGTTGCAGGTACGGAATATGCAATGGATGCAACAGAATTTTTGCTTGGTGAAAAGCAGACGGGAGAGAAGGTTGCGATCATCGGCGGCGGTCTGACGGGGTGCGAAATAGCATATGAGCTGTATCTCAACGGAAAACAGCCTGTGATCGTGGAAATGAAGAATGACCTGATCGCTGTGAAAGGGGTATGCCTTGCAAATGCAAGCTTCCTGCGAGATTTCTTTGCAGCAAATAAGGTTACGGTGCATTTGGAAACAAAACTTCAGGAAATCAGAAAAGACGGTGTACAGGTTGTGGACAAGGAAGGAAAATCCTTTGTTATACCTGCAGACAGTGTGATCCTTTCGGTAGGATATACCCCGGCTCCTCTGACAATGAAAGGAAAACATGTCCATGTGATCGGAGATGCATATAAGGTAGGAAATCTGCGTACTGTTATCTGGCAGGCATGGGATGTGGCAATGAAACTGTAATCGGAGTGTGTGACACAAAGGAAGGAGAAAACATGTTTTTAACAGAGGAACAAAAAGCGATACTGAACGGGGAAAAAGGCGAGACACTTGCAAAAGTGATGAAAACGCTTGTCCGGTACGGGGAAGTATTCGGTGCGGAAAAGATGGTTCCCGTTACTTCAAAATATAATCATCTGGTTACTTCGTTCGGATTAAAGGCATTGGGACCGGTATATGAGCTGATGAACCAGCTGATCGAGGCAGGAGCTGTCTCCGGTCAGAAATTTTCGGCAGATCCACGTCCATTGGATAAGAATGTACCGACTAATTTCTTGCAGGATTTTGTATTTCATAACTTTATGTACAGCAAACAGGAGTTTTACGAAGGACAGTTGAAGGAACTTGGTCTGCTCGATGAAACGGCATTTACCTGCACCTGTTACATGGATGAAGTGGGAAATAAGCCAAATAAGGGAGAAATTTTAAGCTGGGCGGAATCTTCTGCGGTCGTTTATGCAAATTCGGTTCTCGGTGCCCGCTGTAACCGGAATTCGGGAATTGTGGATCTGATGGGATCCGTACTTGGAATGGTTCCGTATTTCGGTCTGCTGACAGACGAAGGAAGAAAGGCAGGCTGGATCGTAAAGATTGAGACAACAAAGAAGCCGGAGGCACAATTGCTCGGATCTGCGATCGGCATGAAGGTTATGGAAGATGTTCCGTATATCATCGGGCTGGATCGGTGGCTCGGCACGGAATTAAATGATTCGGTCTGTACATATTTAAAAGATTTTGGAGCGGCAACTGCTTCGAACGGAGCAGTCGGTCTTTATCATGTTGACCATCTCACACCGGAAGCCGTGGAATCAGGAGAAAGCCTGATCCGTGAAAATGCGCAGGTATATGTGATCACAGACGAAGAATTGGAACGTGTGAAAGAAAGCTATCCGGTTATTTGGAAAAATCCGGACGCAAAGCCGAAACTTTGCTTTATGGGATGTCCGCATATGAGTCTGCAGCAGTTAAAAGACTGGACGGATCGTGTGGAAAAAGGGCTTAGGGAAGCCGGGAACAGAAAGGTTGTGATCCCGACTGTATTTACAGCTGCGCCTGCAGTGATCAGGGAATTTGAAAAAACGGAATATGCAGCAAGATTAAAGGATACCGGTGTTATTGTATCTTATATCTGCCCATTGATGTTTATGAACAATCCAATCTGTGGAAAGATGCCGGTGATCACTTCTTCAAATAAGCTCCGCACTTATACAACGGCAAGGTATTATACCGATGACGAGATTTTAGCACAGATTACGAAGGGAGGCAGATGATCATGCGCGAATTCAAAGGACGTATTGTAGCTCCCGGAACGGTAACCGCAAAGGCACTGGTAAGTCACGGAGGGCTGAACACGCTGGCTTCGTTCCAAAAAGCATTGCAGTTCGGAGACAAAAAAGCAACCTGCGGTGACCAGAACAATCCGGATCTGTATGGAAAACAAATGCTTGGTACGGCACTTTGCCTGCCGCAGACCATCGGATCTACAACCGGCGGCATGGTTCTTTATTGTGCCTGCGCCATGAAGCGCCAGCCGGCCTGTATGCTGTTTTCCAATCATATTGATTCTCTTGCGGCTGCAGGGGCAATCCTTGCGGATGTATGGCTGGAGGATGTGACAATGCCGGTCGTAGACAGTCTTGGAGAAGAATTTTTAAATTATGTCAAAGATGGTATGAGCATTACGGTAAAAGAAGATGGTACCGTATTGGTCGAAGAATAAAAAGCAGAAACTCCTGTGCAAATTGCTGTACAGGAGTTTTTTTGCTGATGAAACCGCCATTTTCCGGGCATACTAAAGAAAAAAGGCAAGGAGAATCTGTATGGAAATTGTAAAGATTATTTTAACTGCGGTATTATCGGTGATCGTTTTATTTTTGTTAGCGAAGGCAGTAGGTCATAAACAGATGTCACAGCTGGATTTTTTTGATTATATTACCGGGATTACCATCGGCTCGATCGCGGCAGAATTGGCGACGGAATTGGAGCAGCCGGTGAGACCTCTTACGGCGATGATCATCTATGGTGTTTTTGGATTTGGTCTGAGTTTGGTAACGAGCAAATTTCCAAGGTCAAGAAAATATATCAATGGTTCACCAAGCATTATTATGGACAGGGGAAAGTTATACCGAGAAAATATGAAGAAAGCGAAACTGGATTTGAGCGAATTTATGATGATGTGCCGGCAGGAAGGGTATTTTAATCTGAATGACATTCAGACGGCGGTGTTTGAGTATAATGGAAAACTTTCCATACTTCCTGTCAGCAACAAACGTCCGATGAATCCGGAGGATATGGGACTGACACCACAGACGGAGTGCATCAGCACGGAACTTATCATGGACGGGCGGATCCTGAACGATAATCTGAAAAGGAAGGGACTGGATGAAAAGTGGCTGAAAAAGCAGCTGCAGGAGCAGGGCTATAAAAGTGAGAGGGAAGTGTTTCTTGGAATCTGCGATGACAACAATCAGATGACGTTGTATCGTGCAGAATAGTGCCTGAACGAAATTGTTGAACTGAAGCGGAAAAAGAAATATAATAGAGCAAAAGAAACTTTATTTGACAGAGCAGATTGAGAAAATGAGGAGAAACCAATGAAATATGCATTAGTGATTTTTGATCTGGACGGAACATTGCTGGATACTTTGGAAGATTTAACAGACAGCACCAATAACTGTATGCGGAAGTTTGGCTTTCCGGAACATACAAAAGAGGAAGTGCGCGGGTTTGTAGGAAACGGTATCCGGAAACTGATCGAACGGAGCCTTCCTGTGGACACAGCAGAAACAGTCATAGAAGAGTGTTTTCGGGAATTCAAGATACAATATCAGTCACATTGTGCGATCAAAACCAGACCGTATGACGGCATTCCGGAACTGCTTCAGACAATGAAGGCAGCAGGAATCCATACGGCAGTTGTTTCCAATAAAGCAGATGCACCGGCAAAAGAACTCTGCAGACGGTATTTTCCGGGACTTTTAGATGCCGTGGTCGGAGAAAGGGAAGGAATCCGAAGAAAGCCGGCACCGGATACCGTAAATGAGGTAATACGACTGTTTGGCATTCCAAGAGAAGAAGTTATTTATATCGGTGATTCGGATGTGGATATACAGACGGCACAAAATGCCGGAGTTGCATGCATTGGAGTAGATTGGGGATTTCGGGAACGGCATGTCCTGAAAGAGGCAGGGGCAAAAAACATTGTTTCCGCAGTTTCGGAATTGCTTAGCCTGCTTTTGTAAAACAGTATGCAGCAGATGATCAGTTCTGAGCATCTGCTGCATACTGTTTTACTATGGTTCTCCAGTGCTCGGAAATGAATCCTTTTTCAATATCCTTAGGGTCAATATAGTAACCGGAGAGGATTGCCTGGATCGCTGCTTCTGCGACCATGCCTTCATAAGTGTACGGCTGGCTTAAATAGTCTTCAATTTCAATGTTCATCTTACTGTCAATTCCTTGTATGGCAGCACGGTAGAGCAGATTTTCCCTTCCGAGCAGATTTCCCATTTCTAACAGACAATTCAGCCCTTTCTTTATGTCATCTATGGTTTTTCTGCCTTTATGGTCCGTTCTTTTCCGGACACCATGCAGCAACTGGTCTATGCTGATGTCCAGCACTTCTGATAAAACGATAAGCGTGCCGAGATCGGGGAGAGTTTCTCCTCGTTCCCATTTGGAAACTGCCTGAAATGAAACACCGACTAAGTCGCCAAGCTGATTCTGGGTGTACCCTTTTGATTTTCTGAGAGATTGTATCTGAAATCCCACCATATCTAAATTGAGTGCCATATAGATTCCTCCAATGTGATCATATGTTATACAGTACTGTCCTTAGTATACTGGAGAAACGAAAAATTTACAAGAAAACAGTACTAGAATGCAAGAAAAGAAATTCTAATAAAAGTTGAAGATGAAATTAACAGATAAAAGAAAAACAGTTTGGGAGGGTTTTTCACAAAGTTAGAAAGTTTTTCTAAAATTGATAGAAAATAGTTGTAAAACAGTAAAATATTTAGTAAAATGTAGTTAAGTAGTTTGGGGAAGCTTAAACGACTAATATTTTGTACTGGAGGGTATTTAACTATGGAAACTTATAAGTATGAAAAGATCAGGAATGTTGCCGTGTTGGGGCACGGCGGCGCAGGTAAGACCACTCTCGTAGAAGCAATGGCTTATACAACCGGGTTGACGACACGTCAGGGGAAAGTAGAGGAAGGAAACACCATCAGTGACTTTGACCGTGAAGAGATCAAACGCGTATTCTCTATCAGTACATCGGTAGTACCTGTGATCTGGGAAGATACCAAAATCAATTTTTTAGATACACCGGGATATTTTGATTTTGTCGGTGAAGTAGAAGAAGCAATCAGTGCATGTGACGCGGCAGTCATTGTGATTTCTGCGAAAAAAGGGATTGAAGTCGGAACAAGAAAGGCATGGGATCTGTGCGAAAGATTCAAACTGCCTCGTATTTTCTTCGTTACGGACATGGATGATGATAATGCAAGTTTCCGTCAGGTAGTGGAAAGCCTGACAGAAAATTACGGAAAACGTATCGCACCGTTCCATTCTCCGATTCGAGAGAATGAAAAGTTTGTCGGTTTTGTCAATGTAGTTAAGATGGCAGGACGTAAATTTACAAAGATGAGTGAATATAACGAATGTCCGATTCCGGATTATTCGATGGAATATGTGAATAAATACAGAGAGATCCTGATGGAAGCGGTTGCAGAAACAAGCGAAGAACTGATGGATAAGTATTTCGGCGGAGAGGAGTTTACGGTTACGGAAGTTTCTTCTGCACTCAGAAGCAGTGTGATTGACTGCAGTATCGTTCCGGTACTTTGCGGTTCGGGTCTGAATGCCCAGGGTACTACCATGTTGCTGCAGGCAGTAGAAAAGTACTTTCCATCACCGAACAAATGTGTATTGGTTGGTATGAATACAAAAACAAACGGCACATTTGCAGCAGATTATGATGCCAATAAACCGATGACGGCAAAGGTATTTAAGACGATCGCGGATCCGTTCCTTGGAAAGTTCTCGCTGATCAAGGTTTGTTCCGGTGTATTAAGAGCCGGAGATACGGTCTATAATCCAAACAGAGAATGCGAAGAAAAGTTATCCAGACTGTATGTACTGCGCGGGAAAGAGCAGATTGAGGTAAAAGAACTGTATGCAGGAGATATCGGAGCCATAGCAAAGCTAGACAGCACATTGACAGGAGATTCTTTAACAACAAAGGATACTCCGGTAGTATTTGATCCTCCAAAGACTTCGATACCATATGAATATCGTGCGTACCGATCCAAAAATAAGGGCGATGAGGATAAAGTTTCACAGGCACTGGCACGTATGATGGAGGAAGATCAGACATTGAAGGTGGTCAGTGATCCGGAAAATCATCAGACGCTTTTATATGGCATAGGCGAGCAACATCTGGAAATAACCGCAAGCAAGATGGCAACACGTTATAAAGTGGAGATGGAATTATCAAAACCGCGTGTGGCATACCGTGAGACGATCCGTAAGAAAGTTACGGCAGAACATAAGTATAAGAAGCAGTCCGGCGGTCACGGACAGTATGGTCATGTTATCATTGATTTTGAGCCGTCCGGCAATCAGGATGAAGCATTTGAGTTCCATGAAAATGTTTTTGGCGGGGCTGTTCCGAAAAACTTCTTCCCTGCTGTAGAAAAGGGAATTGCTGACAGCGTAGAGGCAGGACCTTTGGCGGGATATCCGGTTGTCGGGATCAAGGCGACATTGACCGGCGGTTCTTATCATGATGTGGATTCTTCCGAAATGGCATTTAAGACAGCAACCTGTCAGGCGTTTAAAGAAGGCATTTTGAATGCAAGCCCGATTCTTCTGGAACCGATTGCTACCATGAAGGTGATTGTTCCTGAAAAATTTACCGGTGACATTATGGGAGATTTAAACCGTCGCCGCGGCCGTGTGTATGGAATGAATTCTTTACATAACAATAAGCAGGAAATTGTTGCTGAAATCCCGATGGCTGAAATTTGCGGGTATTCTACGGATTTACGGTCCATGACAATGGGGATTGGAGAATATTCTTATGAATTTAACCGTTATGAAGCTGCACCGTCGGATGTTCAGGCAAAGGTAGTGGAAGAGAATAAATAAAA
>CAZWCZ010000028.1:0-26433 GCA_964632165.1 uncultured Lachnospiraceae bacterium | reverse complement strand
TATAAGGATATAAGTGAGAGTTGTGCTCAGGCAAAGGATAGACGAGAATATAAGAGGATAACGGAAAAAATCGCACAGCTTATGAAATGGAAGGGAAATGATACTGCTAAGTTATTAATTGAGGAATTGAAACTGACATATCCAAGAAGACCGGCATTGCTGGATGAATTGAAGAAGGTGGAGAAGAAATTGTAATCCTTTTTCATTTAATGCCGGTTTGGCATACAGCAGAGGGTTTTCCTCTGCTAGCCGGTACAAATATACAATATCAGTTGGACCATTAAAGACAACAGAGGAATTACATTCCCTGCAACGGATAACAAGAATGGAGTTCCTTCCGCTATTGACGATAATTGAGTCTGTGGTGAGAGTGTGAAACTTTTTCCGTAAATAATGACATAGAAGGTCTTCTGTGATAAAATAAATTATCATAAGGAGACCTTTTGTTATGGGAAGAGAAAAGAATACAATTTAAGTAGGAGGTTCAAAATGTTATTTTTATGTTATCCAAAGTGTTCAACCTGTCAAAAGGCTAAGAAATGGCTGGATGAACATGGTATAGAATATACAGAGCGTCATATTGTGGAAAAAAATCCGACCTATGACGAATTAAAAATATGGTACAAGCTGAGTGGACTTCCGATTAAGAAGTTTTTCAATACCAGTGGGCTGATTTACAAAGAAAAGCAGTTAAAAGATAAGCTTCCATCAATGAGCGAAGATGAGCAATTAAAACTTCTTGCCACGAACGGAATGCTGGTAAAGCGACCGATGGTGGTAACTGATGATAGAGTATTGGTAGGATTTAAGGAAGCAGAGTGGGAAGAGCACTTGTACGAGGTGCAGTAATGGGAAAGTTAGTAAGGGATAAAATTCCGGAAATTATAAAGAATGATGGTAAAACACCGATAATTGAAATCTTATCAAATGAGGATTATTTGGAAGAACTTGATAAGAAGTTAAACGAAGAGGTGGCGGAGTACCAGGCTGATAAGTCCATTGAAGAAATGGCAGATGTCCTTGAGGTGTTATTTGCAATATGTGAAGGACGAGGACATACTGTGGAAGAATTGCTACAGGTGCGGGAATCTAAAAGGGAAAAAAGAGGTGGATTTAAAGATAAGATATATTGGACGGGGAATGTGGAATAATAGATGACCAAAGAAAATACAACCATATTAAAACTATGATATATTTTGTATGAACAACACGAATTTGAACATTGTGGGATATTAATTTTTTGTTTAAAAGTTTCATCCTGTAATAGAAAGGGAAAAGGCGAAGGTAATTATGTTGAAAGCAGAAAAAGCGGATGCGCAGTACATAAAAATGACACGGACACCGGTGGCAAAACTGATTTTTTCTTTAGGGATCCCCACTACCATCAGTATGCTTATTACGAATATATACAATATGGCGGATTCCTATTTTGTCAGTAAAGTGTCGCTGAGTGCCGGGGGAGCAACGAGCGTGGTATTTGGTATTATGGCGATCCTGCAGGCGTTTGGATTTATGTTCGGCCATGGTGCGGGCAGCAATATCAGCAGGATGCTGGGGGCAAGGCAGACGGAAAGAGCAAGCCAGTATGCTTCTACCGGCTTTTTTGGAGCAATGTTTTGCGGAATTTTTGTGATGGGTACCGGATTGTTGTTTTTGGAGCCGTTGATGCGGCTTTTGGGAAGCACAGACACAATCCTGCCATATGCAAAAGAGTATGGGAGATGGATATTGATCGCAGCACCGGGCATGACTGCCAGCTGTGTACTGAACAACATTCTGCGCTACGAGGGGAAAGCTGCCCTCGCTATGATCGGGCTGACTACCGGCGGGATTTTAAATATGCTCCTTGATCCTTTCTTCATCTTTACATGCGATATGGGAGTCAGTGGAGCCGGCCTTGCAACGGCACTGTCCCAGTACATTTCGTTTGCGATTCTTTTATCGATGTTTTTGTCGAGGAAAACGCAGAGCATTATTGCAGTTAAGTTCCTGTCATGGGATGTCAGGGTGCTGTGGGATGTGTTACGTACCGGACTGCCAAGTCTTGCAAGACAGGGACTTAACAGTATCTCTACGATGGTCTTGAATATGGCGGCAAAGCCGATCGGAGATGCAGCCATTGCAGCAATGGGATATGTAGGAAGGACTTCCAATATGATCTTTAGTGTGGGCATTGGCATCGGACAGGGATATCAACCGGTTGCGGCATTCAATTATGGTGCAAAAAAATATTCCAGAGTGAAAAAAGGTGCCTGGATTACCATGGGTGTCGGGGCGATGTTTATCGGTATATTGTCTTCGGCTTGTTTTGCATTTGCGCCGGAAGTGATTTCCTTGTTCCGAAAGGAGACGGAAGTGGTAAAAATTGGAAGTGAGGCACTTCGGATCATGTGTCTGTTTTTGATCTTTCTTCCGATTTCGGTTGTGGGAAATATGTTGTTTCAAAGTATCGGAAAGAGTGTGACGGCACTGCTCCTGGCATGTCTGCAGAGCGGATTGCTGTTCATTCCGTTATGTATCATCCTTTCAAAAATATTTGGGATCAGGGGAATTGAGATTGCACAGCCGTTGGCATATTTTCTTTCGGCATTGGTTTCATTTCCGGTTATGTTGAGATTTTTACGGCAGTTGCCGGAAGATGAATAAAGACAATTAAAATAAGTATAAGGATCATAAAGCCCCCTGCCGACAAAAAGGCAGGGGGCTTTGCAGTTTTTCAAGAGGAAGTTGTCGGGTACAAAATCCGGGCAATAAAAAACCAAGTCGTTTGACTTGGTTAAAAAGCAGGGCTACAAGGATTCGAACCTTGAAATGACGGAGTCAGAGTCCGTTGCCTTACCGTTTGGCGATAGCCCTAAGTTTGATTATGTATTGTGTGTTTCTCACTGACACGAATGATATTATATATCATGTTAGAGAAAAATGCAAGGGGTTTTTTGAAAAAAAGTTGAAAAAAATTTGAAATTTTTGAACTGATTTTAAAAAAGCAAATTTTGAAAAATCCTGAGAACGAAAAAATAAAAAATCGTCTTGACAGCTTTGAAGGAAAGTGATACAGTACTAACTGTACTAAGAGTGTTAATACACTTGAAAGGAGGAGCAATGTGATTACATTGGATTATGGAGACCGGCGTCCGATTTATGAGCAGGTAACAGAGAAAATGAAAGAACTGATTCTGCTTGGTATTCTGGAAACGGACAGTCAGTTGCCAAGTGTCCGGGAACTGGCAATGGAGTTGTCGATCAATCCTAATACGGTACAACGGGCATATGCAGAGTTAGAGCGTCAGGGAGTGATCTACTGTATTAAGGGAAGAGGAAATTTTGTAGCAGGAGTTACGGATCTTAGAGAACAGCATAAAAAGGAATTGCTGCAACAGACGGAGGAATTGACGAAGGCGGCAATTAAAGCAGAAATTCCGGAGGAAGAATTTTTGGCTTATGTAGCGGAATGTTATCGCAAAAACAAATAAGAAGTGAAAAGGGCGGGAAACCGCTGAGAAGATCATGAAACAGAGAGGATGAGAAATATGATAGAAGCGAAAAATATCAGCAAATCGTTTTCGGATATTCTTGCGGTGGATAATGTATCTGTAAGTATCCGGGAAGGCTGCGTATTTGGTATGATAGGAACGAATGGTGCAGGAAAAAGCACCTTTATGCGGATGCTGGCAGGGGTATTGAGGCCGGATCAGGGGACGGTTACGATTGATGAAATGCCGGTGTTTGAAAATCCGACAGCAAAAAAAGAGTTTTTCTATATTTCGGATGACCAGTATTTCTTTTCTAACACGACTCCTGCAGAACTGATACAGTACTATTCGGTTGTGTATCCGAAATTTGATACGGCGAGAGCAAAGAAAATGTTGGAACAGTTTGGATTGAGCGAGAAAAGAAAGGTGGCTACTTTTTCCAAGGGAATGAAAAAACAGCTGTCGATCATCTGTGGCATTTGTGCCGGAACCAAGTACTTATTCTGTGATGAAACTTTTGATGGTCTGGATCCGATGATGCGTCAGGCAGTAAAGAGCATTTTTGCACAGGAGATAGCAGAGAGGCAGATGACACCGGTGATTGCTTCTCACAACCTGAGGGAATTGGAAGATATTTGTGATCATGTTGGGCTGCTGCATCGGGGCGGAGTACTTTTATCCAGAGATCTGGAAGATATGAAGGTAAACATCCATAAAGTGCAGTGTGCATTCCGGGATGAGAATAAGATAGAAGAAGTGCTGAAGGAAATCGATGTGGTAAAGAAGGAAGTCAGAGGCTCGCTTTATACCATTACGGCGAGAGGGAGCAATGAGGACATCCGGAATCATATCCAGACGGCTAATCCGATTTTTATGGAGGTATTGCCGCTGAGTCTGGAAGAAATTTTTATCAGTGAAACGGAGGTAACAGGTTATGACATCAAAAAACTCATTTTTTAATCTGTTAAAAGAGGATTTCAAAAGACGGCTTTGGGTGTTTGTACTGGCAGCAGTTGTGTTTGCAGGGACATTCATTCTGGCATTTACAATGTGTCTTCAGCAGTGGGTAGGATCTTATCAGGTAATATCGGAGGATTCTTTTTCCTGGGGGCTGACAAGTGATATAGAAGAAACCGTTACACTTGCAGAATACACGGAACAGGGGATTACGACTTTTCTCAGTCTGAATCCGTGGCTTTGTATTGTAGCAGTGGTAGGAGCAGTGATCTGCGGGATAAGCGGTTTTTCTTACCTGCATTCGAAAAAACAGATAGATTTTTATCACAGCCTTCCGATAAAAAGGGAAACGCTGTTTGCAGTGCGTTTTCTGAATGGGATTCTGTTGTATCTGATCCCGTATGTAATAGGGCTTTTATATGTATATTTTATCAGTATGATATTCGGAACAATGACATGGAATGTATTAGGAGCAGGGCTTGTCGGACTGCTTGTCCACCTGATGGGATTTTGCGTGTTCTATCTGACTACGGTTCTTGCCATGATGCTGACCGGAAAATTATTGATCGCCTTTTTGGGGATTGGGGTGTTCTGGATGTATGCACCGGCTGTTTATGGATTGGTCATTGCATTAAGGGATACGTTTTTTGTAACATCGTATCAGGACAGTATAGCGATCGTCGATGCATTTGACAAAATGAGATATCTGTCCCCTATCGGATACTATTTCCATCTTTATGAATCGTTTGAAAACGGCAGTTCTTTTCTGCTGGAGCTGGCAGGTTTTCCGGTGTATGCGGCAATAGTAACAGGAGCATGTTTATGGCTGTATCGGAAGAGGATGAGTGAGAAGGCAGAAAGTGCAATGAGTTTTCGAATCAGCGAACCGATCATCCGCACTTTGATCGCAGTCCCGGTAGGCGCCGTGGTTGGATTCCTCTTATACAGCATCCAGCGTGGGAACAGCGGTGAAGCAGCTGCACTTGTATGGCTTGTTTTCGGAAGTGCTTTAGGAACCGTTCTGACACACGGGATTATGGAGAGTCTGTATCATGAAGACATCCGAAAATGCCTGTCGCATAAACTTCAGCTGGCAGTGACGGTTGTGGCTGCCATATTGCTTCCGTTATTCTTTTACACTGATACTTTTGGATATGATTCTTATCTTCCGGATCAGAGTGAGGTAAAGGAAATGGCAATCTATAATTCTAATTTTCGGTTTTATGGAGGCAGTTTCATTTCTTCGGAAGGAACATACACTGCTGCGGATGAGTATGTACTCGAAAATATGAAAGCAACAGAGTTTGAGGAGATTTATCGTTTGGCGGAAGTATTGTCCGGATATACGAAGAAGCATCGGAAGGAGATGTTTTACGGAAGCGGTATTCGGATCACAGACACGGAGAAGGATTACTATGGTACGGATGTCATTATCAAATATACCTTAAAAAACGGAAAAGAAGTATATCGCTCGTATGAATGCAATTATTATGACATGATTGCTTATTTTGAAAGGATATATGAAAACGAGGAAGTAAAACAGACACTTTCTCCGCTCTTTGCAGCAGAAAAAAGCGGGTTGGAAGCGGAGAGTCTGGCCTGTACTTCCGGACTGTCCGAAGAAAGTTATACGATCAAGCGGAACGTGGAGGAAATTCTAAAGGTTTATCGCAAAGAACTGATGCAGATGGGATATCAGGATCTGAGGACGCAGAACATACTTGGCGAGCTGGAGATCGATTATGAATCGGATAAGAAGAATATGCAGTTCAAAACAGCATGTAGCACACCAATTTATGCCTGCATGACAGAAACATTAGAAGTATTAAAGGCCTATGGTTGGGAACCTGCAACACCGGCAAACGCAGAAGATGTCCTCTACATCCGGATAGAGGTTTATCATGATAATAAGTATATTTCTACGAAAGAAGGTGCTGTGGATGTGATAGCACCGGATCAGGAGATATCGGAAGATTGGATTGCAGGGGAAAAAGAAATTACGGTCGAGAGAGACGAATACAAGACGACGATCCTGATTAGCGATAGGGAATGGATCGCTGCCTGCAGTGACAGTATGATCTATTCCGGCTATACAGGTGCGTTTGGGCGATTCCCGGAAGTGGAAGATGAAATTTCAGTTGAGGCAGTATATCTGTCCGGCCGCGGAGAGGCGCAGGAACAGTATACAAAGAGATATTGCTTCTTAAAGGGACAGATACCGGACTTTATAAAGGAATTATTAGGAAAGTAACAAGATGAAAGAGCACAGAAAAAGGAAAAAGCGTAAAAAGATATATCGATTGTTTGCAGCAGTTTTTCTGACTCTGTTTTTTACATTTGGTTTGTTTTGTTTGAAACCGGACTGGTGGTATCTGCTTACCGCCGGTTCGGACAGAAGCAGGATCAGTGTAGACCGGGTGCAGGTGCAGATGACAGAATATTCCATGGAAGAGTTGGAACAGATGGAAAATGTGGAGTTTGATCAGAGCATGATGCTGATCAACACGGAGTATATGCTCCCGGAGGATTTTACTGCTCAAACAGGGGAATACAGAGAAAGCGGTGTAATGATGAACTCCTGCATTCTTGAGGCGTACGGCAGACTGGCGGATGCGGTGAAAGAAAAAACAGGAGAGAAGCTTTACATTTCCAGCGGAATACGTAATAAAGAAAAGCAGAAACTGCTTTATGAGGAAGATCCGGATACGGCAACGCTCCCGGGAGCAAGTGAACATGAGACCGGACTTTGCATGGATGTTTATGTGGCAGGATTTGCCGGAGATGGATTTTTAAAAGCAGAGGCAGGACAGTTTGTGAATTCTGATTGTCATGAGTACGGATTCATTATCCGTTATCCGAATTACGGTGAGAAGGAGACCGGGATCCGTTTTGAACCGTGGCATATCCGTTATGTCGGACTGCCCCATGCAGATATCATCTATAACAATAAGCTGACATTGGAAGAGTACATTTTAGGACTGAAAGAAGGGATCTGTTATGAAGCAGAGGAATATTATATCATCCGACAGAAGGCAGAAGACGGAACATTGCAGATTCCGAGCGGATGTGAAAGTTATATCATTTCTCCGGACAATACAGGATGCTATATTGTTACAGGGAAAAAGGAAATCGCAAAAATACGGTATTTTGAGACAATGTAAAAAGTAGAAGGGCAAAGCCGCACGCAGAAAGTAACTGCGTGCGGCTTTGCTATGATCGTAGATCCGATAGTGCAGGATGTTTATTTTTTTCTCTTCTTTTTTAACCAGGCAAAAAGATCTGCAGCTGTACCGAGGATCGTGATGGCACCGGCTGCAAGAACTGCCGGAAAAACAAATGCCGTGTGAGCCGGTTCTGTCTGAGAAAGACTGTCCGGATCCTGAGAAGGCGTTGCTTCCGGGAGGATTGTCGGCTCAGTAGTTTCGTCGCCAACCGGTGGAACAGTCGCTTCCGGTATCTCTGCGGAATCCTCAGGTAAATAGATAAGAATATAGCAGAGGTTGATGCAGAGCGTGGATTCCGGTGCAGTAATGACTAAATCCAGGATACCGTCAGTTACCTGAGCGGTAGCGGTTACGGACTGGTTGACCGGGATGTTCGTCAGTTTTTCTTCCCCGTTGATCGTTACGATCGGATTTTTGGAGCAGTTCCAAGGGTCGGTAAAATAGAGCTTAACGGAATATTCGCCATTCGGCAGCTCAAATCGGTAATTCAGTTTTCGCGGGATACCGTTTTCGTATTGATTTTTGGTATAGCGGTTTGTCTGTGCTTTCTTGCTTGTGTCATTCAACGCGGCATTGGTTTCAAATGGCCAGGTATTATCAGTAAAAACGGCCTGAAGCATGTTTGCGTTGTTTGCAGTGCCGTTTTTTAACGGGGAAGAGACGCTGTCTACAATACCCCACATCATTCCGGTGACCGGATCTTTTCCATAAACCTGTTCAGTGACACCATTATAGATGCCAAAGAGATCTTTTCCTGTGACAGTTGTTACATCAAAGTCACCGCAATTGACAAAATAAGCAAGAGCCGGATCAACGTCGGACCGTTCTGCGGCATCCTTTTCAATGGAAACGGTATAGGAGGCCGTGGTTTCGTGATCTTCTGCATAAACGGTGTAGAAAAGGGTCACATAGTTGTTGCGGCTCAGATCTAAGGAATAGGATTCTTTTGCAACAGATCCATTGACGCGGACGTATCCGTTTTCATCTGCTAAGGTGACCAGAACGGAAGCTGACGAAACGGATGAGGGAAGTCGGAACAAAAGGCTTCCGTCTTCCAAAGTTTCTGCCGGATAAGAGATTCCGGTATCGGAGTCTGTCAGAGTGAAAACAGCAGAAGTATCCCGACTGTAACTCTTTGTCATATAAAGATAGTTACAGATGCGGGCAGAAGGTGCGGATTCCGATCCGGAAAAAGTAACGGGGATAACCGTATTGCCGTCTGCCGTACGTTCTGTACAGCGTTCCAGGATATCTTTTGTGACAGGAAGACGCAGGGTATATTCTTCTGAATCACCATTATAGGAGAGCGTTTCCTGAAAGATAACGGTATCGCCAATGGTAACGGTAAGAGGCTTTCCGTTGTCTTCTGCATTTAAAGTGAGTTCCAGTACATTGTCCTGGGAAGAATCGGTTTTCATCCGGTAAGTGAAAGCACCGCCTGCGTTGGCAAATCGGCTGGTACCCTGACCGGTGGAACCGGTAGAACCGGAACCGGTTTCTGTCATGTTGTGGAGAACATCGTTTTCGTATTGCCCATAACCCGGCTGTACCGTGCCCAAAAGGGCATTTGAAAAGCGGGCTTCTTCTTTGGCTTTCAGATAACGGGCAACATGAAAGGCATCCGCGTTGGATTCATAAGAAAAATAAATACCGTACCGTTCGGTGTGCTGGCTGTAATGAGGAACAAAAGTCAGAGTGGCATCGGTATCCTGAAGTTCCCAGGCAAGACTCCCTTCGACTCTGGTAAGGTGGCTGTTGATGTTTTGCATAAAATCGGTAACCGAGCCTTCCAGGATTGAAATGGTATCGCTTCCGTTACTGATGTATGTTTCCTCTATGTATTTTGCTGCCGGAATTAAGACACTGACACCGGTATAAGTGGTTGTCATATCCTTTGTTCCGAGTTTTGCGGAAAGAACGATCGGACCGTAACGAAAAGCAAAAACAGAATCGTTGTCCGGAAGACTGTGAGCAGTTACCTGCATCGGCAGGGTCAATTCTATCATGTCATGATCTTTCAACCCGGAAACAAGCAGGAAACCGTCTTTGGTTTCTGTAGTGGCAGGAGCACCATTGACCAAAAGGACTGCAGGAGCAGAAAGCCAGTCCGGAAGACGGAACGCGAGAACTTCAGTGATGGATTCCCGTCCATCCAAAGCAGAAACGGTCAGGCAGATGGTTTCACTTGCAGGAATATCAGCCGTCATGGTCAATTGGATATTTTTTTCATTATCTGTCAGCACAGAGCTTAAATATTGACTTATCACGATGGAATCGGAACCGGAGTAGTAGATCGCATTCCCGAGCTTTGTGAAATTCTCCATCCCGCTTCCGGTACAGCACCAGAAACTTTGATAAGGTGTTGTATATACTTTGAAATAGCCACTTGCCATTGGCTGGAAATAAGTTGTCATACCACTGTCCGGATCCTGGGATGAGAGGATGGTATTATAAAACGTGTTTTCGTAATAGTTAAGATAGCTGACATCTCCGGTTGCTAAAAACAGTTCCTTGGCAAATTTTAACATATTGTAGGCATTACACGTTTCACAGTTACAGTTGGTGCGTTCTGCATCCAGAATGTAATCCGCACCAAAATGTTCCCATTCGCTGTTGTCGCCGGTAATATAGGTGTGCCGTTCCAAAACCATGGAAAAGAAATCCTGTGCATAAGTAAGATAAGCAGATGCATCCACAAGAGTTCCTTCGATGATTTTTCCATGTGTCGTGACATAACGTTTTAAGGCACCGATGAATTTTGGAATTGTAGTATTGGCATGGCGGTTGTTAAGTACGTTTTTTTCACCACTGCTTATGGACTTAAACAAAGTTTCATCATCAAAAGCGTGAGCGGCAACGGCATAACGGTCTTCTCCGGTTGCTGCATACAATTCATATAAACAGTCGTTCATGCCACCGTATTCAATGTTTAAGACGGTTCGGCGCGTGGAAGCGGACCAGGAAGAAGTCCGGCGGTACACCCAGTCGCCGAGACCTTTGGCTACGGTCAGCGCAGTTTCGTTTCCGGTGTATTTGTAAACGTCAAGGATCCCGGCGAGGATCTTATGCATCGTATACCATGGGACCCATGCCTCGGATGTGATGTTGGTCTTGTTACTTTCTACATTATCAAATTGTAGCTCAATGTTGCTTTTAGAGATCAAAGTGGCACCGAACAGGAATCCGGTTCCGATAGCATCCTGGCATTCCTTCAGCGAGACAATAAGGTAAGAAAGACGGTCATTCAACTCCGCTTTGTCGGAATCAGAATCCGGAAGCGAAGCAACTGCCTGTGCAACAGCAGTCAGATAATGGCCGAGTGTATGTCCGGCGATCAGCGAAGTTTCCCAACCGGAATAACGGGATTTACCCATGGTACTTAGTCCGGCAGTTTCGCGGAAACCGGCAAGCAGACGGTCGGCATCCAAAGAAAGAAGATATGCAATATCTTTTTCTTCGGCATTTTTAAGATAGGAATCCGTAACTGTCACGTCTGACAGAAGATAGGATTCATAAGTAGTAAGCGTTGACATCTTGTTTCCTCCGGTGGAAGTTTCTGCAGCTGCCTGCCGTTGTGAAATCGGGGAAAGAAGCTGCGTGGTAAAAACAGCTGCCATGGTAAAGGCAGCTGTTCTGTAAAAAATGTTTTTTGTCATCAATGTACCCCCATTGTAAAGATCAGGATAAAGTTTCGTTTCCTTTGGCCGTTTTTTCTTTTGGAGCGGTTGCTTTATTTAAAATGGTAATTGCAAGTACAATGATCAATGTTACGATAAAGATGCCGAGCAGTCCTTTTAACAGGAACGGGAGTGTGATCAAAAACAGATCAAACGTATTCATAAGTAAAGCTCCTTTCTTACGGCAGGTTGGAAATTACCTGAATGATTTCCGGTACAAGTTTTAAGATCAGTCCGCCCGCGATAACCGAAGCGATCTGACCGGAGACGTTGGCACCAACGGAGTGCATGAGCAGGAAATTCTGGTTGTCTTCCTGAAGCCCCATTTTGTGAACAACACGGGCAGACATCGGGAAAGCAGAAATTCCGGCAGCACCGATCATTGGATTGATCTTCTTTTTGGTAAAAAGATTTAAAAACTTGGCAAAAAGCACACCGCCAATGGTATCAAAAATGAAGGCAACCAGACCGAGCAGAAGGATCAGCAGCGTTTCTTTGTTCAGGAACAGATCTGCCTGCATCTTAGTTGCAACTGTGATGCCAAGAAGTAATGTAACCAGGTTTGCAAGTGCATTTTGAGCGGTAGAGGAAAGAGATTCCAGGACACCGCACTCACGGATGAGATTGCCAAACATTAAAAAACCGATCAGGGCAACGGCACGAGGTGCAACGATGCCGGTAATGATGGTAACTACGATCGGAAATAAGATCCTGGTGGTTTTAGAAACATTTGCCGGCTTGTATTCCATACGGATCAGGCGTTCTTTTTTTGTAGTGCACATCCGGATGATCGGAGGCTGCACGATGGGAACGAGTGCCATATAGGAGTAGGCAGCAACGATAATCGCACCAATGTAGTTTGAATTAAAGTAATTCGCAACAAAGATGGAGGTAGGACCGTCGGCAGCACCGATGATGGCGATAGAAGCGGCATCTTTCAGGTCAAAACCGAGTAAAACTGCCATACCAAGCGTGAAAAAGATACCGAATTGTGCAGCAGCACCAAAAAGCATCAGTTTTGGATTGGAGAGCAGCGGTCCGAAGTCAATCATGGCACCAATGCCGATGAATAACAGAAGCGGGAACAGTTCGTTGGCAATGCCTGCATTGAATAAAACATCAATAGGGCCGATTTCGGCAATGCCGTCGTAAATCTGGGTAACCGCACCGGACAGCGGTAAGTTGACTAAGATGGCGCCGAAGCCCATCGGTAATAAAAGAGTTGGTTCCATTTCCTTCCTGACAGCAAGGTAAATAAGAACACCGCCGATAATCCACATGATTATCATTTTGATGAAATCACCTGAAGGAATGCCAAGCAGGTGATCATATAATATTTCCATATTTCCTCCTTTGGTTTGGCATAAAAGACTCCGGGCGTATTGCCGTCCGGAGTCTTGATTTTGCATTCAGCAGGATTTATTTATCAGCCATTTTTACGAGCTTGTCGTATTTTGCCTGAGCGTCCTTCTCTGCCTTATCGAAGAGGTATGCAGCACGATCCGGATTGGAACGGGACAGTCTGTTATAACGTACTTCGGACTCAATGAATTCTTTGTAGCTTGCAGTAGGAGCCTTAGAATCTAACTGGAATGGATTCTTGCCTTCTGCAGCAAGACGAGGGTCGAAGCGGAACAGATGCCAGTAACCGGAAGCTACTGCGTTCTTTTCTTCCGTCTGTGCATTCTTCATGCCGCCCTTGATGCCATGGTTGATACATGGAGCATAAGCGATGATCAGGGATGGACCCGGATAAGCTTCTGCTTCGGCGATTGCCTTTACACACTGTGCATAATCAGCACCCTGTGCGATCTGTGCAACGTATACGTAACCATAGCTCATTGCGATGGCAGCGAGGTCTTTCTTCTTAACTTCCTTGCCGGCAGCTGCGAACTGAGCGATCGCACCGGTAGGAGTAGCTTTGGAAGACTGTCCGCCGGTATTGGAGTAAACTTCTGTATCAAATACCATTACGTTTACATCCTGATTGGAAGCAAGTACGTGGTCAACACCGCCGTAACCGATATCGTATGCCCAACCGTCACCGCCGAAGATCCACTGGCTCTTCTTGGCAGCAAAGTCCTTGTTTGCAAGGATATACTTTCTGTCTTCGTTATCACAGTCACAGGATTCCAAAGCAGCAACCAGCTTTCTGGTAGCAGCTGCGTTTAATGTGGAGGAATTCTGAGTTTCCAGATATTCAGCAAGTGCAGCCTTTACATCATCTTTTTCTGCAACTGTCTGAAGTCTCGCTGCAGCATCAAGGATGCGCTTCCTTAAAGCTCTCTGTGCCATCTGCATACCAAGACCGAATTCTGCGTTATCCTCAAATAAGGAGTTTGCCCATGCAGGACCCTGACCTTTCTTGTTGATGGTGTAAGGGTTGGATGGAGAAGAACCGCCCCAAATGGAGGAACATCCGGTTGCATTTGCAATATACATTCTGTCACCGAATAACTGAGTAACTAATTTAGCATAAGGGGTTTCACCACAACCTGCACAGGCACCGGAGAACTCAAGGTATGGCTGCTTGAACTGACTGCCCTTTACTGTGGTTTCCTTAAACTTTTCTAATACGTCTGCAGGTGTTTCTAAAGTTACACCGTAATCAAAGGTATCCTGAGCATCCAACTGAGTTTCCAGACTTGCCATGGAGAGAGCTTTTTCGCCCTTCTTTCCAGGACATACATTGACACAGGAACCGCAGCCGGTACAGTCAAGTACGGAAATGGACATGGTAAACTTCTTGCCTGGCATGCCGGTCAGATCCATAATCTTGTCGGTAGGTGCATTTGCAGCCTCTTCCTCTGTCATGGCGACAGGACGGATACAAGCATGAGGACAAACGTAAGAACAGAAGTTACACTGGATACAGTTGTCCGGGTTCCATACAGGAACATCAATGGCAACACCGCGCTTTTCGTAAGCTGCGGAACCGGATGGAGTAGTGCCGTCTACATAATCAAGGAATGCAGAAACAGGGAGGCTGTTGCCGTCCTGAGCATTGATCCTGGACTGTACGGTATTTACATATTTCAGAACTCTGTCATTACCATGAGTATGAGTGATCGTCAGATCCTCGTCTTCTGCTGTCTTCCAGGATTCCGGAATCTTGATTTCAACAACACTGTCAACACCACGGTCGATAGCGTCATGGTTCATCTTAACAACGGCATCGCCCTTCTTGGAATAGGAAGCAGTAGCAGCATCCTTCATATATTTAACCGCATCCTCGATCGGAATGATGTTTGCAAGTTTGAAGAAAGCAGCCTGGAGAATGGTATTGATACGTCCGCCAAGACCAACTTCCTTACCAATCTGGATACCGTTGATCGTGTAGAACCTGATGTTGTGTTCTGCCATATAACGCTTTGCCTGACCAGGAAGCTGCTTTTCAAGCTCGTCCATATCCCAGGAACAGTTCAGAAGGAAAGTACCACCATCCTTTAAATCCTGTACCATGTTGTACTTTCTTACATATGCAGGAGTATGACATGCTACGAAATCAGCTTTGTTGATGAGGTAAGTGGACTGGATCTTCTTGTCACCAAAACGAAGGTGAGAAATGGTAACACCACCGGATTTTTTGGAATCATAATCAAAATAAGCCTGAGCATATTTGTCAGTATGGTCACCAATGATCTTAATGGAGTTTTTGTTTGCACCTACCGTGCCGTCTGCACCAAGACCCCAGAACTTACAAGCAGTAGTTCCTTCCGGAGCGGTCACAGGATTTTCTGTGATCTCAAGAGATAAGTGAGTAACGTCATCCACGATACCAAGTGTGAAGCGGGACTTCTCTGTGTTGTGGAATACGGCGATGATCTGAGCAGGAGTAGTATCTTTGGAGGAGAGACCGTAACGTCCGCTGAATACAGGAACATCATGGAATTTGGAATCCTTCAGTGCAGCTACTACATCAAGGTACAGAGGTTCACCAAGTGCACCAGGCTCTTTGGTTCTGTCAAGAACGGAAATTCTCTTAACGGAATCAGGGATCGCATTGATCAGATGTTCAGCGGAGAATGGTCTGTAGAGACGGACTTTTACTACGCCGACCTTTTCGCCGCGTGCCAGTAAGAAATCGATGGTTTCATCGATCGTGTCACAAACGGAGCCCATGGCAACGATAACATTTTCTGCGTCCGGAGCACCGTAGTAGTTGAATAACTTATAATCGGTACCGATCTTTGCATTTACCTTATTCATGTAGTCTTCAACGATGGCCGGAAGTGCATTGTAATACTGGTTACAAGCTTCTCTTGCCTGGAAGAATACGTCAGGGTTCTGTGCAGTACCTCTCTGAACCGGATGCTCCGGATTCAAAGCACGGCGGCGGAAGCTGTCAACAGCGTCCATATTGCACATATCCTTTAGATCGTCATAATCCCAGATCTGGATCTTCTGAATCTCATGGGAGGTACGGAAGCCGTCGAATAAATGGACAAAAGGAACACGGCCTTCAATTGCAGATAAGTGAGCAACTGCACCGAGATCCATAACTTCCTGTACATTGCTGGAACAAAGCATTGCAAAACCGGTCTGACGGCATGCATAAACATCGGAATGATCACCAAAGATGGAAAGTGCGTGGCTGGCCAGAGTACGGGCAGTTACATGGATAACACCCGGAAGAAGCTCACCGGCAATCTTGTACATATTTGGAATCATGAGAAGTAAGCCCTGGGATGCAGTGTAAGTAGTAGTCAGGGCACCTGCCTGTAAGGAACCGTGAACGGCACCGGCAGCACCTGCTTCTGACTGCATTTCAGTTAACATTACTTCGTGTCCGAAGATGTTTTTTCTTCCCTCGGTTGCCCACTGATCTGTGTAGTCAGCCATAGGGGAGGAAGGGGTGATTGGATAGATGGCGGCAACATCAGTGAATGCATAAGACACGTGAGCTGCTGCGGTATTACCATCCATAGTCTTAAATTTTCTTGCCATGTGATAAAACCCTCCTGTTTTATATAGAATTTTATGCGGATCACGGCGTCAGAAAAGAGCACCGGATGGCAGAAGATGCCAGGGTTTTTCCTGCCGGGATCCATTATGATACCAAGAAGAAAATAGATGAATATATCGCATATTTCTTGAATATATCATACATAGTACAGTTTAGCACTTCTGCGAAAAAGTGTAAAGGCAAACTTCCTTTAAAACAAGAAAAACAAGAAAATCTTCTTTTGAAACGGCGGGAAAATCTCAAGAACATACCAAAATCCGCATGAAATAAGGAAATGCGAATTTTTTCGTTTGACAAAGAAGAAACTATGGTCTATAATACTAGGACATTGGAATTACTATTTTAAATGGCAGAAGGAAACCGCCATGGAATCATGGCAGTGCGCCCTACAGTTTGCAGGGGCGCAATATTTTTTGCTTTTCGGTAAAGCAAAAAAACGGCGAAATCATCCAGGAAAAGAAAGGAACTATGGGAAATGGCAGCAGAAAAAAAGAACATTATGACGTATGACGGCCTTAAAAAGTTAGAGGACGAATTACATGATTTAAAAGTAAACAGACGTCAGGAAGTTGCACAGAAAATCAAAGAGGCAAGAGAACAGGGCGATCTCTCTGAAAATGCGGAATACGATGCAGCAAAGGATGAACAGAGAGATATCGAAGCAAGGATCGAAGAACTTGAAAAAATCTTAAAAAACGCAGAAGTAATCGATGAAGATGATGTTGCACTCGACACGATCAGCATCGGCAGCTGTGTTACATTGCTTGATGTGGAATTTGACGATGAGATGAAGTTCAAGATCGTAGGTTCTACCGAAGCAAACAGTTTAAAGGGACTGATCTCCAATGAATCGCCGATCGGCCAGGCACTGCTTGGCAGAAAAAAGGGAGAAGTCATTGAAGTAGAGTCTCCGGCAGGAATGGTACAGTACAAGATTATGGAAATTGAACGTTCCATCTAAGGATCATAGTTTTGCGGATGGATATCTAAATAAGGAAGGAAGAGAAGACCGTGGCAGAGGAAGTAAAGAATACACAGAATGCACAGGAACCGGATTTAAATCAGTTATTGAAGGTAAGAAGAGAAAAACTTGCAGCACTGCAGGAAGCGGGCAAGGATCCGTTCCAAATTACGAAGTATGACGCAACACATCATAGCACAGAAATCAAGGAAAATTTTGAAGAGTTAAAGGGAAAGAGTGTTTCCGTTGCAGGGCGTCTGATGTCCAAACGCGTTATGGGAAAAGCATCTTTTTGTAACGTACAGGATAAGCCGGGCAACATTCAGGTTTATGTTGCAAGAGACAGCATAGGGGAAGAATCTTATGCAGGCTTCAAGAAATTTGATGTGGGCGATCTGGTTGGAATTGAGGGCGAAGTGTTTGAAACAAAGACAGGTGAAAAGTCCATTCATGCCTCCAAGGTTACTTTGCTTGCAAAGAGCCTTCAGATCCTTCCTGAAAAATATCACGGACTGACCAACACCGATATCCGTTATCGCCAGAGATATACGGATCTTATCATGAATCCTGAGGTAAAGGATACCTTTATCAAGCGTTCCAGGATCATCAGCAGCATACGTCGTTTTCTGGACGCAAAGGATTTTATGGAAGTGGAGACTCCGATGCTGGTTGCCAATGCGGGTGGTGCTTCTGCAAGACCGTTCGTTACACACTACAATGCATTGGATGAAGATGTTAAGCTGCGCATTTCCCTGGAGTTATATTTAAAGAGACTGATCGTCGGCGGTCTGGAGCGTGTTTATGAGATCGGTCGTGTATTCCGTAATGAAGGTCTGGATACCAGACATAATCCGGAATTTACCCTGATGGAATTATATCAGGCATATACGGATTATCACGGTATGATGGATCTGACAGAGGAAATGTTCCGTTATCTGGCACAGGAAGTATGTGGAACTACCACCATTACCTACGGAGAGCATACCATTGACCTCGGAAAGCCGTTTGAACGTCTGACCATGATCGATGCAGTAAAGAAATATACCGGCGTTGATTTTGATGAGGTCCCGGATACGGAGGCGGCAAAGAAGATTGCCGATGAGAAGGGGGTACATTATGAGACCCGTCATGCAAAGGGAGATATTTTGAATCTTTTCTTTGAAGAATTCGTGGAAGAGCATCTGATTCAGCCGACATTCATTATGGATCATCCGGTCGATGTTTCTCCTTTGACTAAGAGAAAGCCGGAAAAGCCGGACTATGTGGAACGTTTTGAGTTGTTTATCAACACATGGGAAATGTGCAATGCATACTCGGAGCTGAACGATCCGATCGATCAGCGTGAGCGTTTTAAAGCGCAGGAAGCTGCTCTGGCAGCAGGCGACGAGGAGGCAAACACAACAGACGAGGACTTTTTAAATGCGCTTGAGATCGGTATGCCTCCGACAGGCGGCATTGGGTATGGTATTGACCGTCTGGTTATGCTGCTGACGGACAGCCCGGCGATTAGAGACGTATTGTTGTTCCCGACGATGCGCCAGGAGAAGTAGTAAAAACCCAGTAAAATCAAGGGCTTGCGGGCTTTTCAAAGACCTCAGGTACACCATTTAGTGCACCATTTTCGGAAGTTGATATAAAGAATTATAAGCTCAACTGACGGATACATTGAAAATCTAATAAAATGAAATTTACTTAAAATCAAGGACTTTCCTTTAGAAAAACATCTGAAGGAAGGTCCTTTTTTCGTTTTCGTATATTTTCCCTTGTATACGAATTCTTCGGTGCAAGTATACGAAACGAGAGAAAACGATATGGTTAAAGATTCAATGAAAGGAGGCAGAGAAAAAGATGAATCACACAGCGTTAAGTGCAGCTCATATGGTCATCTATCCGCAAGGTCTTGGAGGTGGCGACATGGTTAAGATGAGATTGCAGGGAACAAAAGAGGATATGGAGTGGTTAGAGCATCAGCTGTCACAGCTACCGAATGTTCAAATCATAGAATCCTCGGACATTTATCGGAACAAGGGAACAAGCAATTATTTCCGTAAGTATTTAGAAATCGAAAAAGTAGACAAAGAAAATAAGTAAAAGGAAAGGAAGAAAACCATATGAGTAAAGTAATTATTTGTGCAAATCAGAAAGGTGGCGTTGCAAAGACCACCACAACATTAAATGTAGGAATTGGACTTGCCAGATTAGGCAAAAAAGTATTGTTGATAGACAACGATCCTCAGGGTTCACTCACTGAGGCGTTGGGGTATCAGGAACCGGACAGATTAGAAACCACATTGGCTCAAATCATGGAATGGGTACTAAATGAAGAGGACTTTGATTTAGAGGCGGGTATTCTTCATCATGAAGAGGGAGTTGACCTTATGCCTGCAAATATTGAGTTGTCCGGTGTAGAAACATCCCTTATTGGGATTATGAGTAGTGAAACGGTTTTGAAAGATTATATTAGCTTGATTGGTGCCAAGTATGATTACATCCTTGTGGATTGTTCACCAAACTTAGGGCAGCTTACACTGAATGCTCTTGTAGCTGCGGATGAAGTGATTATTCCGGTTCAAGCCGCATATCTGCCAATTAAGGGATTGGAGCAACTGTTAAAGACCATCAGCAGAGTAAAACGAAAAATGAATCCAAAGCTTCATATCATGGGGATTCTGCTTACAATGGTGGACTACAGAACCAACTATGCAAGCGAGATTACAGACGTATTGTATAACGTGTATGGTGCAAGCATTCACATTTTTGATACATCCATCCCTATGTCTGTCAGAGCGGCAGAAACGCCTGCAATCGGGGTAAGTATCTACAAGCACGATGCAAAAGGTAAGGTTGCCTTGGCATATGAAGAACTGACACAGGAGGTGGCAAACAATGGCTAAAAGAAATCTTGGAGAAAAAATTAAGTTATCAACCTATGATGAAATGTTTGGAACAGATACTTTTGGTCACGATGACCAAAAGACAGAGGGACAGATTATCAATATTCCTTTGTCAGAGCTTCATACCTTTAAGGACCATCCGTTCAGAGTGTTAGATGATGAAAAGATGGAAGAGACCGTGGAAAGTATTAAGGCATATGGAGTGTTAGTTCCAGGTCTTGCGAGACCTAGAACGGAAGGTGGATATGAGATTATATCCGGTCATCGAAGAAGACATGCATCGGAGCTTGCCGGAAAGACAGAAATGCCTTTTATGGTACGTGACTACTCTGATGATGAAGCTACCATAATCATGGTTGATTCTAACATTCAAAGAGAAGATATCTCTATCAGTGAAAAAGCAAAAGCCTATAGTATGAAGTACGAGGCGATGAAACATCAGGGAGCCGCCGGGGGAATCAGCTTAGAGAAAATGAGCGAACAAGCCGGAGAAAGCAGAAAGACGATTCAAAGATATATCTGCTTGGCAAAACTGACGGATGACTTATTGGAGCTTGTGGATAATAAGAAATTGGGTGTGATGCAAGGGCTTGAAATATCCTATTTGGATGAAGCCCAGCAGAACATTGTATATAAAGTGATTGAGGAACTTGGCTGTGCAATTAGTGTTGAGCAGGCTTCACGCATCAGGGAGGCAGACAAAAAGGGATATTTGAATGAGGCATATATCAAAGATATGCTTACCTATGTGAAACAGCCGGTGCGAAAAGTAGTATTTAATCAGAAACGATTAGATTCCTATTTCGAGCCGAATATGAGCAACAGTGATATCGAGGAGCTTATTGTGAAGCTTCTCGATGAATGGAAGAAGAAAGGGGGTCAAGTATAAACGTGGAAAGACTAGAGTTAGAATTTTATTATGGGCAGGAAGCAGAGCAATTTACCTTTTATCGGTTACCTAAGGCTTTGATTACGGATGCCCGTTTTAAGGATATTACTAATAATTCAAAGCTTCTCTACGGACTTATGCTTGACCGTATGTCTTTGTCAGCAAGAAGTGGATGGTTTGACGAAGAAAACAGAGTTTATATTAAGTATGCAATCAAGAGCATTATGGAAGACCTCAACTGCAGCAAGATGACTGCAGTTGGGGCATTAAAGGAATTACAAAGCATAGGTCTTATTGATATGATTCAACAGAATGGTATGGCAAACATTATCTACGTGAAAAATTTTGTCTCGCAAGATAAGTCAGAGCAGGTAGACCGGTCTAAAAATCAGACCGGCAAAGAAAATGTACCACACGTAAAAGACGAGTCTAATATTTCAACCGGTACAGAAACCAGACCGGTACAGAATGAGGACGAGGGTGAAAACTGTACGGGTACATGTCCAGAAAGTGTACCGGCACCTGTCAGGAATTTAGACCCTAATAATAATGATTTTAATAATACCAATTTGAATAAGACTAATCATATCATTCTATCCGGTAGAGCAGATGAGATGGATGAGACCGCAGCATACATGGAGTTAATCAGGGAAAACATAGATTATGACCTGCTTATGAGCGATAAGTCATGGAAAGATAGAGAATATTACGAGGAACTTTATCAGCTGATTTGTGAAGTGGTGTGTGTCCCTAGAAAGACTATTCGCATTGCGGGTGAGGATTATCCGTACAATCTTGTGAAGAGCAAATTCTTGAAACTGAATTCACAGCATTTGCAGTATGTCATCGGATGCATGGAGAGGAACACGACAAAGGTTAGCAATATAAAGGCATACTTGATTACCGCTTTGTATAATGCACCAAACACCATCAATCATTACTACACTGCGGAAGTGAACCATGATTTGTATGGAGTGCAATAAGGGAAAGGTGTATAATGGAAGGAGCAGATTTACAATGAATAGATGTGTAGATATTGACGAGGTTAGAGACTTGGTTCTCGATACAATAGATGAAGCCGGGTTTGATGAATCTGAGTTTTCATTTATCGGAATCCGGGCATATGGTAGCAGAACTACCGGAAGAGCAACGGAAGACTCTGATTTCGATGTTCTGGTCGAATATGAAGGGTCGGCACGAGAAGATGACATATTCAATGTCCTGCATGAAGACGCATGCAGGATCAACGGAGTCCTGATTGATGCAAACCCTATCAAAGCAGATTGCTCGGGGACAATTGAGGAATATTTACAACGATGTGATGACAACTGGAAGGAACCAGTAAGACGAGTACGAAGAGGCAGATAGACTGCAGAAAGGAGCATATATGGCAACATACATAGTGCAGACAAATAAGACAGAGAAATATCAAAAGAATTATGGATTGCCATTTATTAATCTTATACCGGCAGTGGTGTGGAGTATACCAATTCATCAGAAGCTGTTTCCGGATGCTAATTTCTGGCTTACATTAGGGTTGTGCGGTGCTTTTGTTATTGGATATGTATTATTAAGCATGTTACCGGTGATAGCGGTAGTTCCGTGTGTGGCAGGAGTAATTATGCTTTCTGCATTGTTTTGGGCATTAGTGGATGGAATCGGTAACAGTATTATTAGGATACTGTTGAAAGTCGTGATTCTGGCAATTGCAGTTTTTGTTGAGCTTGCCATTTTTTCGAATGCGACAGTGCCATGGCTACAGAAAAAGGAACTTGATAAACCGAGGATTATTCGAATGGATAAATGAGGATGAGACATATATGAGTAAAGACGATTTTATTGACTTAATCAAAGTGGCGGAAGGAATCTTGACGTTAGAGAAAGGATGTAAGATATTATCCGGAGTCGGGTTTGACGAGGGAGAGGGAAATCATGTATTTCTGTTGTGGAATGTGTTGAGAAGAAATGCAGCATCGCATTATCATTGCGATAATAATTTAGATGCGGATGCAGAGAACTATGAGCATTTTGTGGGAATACTTGAAAACGAAAGCATGACACCGGAAGAAAAATACATGGCATTCATGGAGTGAATAGAGAAGAACTAAGGAGTGGCAGTCCCTTGGTTCTTTTTTAATGTCTCTTTTGATTGTATGGTGTTCAAAACTCAAATGATGATTCGAGAACTCGACAAAGAGTTTGAAAAACCGAATAAAAGATGGTATACTCATATTGTAATTAGACGCAGTCTTTTTGATATATTTGGAGGATATTTTGATGGCAGAAAAACGGTACAAAATAAACTACAAACCTTTATGGAAGTTATTAATTGATAAGGATGTTTCCAAAAAGGAGTTAAAAGAAAAAACGCAGATAGCATCAAGTACTTTTCATAAGATGAGCAATAACGAGTACGTATCACTGGATGTCTTAGTGCGTATATCAGTAGCGTTGGAATGCAAATTAGATGATTTAGTAGAGATAGAAACCGAATAATTATCTGATACATAATATGTGATTGGAGAGAAAACAAGAATGGCAGATAATAAAAAGGAAATGGAAAGAGACGAACTGCATAGAGCAATTTGGAGCATTGCAGATGATTTGCGAGGAGCAGTTGATGGATGGGATTTTAAGAATTATGTTTTGGGAACGATGTTCTATAGGTATATTTCTGAAAATCTTGTAAGTTACATTAACGATGGAGAAGCTGCTGCAGGTAATACAGAATTTGACTATGCTACGATGCTTGATGAAGATGCAGAGCAAGCTAGAGCAGGATTGGTAGAAGAGAAGGGCTTTTTTATTTTGCCAAGTGAATTGTTTTGCAATGTTTGTAAAAATGCGCCAGACGATGAAAATTTGAATGAAACGCTTGAAAGAGTATTTAGACATATAGAGGAATCAGCACAAGGTAGTGAATCTGAAAATAGTTTTTCCGGATTGTTTGATGATTTTGATGTAAATAGTAATAAATTAGGAGCCACTGTAGCGAAGAGAAATGAGAAATTAGTTAAGCTATTAAATGGCGTAGGACAGATGAACCTTGGGAGTGTAAAGGAGCATGATATTGATGCTTTTGGCGATGCGTATGAGTATCTTATGACAATGTATGCTTCAAATGCAGGTAAATCCGGAGGAGAGTTCTTTACACCTGCCGATGTGTCAGAATTACTTACTCGGCTTGGAACAGTCGGAAAGAAAAGCATAAATAAAGTATACGACCCTGCGTGTGGTTCGGGCTCTTTGTTGTTGAAAGCAGAGAAGGTGCTTGGCAAAGAAGCAGTACATAACGGATTCTATGGACAGGAAATAAACATTACTACATATAACTTATGTCGTATCAATATGTTCCTTCATGACATTGGATTTGATAAATTTGATATTGCTTGTGAGGACACGTTGACTGCTCCGCAACATTGGGATGATGAACCGTTTGAACTGATTGTTTCGAATCCTCCATATTCTATTAAATGGGAAGGAGACGATAATCCGCTTTTAATTAATGACCCAAGATTTGCCCCTGCAGGTGTACTGGCACCAAAGAGTAAAGCGGATCTTGCGTTTATTATGCATAGCCTGGCGTGGCTTGCTCCAAACGGAACAGCGGCTATTGTTTGTTTCCCGGGTATTATGTATAGGGGCGGAGCAGAACAGAAAATAAGAAAGTATTTAGTGGACAATAACTTTGTTGATTGTATTATTCAGTTGCCAAGTAATCTCTTCTTTGGCACAAGCATAGCGACTTGTATTATGGTCATGAAGAGAGGTAAGACAGATAGTAAAACATTATTTATTGATGCAACTAACGAGTGTATAAAGGTTACAAATAATAATAAGCTAACTGAAGAAAACATTGCGAAGATAGTTGAGGTTTTTACAACCAGAGAAGAAATTGCTCATTTTTCTCATGTTGCATCTTATGAAGAAGTTGCAGCCAACGATTACAATCTATCCGTATCAACATATGTAGAAATGGAAGATACACGGGAAAAAATTGATATTGTGCAATTGAATGCTGAAATTAAAGAGATTGTTGCTCGTGAACAAGTATTACGTGATGAGATTGATAAAATCATCGCAGAAATCGAGGCTGACAATGAGTAAATTAAAAGAATTATTGGCTGAATTGTGCCCAGACGGCGTTGAATACAAGAGTATTGGAGATATAGCAACTATATCAAGAGGTGGAAATTTTCAAAAGAAAGATTATGTGGAAGATGGTGTTCCATGCATTCACTATGGACAGATATATACAACTTATAATCTGTTTGTAGAAGAGACTGTCAGCTTTATTTCTGAGGAAACTGCAAAGAAACAAAAATTCGCCAAGAAGAATGACATCATTATGGCTGTAACAAGCGAAAATATAGATGATGTTTGCAAATGTGTTGCGTGGTTAGGTGAGGATGATGTTGCTGTAAGTGGTCATACGGCAATTATTCATCATAATATAGACCCGAAATATTTTGTGTATTATTTGCATTCATCAATGTTTCAGAAGCAAAAGCGTAAGCTGGCACATGGTACAAAAGTGATTGAAGTTACGCCGGATAAACTTACAGAGGTGCAGCTCCCTGTACCTCCTCTGGAGGTACAACGTGAAATAGTCCGCATGCTGGACTCTTTCACGTTACTTACAGCCGAGCTTACAGCCGAGCTTACAGCTCGTAAGAAACAGTATGAATTTTATAGGAATAAGTTACTGACATTTGATAATGCAGTAGAAAAACGGAAGATAGGAGAATTAACAAGAGTATTTTCCGCATCAAGAGTTCATAAGAATGAATGGACTAAAGAAGGCGTTCCTTTTTGGCGTTCGAGTGATGTGATTTCTGCATACAATGGAGTGGATAATCCGCGAGGCAAGGCATATATTTCCTTTGAACTATACGAATCATTAGCAAAGAAATCAGGGAAGATCCACAAGGACGATGTTTTAGTTACGGGAGGAGGAACTATCGGAATTCCGTACATAGTTCCTAATGATGAACCATTTTACGTAAAGGATGCTGATTTGTTGTGTATTCAGAAATGTGCTCAAATTGATAGTAGATATCTATATCACTACTTCTTATCTACTCCGTTTAGAGATTATTTGAAGAGTATAACTCATGATGCAACTATTGCGCATTATACAATAACTCAAATTATTAACACACCTATTCCCGTACCATCAATAGAGGTGCAAAAGAGAATTGTTAAAGTCCTTGATAATTTTGATTCAATCTGTTCAGACTTAAATATTGGTTTGCCTGCGGAAATTGAAGCACGTAAAAAACAATATGAATTTTATCGCGACCAGCTATTGACATTTGTAGCCACAGGAAATAGCATCCTTACAGACAGACAGACAGACAGACAGACAGACAGACAGACAGACAGACAGACA
>CAZWCZ010000027.1:0-28730 GCA_964632165.1 uncultured Lachnospiraceae bacterium | reverse complement strand
AATGCACTAATGAAGCATTACCTGATACATCGTTAATACATATCGCAACTACTTTAATGTTTTGTTCTCTCATAAACTTCCTAAGTGCAACTTGTACAGTAAATTTCCCCTGTGAAGAATCAGTCCCGGCGACACAAAGTATCGGAGTGCTTGTATTATATAGTTTTCCTCCCCATTGAAAGTTTATAGTATGGTTTTTTTCTGGTCTTTTTATCCACAAATCATTTTCCTTAAACGCTTTAACTAAATCCCTGTAAGAAAACTTTCCAAAACAATCATTTTCATCAAACAAAAACAAGTTCTTTTTATATATCAAACAGTTCTCAATAAATTTCTCCGCTATATTCATTCGCAATGTTCGAGATAATATATCGACATGGCTTAATATAACTGTATCAAAATCATCATTCCAATCCAAGTCACATATTGATTGAATTTTATGCGGATTTCTGCAATTGTAAGAAGAACCTATATCAATGTTTATTTTACCCAATAACGGGTGGTCATAATATCCATATATCTCAAAATTCAACATGTCTTCAAATCGGGCAAGCACAGATATTTCTTTGCAAAATGGAAAAGTAATTGCTTTCTTTATACACCCCTTATCTTCTGTACAAATATGTCTATCGTATTCCCCTACTATGTGTTGAGCATTTAACTTCAAAATATCTTTCATTTTTTCAGGTTTAATACCATCTAGGAGCCAATTATATATTTTAGCTGTAAATTCAGAGCATGCAAAACTATTCCCATATGATCTACTATATTCTTTGCATATCTTAGGTAGATTCCATTTTTTCACTCCCGCTACAATGTTAATTGTTTCATCCAGATAAATGTATTTTCCAACTTCTAACAGTGGATTAGAATCTACTCCGATGACATTACGAAACGAAGCTGGATATGACATGATTCCATTGTTATCAAACGCCGAAACTATAATTGTTCCTTTTTGGGTAATCTTATTACAGATTTCTTCAATACAATTGTTGGAATCAATCTCATAGCAACCTAAGCTTACATTAATTACATCAAAACATTCGTTTTCATAAATATATTTTAAAGCAGCATATAACCACTTTGACACTCCATGTTTCCTGCAGTATGATTCATCAATTTTAATAGCAACTATTTGCGAATTACTTACTATTTGATCGATTATACATGTTACAGCCGTTCCATGGCCAACGTGATCTGTATAATTAAATACTTTTTTTACTTGCTCTTTTTGGATTACTAATGAGTATCCACAAATACTGTTTTTCCCTACATAATTAGGGTTACACCCTGTATCAACAACAGCAATTCTATTATACAATTGTTCCATACCCCTCTAACTTTTTATTTGTTTCCTCCAAAAATCCGTGTTTTCAACTTGTACAGCGATTCACAAAGTTACAAACAATAATAATCCCTTAACTGGCATTATTTCTGAATCGCAAGAATACTCCTTATCCTCTTGCAATCATTTCCCCATACAGTTCTTTTTCTTTCTTTATAAAGTTCTTTACGCTTTCCGCGTCCGGCATATCTTCCGAGCAAGCATGACTTGCTACCAGCATCGCTGCCGAAGCAGAACCAAACTCCAAAGCATCTATAATCTCCCATCCTTCAAACAAGCCATATAGGAATGCGGAAGCATATCCGTCACCTCCTCCAAACGATTTCAATAGTTTGACCGGAAATGATCGGATCGTATAACTGCTTCCGTCATCCGTATATGCCGTGGAACCTTCCTTTCCGTGCTTGATCACAAGGATCTTCACTCCTTTTCCATGCCAGTATGCCGCTGACTGCAGATCCGTCCTTCCTTCTTCGATCAGCCGCTCGGTCAGATCCACTTCTTCCCGCGATCCCAAAATCACGTCTGCTTCTTTTGCCACCATCGAATAATAAATAGAAATTTCGTCTTTGCTCTTCCAGTTATAAGGGCGATAATCAATGTCAAAAATAACAACAGTCCCATTTTTCTTTGCGAAACTGAGTGCTTTCAGTGCAGCTTCTCTGGACGGACTCTGTGCCAGCGAAGTCCCTGAGATCAACAATGCTTTACTGTTCTTTATGTACTCTTCTGAAATATCTTCTACCGAAAGCTGTAAATCCGCAATGGCATCACGATACATCAAAATGCTGCTTTCCGTTTCACTCTTGATCTCCGTAAATGTCAGACCGAGTTTTTCTCCGTGCATTGCCCGCGTTACATGCGTAATGTCAATTCCCTCCTGCCGGAATCTGTTTTCAATAAACGTACCAAACTGATCATCGGATATTTTCCCGATAAACCCTACTTTCTTTCCGAGTCTTGCCAACCCGACAGCAATATTTGCCGGAGAGCCTCCCAGATACTTTTTAAATGTTGTGCTCTCATCCAGAGTCTTATAATAATCCACCGGATTCAGATCGATTGCTGCACGTCCGAGCAATACAATGTCAAAACTCCTTGTCTCATCCAGTTTCAGATATCCCATACTATTCTGCCTTCCCTTCCGAACCAAAAATATCAATATGTTTTTTTACATTTTCATATGCCAGTTCTGTCATATACGCACTCAGCCGGAAGTAATCCCGCGTCTCTTCTTTTGCGTATTCTCTCGCTGCTCTCTCAACTGCAAGAAATGTTGCCGTTGCTACATTGATCTTCCGGATACCTTCACGTACACAGTGTTTGAAATCCTCTTCGCAGATCCCGGTTCCTCCATGGAGCACCAGCGGCATTCCTGTCAATTCTCTGGACTTTCTGAGGATCTCAAAATTAAGCCTCGGCTCTTCCTTATACAATCCATGTGCATTACCGATGGAGAGTGCAATGGCATCTGCCCCCGCCTCTTCCTTCAGGCGTTTTACCTCATTCGGATCTGAGTAGATCCCGGTTCCTTCCCGCGTACCGTCCTCTGAAACTCCAATCTGACCGACTTCCGCTTCTACGGTTGCTCCATAGCGGTCTGCCAGCATCCGTATCCGTTTTGTCCGGCGGATATTTTCTTCTATCGGACAGTCTGAAGCATCTATCATAACAGAAGTAAACCCAAGCTCCAGTGCTTCCTGTATGCATTCTTCCGTCTTGCCGTGATCCAAATGTACTGCCACCGGTACCGATGCCGTTTTGGCTGCTGCAAGCATCATCGGGGCAATAAATTTTAACGGTGAATACGGCAGGCGCACCTCCGCCACCTGAAGAATCAACGGAGATTTCATTTCTTCCGCCGCCCTGACTGCCCCCAATATCATTTCCATGTCAGCTACACTGAATGCACCAACTGCGTAGTTTCCCTGTTCTGCCGCGTCCAGCAGATCCTTCATCGGTACTAATGCCAAAACAGGTCCCTCCTTTTTGTCAACTTTTTATTAACTTATAATACTACTTACCACTTTTTTAACAAAAAGTCAACAAAAAGGCCTTATTTCTCTGCGTTTCCGCTACTCCATATTTACTTTGACAAGCTCTACCGACACATTATTCTGCGCACATAACTCAAGCAGTGCTTTGTCTGCGCCATCATCCACGATCACTTTCTCCATATCCGTGATGGAACCGTAAGTTAGAAGTGAACTTTTCCCGTATTTACTCGAATCAACAAGCAGATATGCATGCAGAGAATTGTCAAGTGCTGCCCTCTTTATCTCAAATTCCAGCGGAGAAGAATTCGTCACGTCTCCGCTTGCCGTAACTCCCGCTGCCGCAAGAAATGCTTTCTGGATGTTATAGCGTGCCAGGATCCGTCCGGTTTCTGCCGAAACAAAAGAATTCGTTTTCCGGTCAAGACTTCCCGGCAGACAGATGATCTGCAGATCAGGATACGGAAGCGCACGCATGACAGCATTCAAATTATGCGTCAGGATCGTAATGTTTTTCCGTTCTTCCAAAAAATCCGCCAGATACATTGCAGTAGTTCCGGAATCAATATAGATCACATCACCGTCATTTACCAATTCCGCTGCTTTCCGGCAAATTGCACGTTTGCGTTCATTATTGCACATTTTCCGCTCCTCAAACGGAACCAAGCTGTTCTGCCGGTTGCTGCATACTCCGCCGTATACTTTTTTTACCGACCCCTTGCTTACCAGCTGTGCCACATCCATACGCACCGTATTCATTGAAATATCAAATTCCCTGCAGAGTTCTTCCATGGAAACGTTCTCTTTTTCCAGAATATACTGCTCCATCCTTCGAAGCCGAAATGATTTCATACCCATATGCGTTCCTCTCTTTCTTCTTTTTATTTCGAACCTTTTCTCTTCAATATAACATTTTACCACAGAATTTGTTAAATTCAATCGTTTTCTTATGAGTTTTTTATTTTTTTCACATTGACTTACCATTCATTTGTGCTATAATATACTCAGACTTAACAAAAAGTTCCTATTTATCATATAAGAGAAAAGGAGTTTGATCATGTTAAAGATTGGTATCATCGGTGCCGGCCGTATCGGCAAGGTACATAGCGAAAGCATCACTTACCACGTAAAAGACGCTGTTGTTGCAGCGATCGCAGACCCGTTCATGAACCAGGAAACCCGTGCCTGGGCGGAAGCTCTCGGCATTCCTTCCATTTATGAAGATTATCATGACATCCTGCAGGATGAGGACATTGACGCTGTATTGATCTGCTCTTCTACAGATACCCATGCAGACATTTCCATTGAGGCAATCCGTGCAGGGAAGCACGTTTTCTGTGAAAAACCGATTTCTCAGGATTTAGCAAAAATCAAAGAAGTCATGGAAACCTTAAAAGGTTCCAATGTAAAATATCAGGTAGGATTCAACCGTCGCTTCGACCACAACTTTGAAGCAGTCCGTGCTGCTGTCACAGACGGAAAAATTGGAGATGTCCACATTGTTAAGATCACTTCCAGAGATCCGGATGCTCCGCCGCTTGAATATGTCAAAGTATCCGGCGGCATGTTCCTCGACATGACCATTCATGATTTTGATATGGTCCGTTATCTTTCCGGCAGTGATGTAGAAGAAATCTACGCAACCGGTACCTGTCTTGTAAATCCTGCCATCAGAGAAGAAGGCGACATTGATACCGCTGTCATTACACTTAAATTAAAGAACGGCGCACTCGCCGTCATCGATAATTCCAGAAAAGCAGATTACGGTTATGACCAGCGTGCCGAGGTATTCGGTTCCAAAGGACAGGTTGCCGTGACAAACGATACCGGTTCCAGCGCTGTTCTCAGCACTGCTGCAGGTGTTACCGGAGAAAAACCGTTATATTTCTTTCTTGAACGTTATATGGCTTCTTTCTCAAAAGAAGTATCTCTGTTCGTTCAGGCATGTATCAATGACACTCCGGTTCCGGTTGATATCAATGACGGATTACAGCCGGTACTCATTGCCAAAGCAGCAAAGAAATCCTTAGATGAAGGACGTCCTGTAAAGCTGGATGAGATCCTTGCTGAATTTTAAACCGAAATCATCTAATATTTTGTTATTCTCCTGGAGGAGTTATGAAAAGAGCAATTCTTTCCATAACTCCTTCTCCCATTTTTTAGTTGTGCTTTCCATCATCTTATGATATACTGAAACATAGTTTAATTCGGTTATCAAAACCGGCATACTTGTTTATCTGATTAGGAGGATTCACGAAAATGAAGAAATTTTTTAAATTCTTATGTGGTGCCGCATCCTTAGCTGCTGTTGGCTTTGGAGCTTACTACGTATATAAGAATGTATTGACAAAAGATGCGGATGAAGACGATGATTTTGATGACTGTTTTGAAGAAGGCAGTGAAGAAACCGCAGCAGACAGCCGCGAATATGTTTCCATTAACATCACGGATGAGCCTGCAGAAGAAACCGGCTCCGGAGAAACAGAAGAAGCATAATCCCTTACCAAAAAGGCAGCCTTCCGGCTGCCTTTTCTGTTTCCTGTTCAGGAAAAAATCCTCTTTGTAATCTCTTGTGCACTCTGTGTTGCCGCAATTCCCCCCTGTGCCGTCTCACGCAACTGCGGAGGCAGCATCCTGCCGACTTTATACATGGATTCCACTACCTCATCCGGAGATATCGGAAGCGTCATTCCTGCAAGTGCCAGATCAATACAAGTCAGTGCATTGACCGTTTGAGATGCATTTCTTTGTGCACACGGCACCTGGACCAGACCGGCAATCGGATCACAGATCAGTCCCATACAGTTTACCAGTGCAAGGCAGGCTGCCCAGACCGATTGTCCTGCCGTTCCTCCACACAGTTCTACTCCGGCTGCCGCTGCCATTGCTGCTGCCACACCGCATTCTGCCTGGCATCCGCCCTCCGCTCCTGCAACCGTCGCATTCTCCATGATCACCGTCGCAATGCCGGAAGCCGTCAACAATGCATCCAGCATTACTTCTTCCGGAAGTTCTTTTGCCTTTTGTACAGAAAACAGTACCGCGGGCAAAATACCGCAGGCCCCTGCCGTCGGAGCCGCACAGATTCTCCCCATGGAAGCATTAACCTCGCTTCCGGAAAGTGCCATTGCCATTGCTGCATTTATAAATTCTCCGCACAGTGTCTTTCCGCCTTCCGTATAAGTATTCTGACGCAGTGCAATCCCGCTGATCAGGTTTCCTGCCGTAGGAAGTTCTTCCTGCAGTGCCTTTGTTGCCGCACGGCGCATCACCGCATAGCGTTCTTTCAGTTTCTGATAAACCTCTTCTTTGCTCCTTCCAAACTGTACCATCTCGTTTTCCAGGACCACTTCGGAAATCCTGCGATTCTTTTCCTCACTCTGCTGTAATAATTCTTTCAGACTATGATACATACTAATCCCCATTCCGGAGCGTGTGAAAAATCGGCTCATCAGAGTGATTTTTCACACTATCTCCATTCTTATCCATCTTCTAATTCATGATCTGTACCGTATGGATTCCCGGCAGCTGTCTCAGCGCTGTTGTCACTGCTTCCGGAATATCCGAATCTGTTTCGATCACACAGCATGCCATAGCACCCTTTTCCTGCCGGTTCAGTTTCATCGTTGCAATATTGATATCATTTTCCGCCAGTGTCTTTGTAATCTGATAGATCATGCCCTTCGTATCTTTATGCATGACCAAAAGCGTGGTCATGTTCAAGGACATATCAAGTGCAAATCCGTCCAGGCTGCAGATTCTGATCTGCCCCCCTCCGATGGAAGAACCTGTGATTTCCCTCTTTGTCCCGTCTGTCATAAAAAACGTCATGCAAACCGTATTTTCATGTGCTCCGCTCAGTTCAACTTCATAAAAGCGATAGGTGATCCCGCGCTCTTTTGCCAATGCAAATGCATCCTTCAGCCGTTCATCATCCTGTCGGAAGCCAAGTACCCCTGCTACCAAAGCAAGATCGGTTCCATGTCCGCGATAGGTTTTTGCAAACGAGCCATATAAACCGAATTCCACATGAGTAAACGTGCTTCCCACCAATTTTGCCGCCATCCGTCCAAGTCTTGCAGCACCTGCCGTATGCGAGCTGGACGGACCGACCATGATCGGTCCAACTGCTTCAAATATACTGATTTCCATTTGTCCCACTCCTGCTCTTTTCTGTTCCGGTCAGAAACTGTTTTTTTCCTGTCTGTCCCGTACGTCATACAACCGAATCATTTCTCTTGTATTGCAGCTGCGCGGTAATATCCTGATCCGCTCTAATGTCAGACCGTCAACATGTCTGGCCCAGATACCGTATGCATCCACATCTCCGTGTGCATTACTTTCCGGATATTCCTGCAGGAATTCCTCAAACCGTTCCGGAATCATTATTTCTTCCGGGTTATCCCGGTATTCCACATCAAAATCCCTTATCGCAACATTGACAAGCGGACGGCGCACCTTTGTTCCGTCACGTTTTTCCGCTTCATATCCCGTCAATATGCTTGGCACCTCAGCATTTCTTGCCCGGATATTCTCTATCGTAATATTTTTTATACTTCCGCCCCAAAAGCGGTTTTCTCCTACGGCATCCGTATACGGTTCATGATACCTGTTCCGCTTATTCAGGCAGATATAAAGTGGACAAAGTATCTTCTCCATTTTAATATTCCGTATGGTCACATCACTCAGATGTGTCCCATCACAAGATTCCAGGGAAATTCCGGAAACTGAACCCGGATAAATATCCGGCATGCAGAAAAAGCAGTCCTCTACCATAACATCATGTATATCATGTCCCGTCTCTGTTCCGATCTTAAATGCACTCATCACCGTAACCACGGTGCAGTCTTTTACCCGGATATGCTCCATGGGACGCCCGGTATGGATCGGATTTTTTATTACGATCCCATCGTCCGCACAAGAGACAAAGCAATGATCTATGGTAACATCACTGCTGCCGGTTATATCGATGCCGTCTGTATTTGCCACATGACGGTTATCATCGATCACAACATTTTTTACAAGAATATGGACGCTGGAATCCAGATTCAGTGTCCATGTCATGGAATCATGCAGAATGATATTTTCTATTGTTACATTCTCACTTTCCTGTACCCATACCATATAAGACGGACGGACCAGACGTTCTTTTCCTTCCTTGTATTTATCTTCCGCATACCGTATCCTCTGGCGATAAAAATAGCGCACGGTTCCCGGTACGGTATTGATCACGGCTGCCTGGTCACGCCGTGGCAGAACGGTCTTTTCAAACGGAGTCAGGCTCGGCAGTTCCCTGGGTTCATGTACATACCACTCACCGTTTCCGCTGATCCTGCCACCACCGGTAATTTTTACATTTACGGCATTACGGATCCGCAAAAAGGCTCCTTCATCCGATTCTTTTCCGTGGTCATTTTCCATTTCCGCAATCGGTACAATCAGCTTTTCATAATTTCTCGACGCGATCAGCTCCGCATCCGGTGCAATAAAAAGCGTAGTATTGGACGGGATCCGCACTGTCCCCATACAATAAGAGCCTCCGGAAACCAGAATGGTTCCTCCGCCTGCCTCCTCGCATGCTTTTGCCGCAAGCAGAAATGCTTCTGTGTTCAGCCTGTCTTTCTCAGGAACCGCACCAAAAGAACGAATATCATATACATCCTTTCCTTCCGGGGTTTTCTGTGTCTTATCAATATACTCCTCTACCGGAAGTTCACTATAATAATCTCCCGGATAAATCTTTCCAAGCTGCGGATACGACGGTACATCATATTCTTCTTTCATTGCACGTTCTCCTTTTTTCTATTGGTACACGCGTACCTTTTCCCCTATGATACACCAAAACCCGGCAACGCACAAGTCAGTTTGTGCTGCCCAGTCCATGCATTATCGCATTTCTTTTTTCGGTTTCTTTGCCACGGCGATCCGGTCAATATCCGGTGCATATCCGTCATTTTCAAACAGGCAGATCTGATTTTCCCCTTTTTCCAATGTAACCGGAACAGACACACGACATGGAGCTGCCCAGTCTTTTGCATAGGAGATCAGCCGATGCAAAGTAAAGGCTTCCTGACCATTTACAGAAATGGAAAGATTCCTTTCTTCTCCTGCAATATAAAAGATTTTAAGTTCGTAAGTTCCCGCTTTTTCTGCCCACACATCAGTAAAAGTGATCCTGTTTTCTTTTCCGTTGCCCAACCAGCCCACACTGGCAAGACCGGATGCATAATTGTTGTCATTCTTTTTGCAGGCACCGCCAAGCACGGCGTTCTCAGCTTCATAATAAGTATAGGCCTTGTCATACGGTGTCTCTGTTTCTATCTCACGTTCTGTTATCATTGCCGCAGCTCCGCCCTCTTTTAAAAGAGGAAGTTTCAGGCAATCTCCAGCCGTAACATCAAATTTTTCCGTTTCCAGTTCTTCTCCTGTTTCATTGTCCCTATAAAGGTAGACATGATACGTTTTCCCTTTTTCAAGGAAATCAAGGGAAAGTTCTGCCGTCCTTTCCTGTGCCGTCATCATACCGACATACCAGTCTTCTCCCGATCTTCTCACGGTCCAGTTATACTCGCCCGGATAGCCTCCATATAAGGATTCCTCCCATATCGTCGGAACCTGATTTAAGAAAGAGAGTGTCCGGGACCCTTCATATACATACGCAGAATGAGCAAAATGCTGGACTGCCGATTCATATACAACCGATTGTGCCAGCTGAAATCCTGCTGTAACCGAAGAATTGCTCAGCCGATATGCCGTTGGCGTAAAATCCATGGATCCAGTCACATTTCTTGTAAAAAGGTAAGTCAGCAAAGTTCCGACGTCTGCCTGACCATTCCATTTGAAATACTCCTGACCACGCACTGCTTCATAAGAAACAATGTTTGGAAATGTGATCTCTTCTCCGCTCGGGTTCGTACATCCGTGATACACAAGCATCAGCCGGTGTTTTGCTGCACAGTCTGCCAGATCATACATGATCCGCATTGATGTCTGTGAATCGCTGTTTAAGTAATCAATCTTAACTCCGGCAGCTCCAATCGATTCACACCAGGCAAACTGTTCCTCTATCGTATTACGGTTATCCAGGTCAAAAATGTGTACATTGTCAAATTTATTGACCCCGTACCAGAGAAAGACACCAATATTTTTTTCTTTTCCGTATGCCACAATGTCTGCTACTTTTTCCTTATAATCTTCCCAGAGTTCCCAGCCGTAATCTACCAGACAATAATCCCAGCCATTTTGTGCCGCAAAATCAATATAATCTTTCTGCGTCTGCGGCTCAATTGCATCATAAGAGCTGGACCACCATGACCACACTGCCTTTCCCGGTCTGACAAAACTGAAATCCCGATCCTTTTCCGGGAGCGGATTCAGCTTCTGTACCAGTCTGCTCCCTCCCAGCGTATTCAGGTCATCAGCGATCACCGCCACACGCCACGGTGTCCGGAACGGATACCTGACAACCGGTGCTGTTTCCTGATGTCTTCCGAATTTGTAATGGATCTTGTTTTCCCCTGCTGCTTTTTCAAAAACGGAGGCGCAATATGGTTCTTCCGTATTAAAAATCCCTGCCTCCGTCACTAATATCCAATGCTTATCTCCTGCTACGGAAGCAAGCAGCGGGCGGGACATTTCACATGCCGTTTCTTTAATCTCCTGCAGCGTATTTCTTCTATAATTTCCTTCATAGGTGTCACTTGTTTCTCCCATCCAGAGTATTGTGTCATCCGGGAAAATAAGTTCCCCTTCTTCTGAAAGGATCTCTCCTGTTTCCTTTCCGTTTTCTTCTGCAAAATAGCGGTATGCCACTCCGTCTTCATACGTCCGGAACACCAGAATCAGTACAGCCGTTTCCCGAGTAAACCTGCACTCCAGTTCAGAATATTCTTCTTTTTTACTGATCTGCAGAGCATTTTCCGTTAATGACAGTCCTTCTGACAGATCTGCACTGCTCATTCTGAGTCCAAGCTTTGCTGTCTGCATTACCGTCTCTCCCTCTTTTTCGACCGCATAAAAAGCCTGTCCTTTTCCCACGTCCCAAAGAAGCTTTACCACCAGCTTCCCGCTTGGCGATGCAAGTTCTGCCAGCTTTGTCAATTGAATTTTTTCTGTATGATCCATTTTCTTTCCCTCCGGCTTTTGATATTCATAATTTCCTCTCTATGGTACAGAATTTTTTTCTTTTCATATAGCGTAAAATGTGATATATTATATGGTAAATGTGACCTTGAATTTTTAAAAGGAGGATCCGATCATGTCACTTCCACGTTCAATCCGTTACTACGATTTGGAAGGTTTCCAATGCCTGGATGATATTGAAAATGATTCCGTTGACCTGCACCTATACACCTGTGGTATGGAAGATTGTGCTCCCGTGCATTCTTTTGGTCCGGGAACACGTCCCTATTTCATTTTCCATTTTATTTTGGAAGGCCATGGTTTTTTGGAACACAACGGAACCGTTATCCCGCTTGGTCCAAATGACATCTTCCTTGTTTATCCGGGACAGACCACACATTACTGGGCAGACCGTTCGGATCCATGGCACTATATGTGGATCGGTTTTGGCGGCATCAAAGCTTCTTCCTACGTCAGATATGCCGGATACACTGCTTCCACATTGACCGGAACTTTTGAAAACTGCCGTCTCATTGAGCCTTATATCAGACAGATCATTGCCTGCCGCACCTACACCCCGGCCAATGATCTGAAGCGGACAGCAGCCCTGATGGAGATCCTCGCCCTTCTCATCCATGACAAGGATCCTGATACTTCCTCTCCTTCCATTTCAAAATTGGAGTATATTGATAAAGCACGTACAATGATAGAGCGCCAGTACGACCGTGACATCCACATTCAGGAGCTTGCCAACACCATCGGGATCGATCGCAGCTACCTGTGCCGCATTTTTAAAGAAGTCCTTTCGTTGTCTCCGCAAGAGTATTTAAAACAGTTTCGTCTGCATAAAGCAACACTTCTTCTGCAGGATCCTCATTTAAAAATTGCCGCGATCGCACAAATGACAGGTTATCAGGATTACGCTTCGTTCGTTCGGTTGTTTAAACAATACAAAGGCATGACCCCGACCGAATACCGTCGACAGTTCAGCGGAACCTGAATTTCATGCTTATAGGAAACTCGTGCTTGCCTATTATTTTAAGTTATGATATACTTACTTAGTTTGCAATGAACTTGAATCAAGGAGGACTCTATGGGACAATACGCACAGGAAATCAACAAGCGCCGTACCTTTGCCATCATTTCTCACCCGGATGCCGGTAAGACGACTTTAACCGAAAAATTGTTATTATACGGAGGTGCCATCAATCTGGCAGGTTCCGTCAAAGCAAAAAAGACGGCAAAGCATGCCGTATCCGACTGGATGGAGATTGAAAAGGAACGTGGTATTTCCGTTACTTCCTCCGTAATGCAGTTTAATTATGACGGCTATTGCATCAATATCCTGGATACCCCGGGACACCAGGATTTCTCGGAAGATACGTATCGTACTCTGATGGCGGCAGATTCTGCTGTCATGGTCATCGATGCATCCAAAGGTGTAGAGGCTCAGACCATTAAATTGTTCAAAGTCTGCGTAATGCGCCATATTCCGATCTTTACATTTGTAAACAAGCTGGATCGTGAAGCAAGAAATACCTTTGAATTATTAGATGAGATTGAAAGTGTCCTCGGCATTAAAACCTGCCCGGTCAACTGGCCGATCGGCTGCGGAAAAAACTTCCGCGGTGTTTACGACAGAAACACCAAAAAAATTACCCGTTTCTTTGCTGCCAACAGTGGCCAGACCGAAGTAGAAACAATAGAAGCCGAGCTGGGTGATGAAAATCTGGATGATATCATCGGCAGAGAAAATCATCAGAACCTGGTAGATGAAATCGATCTTCTTGGCGGTGCGGGCAGTGAATTCGATATGGAATTAGTCAGTGCAGGAGAACTTACACCGGTATTTTTCGGTTCCGCACTGACAAACTTTGGTGTGGAAACCTTTTTGGAGCACTTTCTCAAGATGACTTCTACCCCACTCCCACGTACTTCCAATGAGGGTATCATTGATCCGGTCGAAAACGATTTTTCGGCATTTGTTTTTAAAATCCAGGCAAACATGAACAAGGCCCATCGTGACCGTATCGCCTTTATGCGTATCTGCTCCGGGAAATTCGAAGCCGGAATGGAAGTAACGCACATCCAGGGAGGAAAGAAAATCCGCCTTTCCCAGCCACAACAGATGATGGCGCAGGAAAGGAAGATCGTAGAAGAAGCCTATGCCGGCGATATCATCGGCGTTTTCGATCCTGGCATTTTCTCCATTGGAGATACCATTTGTATGCCGGGGAAAAAATTTGAATACGAAGGGATCCCTACCTTTGCACCGGAACATTTTGCCAAAGTCCGGCAGGTAGATACAATGAAGCGGAAACAGTTCATCAAAGGGATCTCACAGATCGCACAGGAAGGTGCCATCCAGATTTTTCAGGAATTTAATACGGGTATGGAAGAGATCATCGTCGGTGTTGTCGGTGTCCTGCAGTTTGATGTATTGAAATTCCGTCTGGAATCCGAATATGGTGTAGAGATCCGTATGGATCCGCTTCCTTACGAATATATCCGCTGGATTGAAAATAAGGATATCGATGTATCTTCCTTAAATGTTACATCCGATACAAAGAAGATCAAAGATTTGAAAGACCGTCCGCTCCTTTTATTCACACATGAATGGAGCATCCGCACCGTACAGGAGCGTAACAAGACTCTTGTTCTGTCCGAATTCGGTCACAACTGATCTTATTCAAATAAAGGACGTTATCAGATCGAAGTAACCTCCCAACCGTTAGATTTTCAGGTCTGACTTTTGGTGGTTACCTCAACCGATACGCCCTTTATTTTTTTCCGCCCTTATTCCGCGCTCCATTCTGTACGGATCCTGCTTAAAATATCCAGTCTCCCTGCTTTTTCTTCAAATTCCCGCTCACTCATCTCTTTTGTCAGGAAAGCAAACTCCCCCACTACTCCTGCAGAAGCCGGCAAAAAGATTTCCTCAAGTCCTGCGAAAACAGCTCTTGCTGTTTCCTCTTCCTCTTCCGGAACACGAACAAAAAATCCGCTTTCTGCGTCCTTGTGATCGGAAAGTGTCAGCTTCTTATTGCTCCAGATGGTCATAATATTCGTTCCTTTATGCTTCACCGCATCCACCACATCGGCAACGACCGCACTTGCCGTAGGAAGTTTCCCGGCACCGCTTCCGTAAAACATTACATTTCCCAACAGATTTCCACGCACCAGAATGCTGTTGTATACCCCGTATACCGGGTAAAGCGGATTGTTATCCCGGATCATCCTTGGTGTTACCATTGCATAAAAGCTTTCTCCGTTCCGTTTTCCTGTAGCAAGCAGTTTTATCTCTGCCCCCATTGCCTCTGCATATTTAAAATCCACATCCGTGATCTTTGTTATGCCTTCCATATAAATATCTTCATAATCCACCTGCATCCCATATGCAAGAGAGGTAAGAATGGCAAGCTTTCTTCCGGCATCATATCCTTCCACGTCTGCCTCCGGATCACGTTCGGCATATCCAAGATTTTGTGCTTCTTCTAATGCCTCCTCAAATTTCATGCCGTCCTTGCTCATTTTTGTCAATATATAGTTGGTTGTTCCGTTTACAATACCGTTAATTTCTTCTATTTCATCTGCCGTCAAAGACTGATTGAGCGGACGGATGATTGGGATCCCTCCGCCAACACTTGCCTCAAACAGAAAATTTACTTTCTTCTGTCTGGCGATCTCAAGCAGTTCTGCTCCATGTTTTGCCACCAGTTCCTTATTTGAAGTGCAGACGCTCTTTCCACGCAGCAGACTTTCTTTTACGTAGGAATATGCCGGTTCCACACCGCCCATTGTTTCCACAACACATCCAATCTCTTCATCTTCTGCGATTACGGAAAACTCATGTACCAGAATATCCTCTATCGGATCCCCGGGGAATTTTCTCAGATCTAATACATATCGGACTTCTATTTCATCTCCGGCACGTTTGGCAATATTATCACGGTTTTTTCCCAATGCCTCTACTACCCCGGAGCCAATGGTGCCATATCCAAGTACCGCTATTTTCATCTTTTTCTGCCTCCCTTTGAAGGTATTTTCCTATTTTATCTCTTTTAATAATTCTTCGATGGCTGCCTGCAGCTGATTATCCTGCGCATGTTCAATCACTACAAGCTGTTTTAGTTCTTCTGCCAGATCAATTTCAATGTCAGGAGTCACCCCTACTCCGTGAATGCATACCCCACGAGGCGTAAAATAGCGTGATACTGTCACTTTGACCGCCGTCCCGTCACTAAACGGAATCAGAGACTGTACGATTCCTTTGCCGAAACTTGTTGTTCCGATCAGCGTTGCTGCGTTATAATCCTGCATGGCAGCAGCAAATATTTCCGAAGCACTGGCGCTGTTACCGTTGATCAGTATTGTCATCGGCATGTCTAAGGAATGCTTATCGCTTCCTTTGTATTCTTCTCTGTTTCCATATTTATCTTCTGTATACACGATCAGATCATCCGGAAGAAGGTAATCCAGCATTTCCACAACAGAAGTCAAAAGACCGCCGGGATTATCCCGCAGATCAATGACAAGTCCTTTCATTCCCTGCCCGATAAGTTCTTCTATCGCATGCTTGAACTGTCCGGCCGTCGGCTCCTCAAATCCGGAAACAAGAATGTATCCGATATTTTCCTCTAACATTTCATATTCTACGGTTTCAATCTCAATCCAGGCTCTTGTGATGGTAAGGTCGATCGGATCCGTTACACCGTCTCTGACTACAGTAACCATTACCTCTGTTCCCGGTTCCCCTTTCATCAGTGCTACTACGGAATCCACTTCCATTCCGGTAATATCCACACCATTTACTTTATAAATAATATCTCCAGGAAGCATTCCTGCATTGTATGCCGGCGCATCCACATACGGCTTTACTACCGTAATGATCATTGTTTTTCTGTTCTGCTGTACTACAGCTCCGATACCTGCATACGTCCCCTGGGTAGATTCCATCAGATCATCAAACTCTTCTTTTGTATAATAGCAGGAATACGGATCGCCCAAACCTTCCAAGAGTCCCTTGTATATTCCGGTCTGCAGATCTTCCACTGAAATCTCATCCATATAGTACATGTTGATTACCTGCTCAAGCAGTTCCAGCTTTCCGGTAAAAAAATCAGAAATCAGTGCTCCGTTTGTCGTTGAAGGTGTATTTGTCTCTTCCTTTCCCTCTGAATTCTGCTCATTTCCCTCCGGTTTATCTGCAATATCTTCCCGCTTTGTTTCGCCCGTCATAAATACAAGACTGCATCCGCTGCAAAAAAGCATAGAAATCATAAGTATAAGAGCGAGGATGCTCTTTCCGGCATATTTTCTCATGTCTGTTCTCCTTTTATCTCCCATTATTATTTGTTATTTTGATATGTAACATATTTCAACGGGTCTACTGCCACGCCGTTAATAAACAATCCAAAGTGCAGATGAGGCCCTGTGGAAACTCCCGTAGAACCCACTTTCATAATGACCTGACCACGCTCTACATAGTCTCCTGCTTTGACCAGCAGTTTGGATGCATGCATGTACTTTGTAACCACACCGTTTCCATGATCGATTACAATATGATATCCTGAAGTAGAATTATAGCCTGCTGTTGTAACTGTTCCTGCAATCGATGCCAATACGGATGTTCCGGTTGCCGCCCCCACATCAATCCCACGATGATACGTAGATGCCCCCGCCGTAGGTGACTTACGGTATCCAAAGTAAGAAGTAATCCGGCTGCTCGCCGGTATCGGCCAAAGCATATTATCAATACTCTGGTTTTTCTTCATCTCCGCTTCCTTGCGAAGGCGTTCCTCTTCTTCCTTCCGTTTGCGTTCTTCTTCCGCAATCCGTTCCGCTTCCAGTTTTTCCAATTCTGCTATATTCGCACCCTGTTCCGTGATTTCTTCCCAGTAATTGAACAGCATTTCTTCGTCTACACCGATACTCTCTGCCAAAGTAAGCAGTTCCTGTGCTTTTGCTGTGGCCAGTTCTTCCACTGCAGCCAGTTCTGATTCCTGCGTAACTTTCAATGCCTGCAGTTCTTCCAGCTGTGCCGACAATACAAGTTCGGTATTTTCAACATGAAGTTTTGTCTCATGATAACGTTCTAATAATGCATTGTCGTATTTTGTAATCTCCCGCCTGTATTCCATCTGATTGAATACATCAGCAAGACTTCCCTGTCCGAACAGGACCTCTAAGAAACCGGTTTCTCCGTTTTCATACATATACTGAATGCGTGCTTTCATTGTTGCATACTGCTCTGCTTCTTTCGCCTTTGCCTCATCAAGCTCTGCTCTTGTTTCCGAAAGGTTGTTCTCGCAGATTTCTATTTCTTCTTCCAGCGAATCAATGTCTTCTAACAGTGCTGCTGTTTTTTCATCCAAAGAAAGGATGTAACTTTCCATATCTTCTTTCTTTGCTTTCAACTCTGCTATCTTTTTTTCCAGTTCTTTCTGTTCTTTTTCCAATTCCTCTTTTTTCTTTTTTGCCGCATCGATCTGATCCTGATACGACTTTGTTGTTCCTGCCAGTACTGTATTTTTTGCTACAGGAATGACTCCCGCTGCTGTTCCAACAGTCAGACTCATGAGCAGAATGACCATTGCAGTTGCCCGCATGCTTTTTTTCATCCGCATTTCCACCTCTCTTAATGCTGTAACTCAATCTTCCGGATCTGCTTCTTCGCCGTAACATGACTTGCTATCAGTCCTATACCCAGACTGAAGATCAGCGCAATCGGCAAAAAGCTCTGCATGATATCATTTCGATCCAGGAACTTCATTGTCGTAAACACTCCTTCAAACTGTTCTTTCAAGGTCGTTACTACTTCTCCATATACAATATATAACAGTCCAAGCGGTAAAACAGAACCTAACAGACCGATCAGAGCCCCTTCCACAACAAATGGTGCACGGATAAAGAAATCCGTAGCTCCGAAAATACTCATGATAGAAATCTCTTCACGACGTACACTTATCCCGGTCGAAATCGTAGTCCGTATCAGGAACACCGCAACTGCCCCCAGGATTACGATCAACCCGGCAGAAATGATCCAGGCAAGTATTTTGATCCCTTCAAAGCTCTCTGCAACCGATTCGGAATGATTCACTGTCCGGACTTCCGCGATCCCTTTGACATAAGAAACCAATTCCTGCTGCATTGCCGCTTCATTTACGTGTACTTCTAACGATGCAGAATTTTCAAGCGGATTATCCTCTCCAAATGTTGCCGCCAGCTCTTCGCTCAGATTTTCCTTTTTATAGGTTTCCCAGGCTTCTTCCGCAGATATGTAGGTAATATCTGCCACCTCTGTCCTGTTTCCGATTTCCTGCTTTATTTCCAAAATGCGTTCTTCTGTCGTACCTTCTGCAAAAAATACCGTAAATCCCACCATACTTTCTGCTGATTTCATGGCAAAGTTAAAATTTTCTACTACAAAATAAAATACCCCGAGCAACAGAATACACGCCGTGATCGTCCCTGCCGATGCAAGAGAATACACCCTGTTTTTCCAGATTCCGCGAATTCCCTGTCTGATGCAGTAAAACAATGTCCTAATTCTTCGCATACCGATACCTTCCCTTTTCCTCATCGCTGATTACTCTGCCGTTTTTCAAAGTAATGACACGTTTTTGCATCTTATCCACGATTTCCTGATTATGTGTTACAACCACTACCGTTGTGCCCCGTTTATTGATATCTTCCAAAAGTTGCATGATCTCCCAGGAATTTTTCGGGTCAAGATTTCCCGTGGGCTCATCTGCAAGCAGGATGACCGGATGATTGACCAATGCCCTTGCCAATGCGACCCTCTGTTGCTGGCCACCTGACAGTTCTCCCGGATAAGCCTTCTGTTTTTCCTGAAGTCCAACCAGCGAAAGCATCTTCGGCACCTGCTGTCTGATCTCATGTGCCGGAGCTTCTACCACGCGTTGTGCAAATGCAACATTTTCAAACACATTTCTGTCTTTTAAGAGACGGAAATCCTGAAAAACAACGCCTATGCTGCGCCGGTATCTGCTTACCTGTCTCTTCCTCAGCCTGCCGATTTCCCTGCCTGCCACAAATACCCTTCCGCGGGACGGGAGTATCTCCTTCATCAGTAAGCGGATCAGCGTCGATTTTCCGGAACCGCTGCTACCTACAATAAAAACAAACTCCCCTTTATATATGCTGATATTGATATCTTCTATTGCAGCAATCCCCTTTTGATATTCTTTTGATACATTTTCAAAAGAAATAACCGGAGCCTCGACCCGGCTCATTTCCCTTTGAAGATCATATAATTCTGTCATACATCCTCCGATTTAGCAAAAAGGGACCGCCGACGGCAGTCCCCCTCTGTCTATTCTGCATGTTCCATATAATTCATGTACTTTACTACCATCAGTGCAATCTTAAACGTAATCGCATCCTCAAATACCCGAAGGTCAAGATTCGTTGCCTTCTGCAGCTTATCCAGACGATATACCAGCGTATTTCTATGAATGTAAAGCTGTCTGGATGTCTCAGAAACATTCAGGCTGTTCTCAAAAAACTTATTGATGGTAACCAGTGTTTCTTCATCAAAATCGTCCGGTGACTGTCCGTCAAAGATTTCCTTAATAAACATTTTGCATAACGACATCGGCAGCTGATAGATCAGACGGCCGATTCCGAGATTTGCATATGCCACAATATTTTTGTCACTATAAAAAATCTTTCCTACATCCAGTGCCATCTTAGCTTCTTTATAAGAACGGGAAACATCCTTGATCTCATTAATGATAGTACCGTAAGCCACATTGACCTTTGTCATTGCCTCAGTATTAAGCATATCAAGGATCACTTTTGCAGTCTTGTTCAGATCATCATACGTTTCATTTACTTTTAATTCTTTGACAAGGATGATATTCTTTTCATCTACTGCAGTAATAAAATCTCTCGTCTTTCCTGCAAAGAGGCTACGCACGGTTTCCAATGCATTTGTATCTTTCTCATTTTTTGTTTCGATAATAAAGACAACCCTGCGTGCTTCTGTTTCAATATGAAGCTTTTTTGCACGATTATAAATGTCTACAAGAAGCAAATTGTCCAATAAAAGGTTTTTAATGAAATTATCCTTATCATACCGTTCTTTATAAGCAACCAGAAGATTCTGTATCTGAAACGATGCTACTTTCCCTACCATATAAACATCATCACTGTCTCCCTTTGCAAGCAGGACATACTCCAACTGATGGTCGTCAAAAATCTTAAAAAACTGAAATCCCTGCATTACCTGACTGTCCGCCGGAGAATCGACAAACACCTGTACCGCCGTTTCATACTCCTCAGCGTTTGAAATGGTAGATGCCAGCACCTTTCCCTCTGTATCTAAAACACAAATATCAACTCTTGTGATCGTTTTCAAACCTTCAATCGTACTCTGCAAAATCTGATTGGATATCATAACCCCTTACCTCTCATTCTGTGTAAAAACATCTGTGCTTCCTATGATTACACTCTGATTTATTGTAACATAAAAAATGTTGAATTTCAAGAAATGCGGATAAACAAGTTGAAATTTGTCTATCCGCATCAAAAAAACATCGCTATTCTGTTCTTAAAGCCTCTACCGGGTCTTTCTTTGCGGCAAATTTTGCCGGAATCAATCCTGCGATCATCGTCAGGGAAACGCTGATGAGGACAAGGATCGTGCCACCTGTGACCGGAAGTGCCGAAACATTTGAAATTTGTGAGAAATGATAAATTATCATGTTGATCGGAATGTTCAGCAGTACGGTAACACCAACCCCAAGCAGTCCGGAAACCAGACCGACGATCATGGTTTCCGCATTAAATACCCTGGAAATATCTTTCTTAGAGGCACCAATGCTTCGTAAAATACCGATTTCCTTCGTCCGCTCCAAAACAGAAATGTATGTGATGATACCGATCATAATAGAAGATACGACAAGTGAGATCGCTACAAAAGCTATCAGCACATAGGTGATCACATTGATGATCGTTGTAACGGAGGACATCATAATACCGATATAATCGGTGTATTTGATCTGGTCTGCCTCATTTCCTTCTTCTGCACATTTATTGTTATATTCTTTGATCTTATCTTCAATCGCATCTTTGGAAGCGAAGTCGATCGGATATATGCTGATGGATGTCGGTTCTTCTAACAGCTGCATTCCAAACAGTTCCAGATTCCCTTCATACGTTGCTGTCGATACGGCATTCTGTGCATACTGCTGCATCAGAGCTGCGCGCTCTTCTTCACTTAACGATGCCAGATATGCCTGCTGTTCCGGTGACAGTGCACTGATATCAAATGCATTTTCCTTTGCATCCTCTGCAGCGTTCCCGTCTGCAAACGGTTTTCCTGTCAGGACATCTGTTTCCGGAGCTGCCAGCTGATCAAGTATGATCTGCTGCTTTACCGTCTCTTCAATGACATATTCCGTTAATTCTTTTGTATAACCTATCGTACCGGTAATGGAAGTTGCCACCGCATCTTCCTTAGGCCGGACAATCCCGACCACTTCCAGTTCTAAAGCATTTTCCAAAACTTTTTCGAGATAGGATGCATCCTGACTCTTATCCACCCAGTGTCCGAGTTCTTCTTCGTATACGTAATAATCCGTGTCAAGCAGGATACGGAATGTAAGCTCCATCAGTTCTTCATACGTATAACCCGCCGTATCCGTCTCGATTTCCTTTCCCAACATAAAGTTTTTCAAATCTTCCTGATCTTTCAGGCCAAGTGTATATAACGCGGTATCCGTAACAAAATTCTTTTCGGTTACGACAAAAACAAGTTCATTCTTCTTTTCCGGCCATTTACCGGCAACAACATCATATTGGGATTCTAACAATTCCTGATTGTCGATCAGTTCGCAAAATACATCCATGCTTGTTGCCGAAGACATCATGCTCATGGAAGACATCGTCTCATACATGGACATCATACTATCCATCCCCATAGCAGACATTACCGTGCTCGGATTTACCCTCAGTGTATTTCCGTTCAAATCGGTTCCGTAAATCTTGAGATTTGCATCATAGCCAAACTGTATCGCGCTGGTCAGCTCCGAAAAGCCGTTTTCTTCATCCAGCAGATATTTTCGGAATTCCGAAAGATTATTTGACTGTTTTTCTGCCACCATGGCATTATACATCTCCGTCATCACAACAAGGGGACGCACCATATCGTCGTCATACTCCTGTGCCATTTCTTCTTTTGTTCCGGACATTGTCCCAAGCATGGCACTCATATCCATGGTTTCTTTCTGCAGCGTGATCGGATAATTGGACAGCGTATCTTCTTGTACTTTATCAATATATGCCTGAAATCCGCTGGACAAAGATAAGATCAAAGCAATGCCAATGATGCCGATACTTCCGGCAAATGCCGTCATAAATGTTCTGCCCTTTTTCGTCATCAGATTGTTCAGACTGAGCGAAACGGCTGTTGCAAACGACATAGAGCGCATCTTTCCTTTTTCTTTCGTTACTGCCGGAAGGATGACCGCTTCCTCTTCCTGTGTAAACGGTCTTGAATCGTCCACTACCTTTCCGTCAAGCAGGCGGATGATTCTGGAAGAATATGCTTCTGCCAGTTCCGGATTATGCGTAACCATGATAATGAGCCGGTCTTTTGATATTTCCTTCAACAGCTCCATGATCTGCACGCTTGTTGCAGAATCCAACGCACCTGTCGGCTCATCCGCAAGAAGGATATCCGGATCATTGATCAGTGCTCTTGCAATTGCCACCCTCTGCATCTGACCGCCTGACATCTGATTCGGCTTCTTATGTATCTGATCTCCAAGACCCACTTTGTTCAAAACATCCACAGCACGTCTTCTGCGCTCTGCCTTGGAAACTCCGGAAAGTGTCAGTGCCAGTTCCACATTGGCAAGTACCGTCTGATGAGGGATCAGATTGTAGCTTTGGAACACAAATCCGATGGAATGGTTTCGGTAAGTATCCCAATCTCTATCCTTAAACTGTTTTGTCGACTTTCCATTGATGATCAGGTCTCCGCTTGTATACTGATCAAGTCCGCCGATAATATTAAGCAGCGTTGTCTTTCCGCATCCCGACTGTCCCAATATGGAAACAAATTCACTGTTGCGAAAGGTAATGCTGACTCCCTTTAGTGCTTCTACTTCTGTATCTCCTGTTTTGTATTTCTTTACGATCTGTTTTAATTGAAGCATTCTGTCTCGTCTCCGTTTCTTTACTGAAAGCTCTACTTAATTGTTTACGTTTTTTTAGTATACCTCATCCAAACAAAATAGCAACTAAAATTTTATAAACAAAAAGAGATTTTTTCATAAAAAACAGGGCACCCTCGAAGATGCCCTGTATGTATCTGATATAAAATTAGTGTGTGATCACCTGTTCTGTTTCCTTATCAAAGATATGAATCTTGGAAAGATCCATTGCGATCTGAATGGTATCACCAGGTCTTGCAGAAGTACGCGGATTTACTCTTGCCGTAATATCTACGGTATCTGCGATCGTGAAGTATAAGAACACTTCTGCACCAAGCAGTTCATAAACTCTTACGGTAGCATCAAATGCACTGTCCTTCGATGTCTCGATAAATACCTGCTCATCCTTGATATCTTCCGGACGGATGCCGAGGATAACTTCCTGTCCTACGTAACCGCCTTCGATCAGCTTCTTAGCTCTTGCTTCCGGAAGCTTGATGGAACGTTCAGCAAAGTTAAGGAATACTTCATTTCCTTCCTTTACAACTTCACAGTTAATGAAGTTCATCTGCGGAGATCCCATGAAACCTGCAACAAAAAGGTTGTCCGGTCTGTCATATAAGTTCTGAGGCGTATCCACCTGCTGGATAACACCATCTTTCATAACAATGATTCTGGTACCAAGTGTCATAGCCTCGGTCTGGTCATGTGTTACGTAAATGATGGTAGTCTGTAATTTCTGATGTAACTTGGAAATCTCAATACGCATCTGTACTCTGAGCTTTGCATCCAGGTTGGAGAGCGGCTCATCCATCAGGAATACCTTAGGATTACGTACGATGGCACGACCCATGGCAACACGCTGTCTCTGACCACCGGAAAGAGCCTTTGGCTTACGATCCAAAAGATGTTCGATATCAAGGATCTTTGCCGCTTCATGAACGAGTCTGTCGATCTCATCCTTCGGAGTCTTTCTTAACTTAAGTCCGAATGCCATATTGTCATATACGGACATGTGCGGATACAGAGCATAGTTCTGGAATACCATTGCGATATCTCTGTCCTTTGGTTCAACATCGTTCATCAGCTTATCGCCGATGTATAATTCACCTTCCGTGATTTCTTCAAGGCCTGCGATCATACGAAGTGTTGTAGACTTACCACAACCGGATGGACCTACGAAGATGATAAATTCCTTATCTGCAATTTCAAGATTAAAATCCTTAACTGCAACAAATCCGTTCGGATATGTTTTGTTAATGTGTCTTAAAGATAAACTTGCCATTTTACATTCCTCCTAAAAATATGTCACATTTCTTTCGTTACAATTTTTATATAAGCATACTATACACGAAATCCGTAAAAAAAACCATGTCTTAAATACACAAAATCGGATTTCAGATTTTGTTCAATTTGTATAGAAAAATTTTTTTTTGTTCAAAATGCTCACATTTTTCGCCGTTTTTCTTCCCACTACTGTGTAATTTCGATAAAGCCTTCTCCCATTACTTCTCTGACATCATTCACAATAACGAACGCAGACGGGTCGATCTTATGAACAATGTCAAGCAGTTCCACGATTTCTTTTTTGGTTACTACGCAAAACAGCATTTTCTTTTCCGTTTTAGAATACATACCTTCCACTTTAATGCCGGTCACTCCGCGATCAACATCCTGCAGGATCACCTCGGCGATCTCATCTGCTTTTTCTGAAATGATCTGTGCCATTTTTGCAAACTTCAATCCTGCCAGCATACCATCTGAAATTTTGGAAACAATGTAAACCACAACAATGGCGTACATGGCATTCTCTATTCCGAATACAAGTGCCCCGAGAAGCACAATGCTTCCGTCGATAACGGCAAGCAGCTGTGGGATGGAGATGTGGCGGAATTTTTCATGGATCAGCGCACCCAACAGATCTGTCCCTCCCGTCGTTGCCATCCGTGCCAGCACCAGACCTATACCTGCTCCTGTCGTTACAGCCCCGAACAGGGTTCCGAGAATATAGTCGTCAAACAAAGCACGAGACGGGACCAGATACAGGAACATGGAAAGCGACATCGTCGCAAACAGTGTTTTTGCAATGTACTTCCATCCTTTCATAAAAAAAGCTGTAAGAAACAACGGTCCGTTAAACAGCAGATTGATCAGCCAGAGCGGAAGCCCTCCTTCGATAAAAACCGATGTGATATGTTTAACGATAATAGCAAGCCCGGTAACTCCTCCACACACAAGGCCAAGCGGGTCAAATACCAGGTTGATACCTGTTGCCATAATAAATGTTCCAAGCAAAATGAATGCAATATCTTTCCAAACACCTACATCTGATTTTTTCATATCAGAACATGCCTCTCTTTCTCTTTCCAAATTTCTTTTTTATTGTAACCGAAACTGCAGAAAAACTCCATAAAAACTTATAGTGATATAAAGATTTTCCCGCAGCTCCCACACTTTTCCTTTCCGAACAGCATAATTTCTGTTATACTGGAACCGGATAAAGATAACTGATCACAGGAGGAATGTAAATGGAACGCAAAGTTGTCCTTGTTACCGGTGCATCCCGCGGCATCGGCCGTGCGATCGCACTTGCTTTTGCACACAACGGTTATGATGTTGTTATAAACTGTTTAAAGAGCGTAGATGCCCTAAACCGTCTGGAACACGAAATCCGTGCCTGCAGTGTCCGCTGCCTTTCCTGCATCGGTGATGTGGGAAATCCGGGATTTGTGGAATCGATGTTCCGATCCATCCAAAAAGAATTCGGCACACTGGATGTTTTGATCAATAATGCCGGCATTTCTTATGTCGGTCTCCTGACCGACATGACCCCCGCGGACTGGAAGACTGTCATGGATACCAATCTCTCCTCCGTCTTTTATTGTTCGTCTAAGGCAATTCCTATGATGCTTTCCAAAAAATCCGGACGCATCATCAATATTTCTTCCATGTGGGGAACCTGCGGCGCTTCCTGCGAAGTTGCCTATTCCGCCTCCAAAGGCGGTATGGATGCCTTTACGCGTGCTCTCGCCAAAGAACTGGCTCCCAGCGGGATTACCGTAAATGCCATTGCCTGCGGTGTGATCGACACAGAGATGAACCACTGTTTTTCCGAAGAGGAATTGGAAGCCCTCGCCGAAGAAATCCCGATCGGCCGTTTTGGCGCTCCTGAAGAAGTTGCTGACTTTGCACTTCAGATTGCCCGCGGCAACGCTTACCTTACAGGACAGATCATCCATTTGGACGGCGGCTATCTATGATGGCCGCCTTTTTCTTTTTCACATTCTCTTCCTGCAATGTCCTTGATCACTTCCGACGCGATCACAAGTCCTGCCACTGACGGAACAAACGCGGTACTCCCCGGTGTTCCGCGTTTGTTAGCAGCCGGATCCGCAGTTTTCGCAGAAAACTTTGGAACGATCGGCGTTTCCTTTGAATAAATGACCTTTACCCCCTGTATTCCCCGCTCTTTCAATTCTTTTCTCATCACTCTGGCAAGTGGGCAGACGGAAGTTTCTGAAATATCTGCCACTTCAAGACGGAGCGGATCTAATTTATTTCCCGTTCCCATGCTGCTGATCACAGGAACTCCCGCTTTCTTTGCACAGGAAATAATAGAGATCTTCGCCGTTACGGTATCCACTGCATCGATCACATAATCATATTCCGAAAAATCAAATTCTTCTTCCTTTTCCGGCAAAAAAAAGCATTGTCTGGTCCTTACCTGTGCCTGCGGATTGATGGAAAGGATCCTTTCTTTCATTACTTCCACCTTACTCCGTCCGATGGTATTTGTCGTAGCAATGATCTGCCGGTTCAGATTGGAAACCGAAACCGTGTCGTTATCCACCAGATCAAACTTTCCGACTCCGCTTCTTGCCAGTGCTTCCACGGCAAAACCGCCGACTCCGCCGACTCCAAATACGGCAACTGCCGCACCGGCAAGCTTTTTCATGCTTTCTTCTCCTAACAATGCCTCTATCCTTGAAAACTGTTCTGTCATATTTTCCCTCTTTCCTTTACGGATTGACTATATTCCTTTCTTTTCCATCCAGAAATGCCTTAATATTGAGATATACTCCCTCTACGCAGCGAGTACGCGCTTCTACACTTGCCCATGCCAAATGTGGCGTAATGATAAGCCTGTTACTGTCCTTATAACGACTCAGAGGATTTGCAGTCTCCAACGGTTCTTTTTCTAAAACATCCAGACCTGCTGCCTGGATCTCTCCATGTACCAGTGCCTCATACAGATCTGCATTATTCACTACCGGTCCTCTTGCTACGTTCAATAAGACTGCTGTTTTTTTCATCTTTTTCAGTTCTTCTCCGGCAATGAAATTTCTGGACAGTTCACTCAGCGGGCAATGCAGCGACAAAAAATCGCTCTCCTGCAATAAAGTCTCCTTATCAACCTGTTGCCAGTCCGTGCAAGTACTTTTCCCCGTAATGGAAGTAAAAATAACTCGGCAGCCAAATGCAGAGGCGATCTGTGCTACTTTTCTTCCTATGTTTCCCATTCCGACGATCCCCCACGTTTTTCCTGCAAGTTCATAAAACGGCAGGTCAAAGTTTGAAAAACGGTCCTGCGCACTGTATTCTCCGGATTTTACATATGCATCATAATGCGGCAGTTTCTCGCTCAGGGCAAGTGCCAGTGCAAATGTATGCTGCGCTACCATGTCTGTACAATAGTTCCGCACATTCGCCACTTTGATACCTCTCTCCCTGCAATAGGCAAGATCACAGTTGTCATATCCCGTTGCAAGCTCGCAGATCAGTTTTACCTTTAGAGCATCTTCTAATGTTTTTTTATTTAAAGGAGCCTTATTGGCGATAATCACATCTGCCTCGCGAATCCGCTCTCTTACTTCTTCTTCCGTTACCGTATTGCGATAATACACTACCTCCCCCAGCTCTTCCCAACATGCTGTTGATACATCGGTACCCGCGCTGTTTCTTTCCAGTGCTATAATTTTCATCTGTCCTGTCCTCCGCTTTTTGCTATGTCATTGCTTCATCCAAACTATTATAGGCTTGAATGAAAAGGTAAATTCCACTTGTAAAATTAAATTCCATACTGAAGAC
>CAZWCZ010000026.1:0-29187 GCA_964632165.1 uncultured Lachnospiraceae bacterium | reverse complement strand
ATACCCATCTTAGCTTCTCTTATGTTTTCCGTCAAGTAAAAAAGTTTCGTGTACAAAAACTGTACAAAAAGTTTCGTGTACGCGGGTTGACGTAAAAAAAATATTATGCTAAAATGAGCGGGTAGTTCATCATCGCTCTATTGGAGGATAGTATCATGAAAAAAGTAGGAATTGTCATGGGAAGTGACAGCGACTTACCGATTCTGCGTAAAACTATGGACACTCTTTCTGAATTTGGCATTGACTATGAATGCCATATCTTTTCTGCACACCGTACCCCACAGGAAGCTAAAGATTTTGCACTCTCCGCACGTGAAAACGGATTTGGCGTTCTTATCGCCGCTGCGGGCATGGCTGCACACTTAGCCGGTGCGATCGCCGCAAACACTACACTTCCTGTCATTGGAATCCCTTGTAAATCTGCTTGTCTCGACGGCATTGACGCTCTTTTGTCTACAGTACAGATGCCTTCCGGTATCCCGGTTGCCACTGTCGCTGTGAATGGAGGCGTGAATGCCGCTTTGTTATCTATACAGATATTATCCGTAGAAGACAAAGACCTGGCAGACCGGCTGGATGCAAAACGCAGGAGCGACGCAGAAAAAGTTCTTCAAAAAGACGCTGCACTCCAGGCGGAATTGAACAACAGGCTCTGCTGATTCCCTAAATTCAATCAACCACACGAGAGAGAGGTACACATTCATGGAAAACTTGAAACTGCTCTACACCGGAAAGACCAAAAATGTTTACGAACTTCCAAACGGCAACTGTCTTTTAAAATTTAAAGACGACTGTACCGGCAAGGACGGCGTATTTGATCCCGGCGAAAATTCTGTCGGACTGACCATTGAAGGCGTAGGTGATGTCAATCTGCGTATGTCCATCTACTACTTCGAAAAGATCAATGCAGCCGGTATCAGAACGCACTACGTATCTGCCAACCTCGACAACACCACAATGGAAGTCCTTCCTGCCAGAGTTTTTGGAAAAGGATTGGAAGTCATCTGCCGTTACAAAGCGGTCGGTTCTTTTTACCGCCGTTATTCCGACTACATAGAAGAAGGAGCAGACCTGCCTGCCTATGTGGAAACTACCTTTAAAAACGACGCCAAGGGCGACCCTCTGGTAACCAAAGACGGGCTTGTTGATCTGGGCGTCATGACTGCAGATCAGTACGATTCTTTAAAAGCTCAGACGCAGGCGATCACAAAGATCGTAGCAGATGACTTAAAAGAAAAAGGACTTGATCTATATGATATTAAATTTGAATTCGGATATGATGCCGACGGAAACGTCATGCTGATCGACGAAATCGCCTCCGGAAATATGAGAGTATACAAGGAAGGCACTTATATCGATCCTATGACTCTGAACGGCTTATTTTTCGCCTGATTGATGATGATCGCGCAGGGAAGGCAAACAGCCTTTCCTGCGTTTTCTGTTTTTCTATTATGAACAAAGGAGTAATTTATTCATGGGCGGATTTTTAGGGGTCATATCCCACAACGAATGCAAATATGATGTTTTTTTCGGAACAGATTATCACTCCCACTTAGGAACAAAAAGTGCCGGACTTCTGTTTTATGACAAGGAACGGGGATTTCAGCGCCAGATCCATAACATTGAAAACACACCGTTCCGTACAAAATTTGAAAACGACCTTGAAAAAATGAGCGGAACGATCGGAATCGGCTGTATTTCCGATACAGATCCGGAACCACTGCTCATCCGTTCCCACCTCGGTATGTTTGCACTTGCTGCCATTGGAATCATCAACAACTCGGAGGAACTGATCGAACGTACCCTGTCGGTACCCGGAAATCAGTTTATGACTACCTCTTCCGGCAAGGTCAACGCTACCGAACTTACCGCTGCACTGATCAATCAGTGCGACAATCTTGTAGACGGCATCCGTCATGCACAGGAAACCATCTCCGGCTCCAGCACCTTGCTTTTGCTGACGGAAAACCGACTGATCGCAGCACGCGACAAAAACGGACGTCTTCCTATCGTTATCGGGAAAAAGAAAGACGGTTACTGTGCCTGCATGGAATCCTTTGCCTGTCAGAAACTCGGCTATAAGCCATGTTATAATCTAGGCCCCGGGGAAATCGTGGAAATTACTACCGACGGGATCCGTCAGCTTTCTGCTCCCGGAAAAAAAATGAAGATCTGCGCCTTTCTTTGGACGTACTACGGATATCCAAACTCCAACTACGAAGGCGTCAATGTAGAAGTAATGCGTTGCCGCAACGGAGAGATCATGGCTGCACATGAAAAAGAGAACGGCACCATGCCGGATGCAGACTATGTGGCAGGTGTTCCGGACTCCGGTCTTCCGCATGCCATCGGTTATGCCAACAACACCGATATCCCGTTTGCACGGCCCTTTATCAAATACACTCCGACCTGGGCACGTTCTTTTACTCCCTCCAACCAGGACATCCGCAATCTGGTCGCTGAGATGAAGCAGATCCCGGTCCCGGAACTGATCGAAGGAAAGAAACTTCTCCTCGTAGATGACTCCATCGTGCGTGGTACACAGTTAAGAGAAACCATAGAATTTCTCTACGAATCCGGAGCGAAAGAAGTACACATGCGCTCCGCATGCCCGCCTGTCATGTACGGATGTAAATATTTAAACTTCTCCCGTGCCAATTCGGAAATGGAACTTTTATCCCGCAGAATGATACAGAAATTAGAAGGAGAAGAAGGTCAGAAACACCTGGAAGAATATGCCGATGACCGAACCGAGCGCGGGAAATGTCTGTTAAAAGCAATCTGTGAAGAAATGGGATTTGATTCCCTCGGATATCAGTCAATCGACGGATTGCTGGAAGCTATCGGCATCGACCGCGACCAAATCTGTACCTACTGTTGGACCGGTCAGGAATAATATCAACAGAACAAACAAAGGAGCGTATCAAATCATGGAACACAAAAATTCTTACTCTGCCAGCTATGCCGCTGCCGGTGTAGACATTACCGCAGGTTACAAGGCAGTTGAACTGATGAAAAAACACGTTGCCCGTACCCGCAACGAAGGATGTCTGGATGATGTCGGCGGTTTTGGCGGCTGCTTCGGTCTTCCCCTTTCCGGGATGGAAGAACCCGTACTCGTTTCCGGTACCGACGGCTGCGGCACAAAAGTAAAACTTGCCATTCTGATGGACAAACACGATACCATCGGCATTGACGCAGTTGCCATGTGTGTCAATGACATTATCTGTGTCGGTGCAAAGCCTCTGTTCTTCCTTGACTATATTGCCTGCGGAAAAAATATCCCGGAAAAGATTGCATCGATCGTCAGTGGTGTCGCCGAGGGCTGTGTCCAGTCCGGAGCGGCACTGATCGGCGGAGAAACCGCGGAGCACCCGGGCATGATGCCCGTCGAAGACTATGATCTCGCCGGATTTGCCGTTGGTATCGTTGACCGCAAAAAGATCATTGATAACACACGTATGAAAGAGGGCGATGTCGTGATCGCACTCCCTTCCACCGGTATCCACTCCAACGGCTTTTCTCTTTGTCGCAAAGTATTCGATATTGACCACAATCCGCAGGAACTTTATATCCCTCGCGAAGAACTTTCCGGTCAGTCCGTCGCAGAAGCATTGCTTGTCCCGACAAAAATCTATGTGAAACCCGTGCTCGCCCTGCTTGAAAAAGTAGATATAAAAGGGATCTCCCACATTACCGGCGGCGGTTTCTATGAAAACATCCCTCGTTCGATCCCGGACGGACTGGGAGCTGAAATTGACAAAAACAGCATCCGCGTCCTTCCTATCTTTGATGTCATTGCAAAAGCAGGAAACATTCCGGAACGTGATATGTACAATACCTATAACATGGGAGTCGGCATGAGCGTTGTGGTTCCTGCCGGGGAAGTGCAGAAAGCCCTGTCCGTTTTGAAGGAAAACGGAATTGATGCCTATGTCATCGGTTCCATCATTAAAAGTGAAGAAAAGGTGATCCTGAAATGAAAACAAAAATTGCAGTCCTCGTTTCCGGCGGCGGAACAAATTTACAGGCGCTGATCGATGCACAGACACGAGGCGAACTCGGCGGCGGAGAAATTGCCGCAGTCATTTCCACGAAAGAGGGAGCTTATGCTTTGGAACGTGCAAAAAAAGCAGATATTCCCTGCTTTGTCCTGCCACGCAAAAGTTATCCGGACACTCAGTCCTTTACAAACGCCATTGTAGACAGACTGACCGCACTTGACATCCGGCTTGTTGTCCTTGCCGGTTGTATGGTCATCTTTTCACGGGAACTGACGGACCGTTATCCGAACGCTGTCATCAACGTGCATCCTGCCCTGATCCCTTCTTTCTGCGGCAAAGGCTTTTACGGGCTTCATGTCCATGAAGCTGCTCTTGCATACGGGGTAAAGGTTTCCGGTGCTACGGTACATTTTGTCAGCGAAGAATGTGATGCCGGACCGATCATCGCACAAAGATCCGTTCCGGTTACCGAATGCGACACCCCCGAATCTTTACAAAAACGTATTATGGAAGAAGCAGAATGGAAGCTGCTTCCCGAAGCGGTTTCCCTGTTCTGCCAGGGACGTCTGGAAGTAAGAGGCAGAAAAGTATGGATCAAGGAGGATTAAATCATGAACGTATACGAAACCAAATCTATCGCTGAACGCTTACACGGCAACACTTATCCGGGACGTGGCATCGTGCTTGGCATTACCCCGGACGGAACAAAAGCTGTCGCTGCTTATTTTATCATGGGACGAAGCACAAATTCCCGCAACCGTGTATTTCTTACCGAACCGGACGGCATCCGTACCGAGGCACATGATGCCAGTCAGATGTCGGATCCTCATCTGATTATTTATCATCCGGTCCGTGAAACTGCCAATGGTCTGATCGTGACCAACGGTGACCAGACCGATACCATTGCTGATTTTCTTGCTCGGGGAAAAAGTTTTGCAGACGCCTGCCGTACACGGCAGTTTGAAGATGACGCTCCTAATTTTACCCCTCGCATTTCCGGCATTCAGGCTTGTGACGGCTCCTATCAGATGTCCATTTTAAAGGCTGCCGATCCTGACGGCACTGCCTGTGCCCGCTTTTTCTATGAATATCCTGCCACACCGGGTCTCGGACATTTTCTCCACACTTATGTCTGCGACGGTTCCCCCGTCATCCCGACATTTCAGGGAGAGCCGGAACGTGTCACGATCCCGCAGGATATCAATCTGCTGATCGAAGAACTTTGGAGCAGTCTGAACGAAGACAACAGGATTGCACTGTTTGTCCGTTATACCGATATTCAGACAAACACCTATGAACAACGCATTTTAAATAAACACTGATAAAGGAGCCTTACCATGAATGAGTTCTTATTAAAATACGGATGCAATCCAAATCAGAAACCGGCACGTATCTTTATGCAGGATGGAAATAAACTTCCTCTGACCATCTTAAACGGACGTCCGGGTTACATCAACTTTCTGGATGCCTTAAATTCCTGGCAGTTAGTACGCGAATTAAAGGAAGCAGCCAGTCTTCCTGCTGCTGCCTCATTTAAACATGTTTCTCCTACTTCTGCCGCTGTTGGCAAACCGCTCCCGGAAGCATTGAAAAAAGCCTGCTTCGTGGACGATATGGAAGGGCTTGATGAAAATCCTCTCGCCTGTGCCTACGCCAGAGCACGCGGAACCGACCGGCTCTGCTCATTTGGGGACTGGATTGCTTTAAGTGACATTTGTGATGCCATGACGGCAAAACTGATCTCCCGTGAAGTTTCGGACGGTATCATTGCTCCCGGCTATACCGAGGAAGCTTTGGAAATCCTCCTGAAAAAAAAGAAAGGTGCTTACAATATCGTCGCCATCGATCCTGATTATATTCCGGAACCTCAGGAAACCAAACAGGTCTTTGGTATTACGTTTGAACAGGGACGCAATAATTTCAGGATTTCAAAAGACCTTCTTTCCAACGTCGTAACAGAAAATAAAGAACTTCCGGAAAGTGCTCTGCTTGATCTGATTGTTTCTCTGATCACTTTAAAATACACGCAGTCCAATTCCGTCTGCTTTGCCAAAGACGGACAGGCGATCGGTGTCGGTGCCGGACAGCAGTCCCGCATCCACTGCACCCGTCTTGCCGGTACGAAAGCAGATACCTGGTTTTTGCGTCAGCATCCAAAGACACTCTCACTTCCGCTGCGGCCGGACCTTGGGCGTCCAAACCGTGATAATGTCATTGACAGCTACATCAACGGAAACGAAGAAGATGTCTGTGCTGATGGAATCTGGCAAAACTATTTTACCGCACAGCCGGAACGTCTGACCGAAGACGAAAAGAAGGAATTTCTCGCTTCCCAACACGGTGTTTCTCTTGGTTCCGATGCATTTTTCCCGTTTGCAGACAACATCAAGCGTGCCTGCGCTTCCGGTGTCTCTTATATTGCAGAACCGGGAGGTTCCATCCGTGATGACCTTGTCATTGACGAATGTAACAAAAACGGTATCGTTATGGCATTTACCGGCATGAGGCTTTTCCACCACTGATTCCGGATTTTGTCCCGGATCCACATTTTTCAGGAGGTACTTATGAAACTGTTAGTTGTCGGCGGTGGCGGCCGTGAACATGCCATCATCCGCTCGTTAAAGAAAAATCCGGAAGTAGAAACCATTTTTGCCCTTCCGGGGAATGGCGGCATTGCAAACGACGCCGTCTGCGTTCCGATTGCCGCCACAGATATTTCTTCCATTACCGCATTTGCGGCAGAACAGCACATCGATTATGCCGTTGTTGCCCCGGATGACCCGTTAGTACTGGGCTGTGTAGACGCCCTTACCGAGCAGGGAATCCCATGCTTTGGTCCTACCGCTGCTGCTGCCATTATTGAAGGCAGTAAAGTATTTTCTAAAAATCTGATGAAAAAATACGGCATTCCGACGGCTGCTTATGAAGTTTTTGATGATATGGACTCTGCACTTTCCTATCTTGATACTGCTCCGCTCCCTACGGTAGTAAAAGCAGACGGGCTGGCTCTTGGCAAAGGGGTTATCATTGCCCGGACAAAAGAAGAAGCCAAAACCGCCGTGCGTGATATGATGGAAGGCAAAAAATTCGGGGATTCCGGTTCCACCGTTGTCATTGAAGAATTCCTGACCGGGCCGGAAGTTTCGGTTCTTGCCTTTACCGACGGAGTCACCGTAAAGCCGATGGTATCCTCCATGGATCACAAACGCATCGGAGATCATGACACCGGGCTTAACACCGGCGGCATGGGAACCATTGCTCCAAACCCTTATTACACCCCGGAAATTGCCGAACGCTGCCGAAAAGAGATCTTTCTTCCTACCATTCACGCAATGAACGCGGAAGGACGTACCTTTAAAGGCTGTCTCTACTTTGGTCTGATGCTGACGGCAGACGGTCCCAAAGTCATTGAATATAACTGCCGGTTCGGCGACCCGGAAACCCAGGTTGTCCTTCCTCTTTTGGAAAGCGATCTGCTGACCGTGATGCAGGCAACTACCAACGGCACATTAAAAGATACGGAAGTTTCTTTTTCCGGCCGTCACGCCTGCTGCGTCATACTTGCTTCCGGCGGTTATCCGGAAAATTACCGGAAAGGCTTCCCTATCACATTTACCGAGGAAGCTCTTTCACACACTTTTGTCGCCGGGGCTGCCTTAAAGGAAAATGTACTCATCACTTCCGGAGGCCGTGTTACCGGAACAACGGCAGTTGCCGATTCTCTGGAAGAAGCCATTACAGAAGCCTATCGGCTGACCAAAGGAATTTCCTTTGAGGGTGCTTATGCCAGAACAGATATTGGTCAGAAAGCGCTCAAAGCATACCTATAGAGCGACCGAGTAAGACAGGATTTACTAACGATTGAATGAGGAGATGAATTCTATGGTTTATCGTATTTATGTAGAGAAGAAATCCGGACTGGACAACGAAGCCAGAGCCCTTTTTAACGAGGCAACCTCCCTGCTTGGCATCCGCCATTTGACAAAGGTTCGTCTGTTCAACCGCTATGACGCGGAAAATATTACCGAAGAATTATTTGATTATGCGGTCCGCACCGTTTTTTCCGAGCCGCAGCTTGACATTGCTGCCGCCTCTCTTGATCTCCCGGATGCGTATGTCTTTGCGGCAGAAGCGCTTCCCGGTCAGTTTGATCAGCGTGCCGATTCCGCCGCTCAGTGTATCCAGATCATTTCCCGCGGTGAACGCCCTCTCATCCGCACCGCAAAAGTCTATGCCCTGTACGGCGATCTGACCGAAGAAGAGATTGCCGAGTTCAAAAAATATGTCATCAATCCGGTGGAATGCAGGGAAGCTTCCCTGGAAACTCCTGAAACGCTTGCCATCCGTTATGACATTCCGACAACCGTTGCAACTTTGGACGGATTTCTTTCCCTGGACAGAGACGATCTGAACGGTTTTCTTTCCGGCTATGGTCTTGCCATGGATCTGGATGACATTACATTCTGTCAGGACTATTTCCGATCCGAACATCGTGACCCTACGATCACGGAGATCCGTATGATCGATACCTACTGGTCGGATCACTGCCGCCATACTACTTTCGGCACGATCATTGATGATGTTTCCTTTGAAGATGAGCTCCTGGCAGAGACCTACCGCGAGTACCTTTCGGTAAGAGAAGCTCTCGGGCGTTCCCATAAACCGATCTGTCTGATGGATCTTGCTACCATTGCCGTAAAACATCTGCGTGCCAACGGTCAGCTGGATAAATTGGATGAATCCGAAGAAATCAATGCATGTACCGTCAAAATTGATGTTACGGCAGACGGAAAAACCGAACCATGGCTTCTTCTTTTTAAGAACGAAACACACAATCATCCGACAGAAATTGAACCGTTCGGCGGTGCAGCCACCTGCATCGGCGGTGCCATCCGTGACCCGCTGTCCGGTCGGAGCTATGTTTACGGTGCCATGCGTGTTACCGGTGCGGCAGACCCGCTGACTCCGGTTTCTGACACCATTTCCGGAAAACTTCCTCAACGTAAGATCGTAACAACTGCTGCCGCCGGTTATTCTTCCTACGGCAATCAGATTGGCCTCGCTACCGGCATCGTAGATGAAATCTATCATCCGGGATATGCCGCAAAACGTATGGAGATCGGTGCCGTTATCGCAGCTGCACCTGAAGAAAATGTCCGAAGAGAACGTCCGAATGCCGGTGATATCGTTATTTTACTCGGCGGCAATACCGGCCGTGACGGCATTGGCGGTGCTACCGGTTCTTCCAAAGCGCACAACACCCGGTCAGTAGAAACCTGCGGTTCGGAAGTTCAGAAAGGAAATGCCCCGGAAGAGCGCAAACTGCAACGCCTGTTCCGAAATGCAGAAGCTTCCCGTCTGATCAAACGCTGCAACGACTTTGGTGCCGGCGGTGTTTCTGTTGCTATCGGAGAACTTGCCGACGGCCTTATCATTAACTTAAATGCCGTGCCGAAAAAATATGAAGGTCTGGACGGAACCGAACTTGCCATTTCCGAATCCCAGGAGCGTATGGCAGTCGTTGTCGAAAAAGAAGACGTGGAACGTTTCCTGGAACTTGCGGCAGCAGAAAATCTGAACGCGGTTCCTGTCGCCGTCGTAACCGAAGAACCTCGCCTCATAATGCGTTGGAACGATACTGTTATCTGCGATATCAGCCGTGAATTTTTAAATTCCAATGGTGCCGACAAGCATACAACCGCTGCGCCTGCCGCCCCGTCTGACTATAAAAAAACCGTTTCCGGAAGCTTTTCCGATAACTTTATGGCAACGGCCGTCGATTTAAACTGCTGCTCCAAGCGCGGTCTTTCCGAGCGTTTTGACTCGACCATCGGCGCAGGGACCGTATTGATGCCATTCGGCGGAAAGCATCAGCTGACTCCGATCCAGGCAATGGTACAAAAGATCAGTCTTGAAAAGAAGCATACCGACGACTGCTCCTTTATGGCATTCGGCTATAATCCGTTTATTACAACCGCTTCTCCTTATCACGGTGCTTACCTTGCCGTTGTTGAATCGGTCTGCAAGCTGATCGCATCCGGAGCCTCTTTTGAAGATATCTATCTTACCTTCCAGGAGTATTTTGAACGCATGAATAAAGATCCAAAACGCTGGGGTAAACCGTTAGCAGCACTTTTAGGTGCATTTAAGGCACAGATGGATCTTGGCATCGGCTCCATCGGCGGTAAAGATTCCATGTCCGGCTCTTTTGAACAGCTGGATGTCCCTCCGACCCTTGTTTCTTTTGCCGTTACCTGCGGTAAGACTTCTGATGTTGTTTCTCCTGAATTTAAACAGGCCGGACACACCGTATGTCTCCTGGAAACAGCCTATGACAAGAACGGACTTCCGGACACCGCTTCCTTACGTTCTGTTTTTGATACCGTTACTTCCCTGCTCCGCAGCGGAAAGGCTGTTGCTTGCTATACCCCGGGGATGGGCGGCATTGCCGAAGCCGTCATGAAGATGGGATTTGGAAACGGTTACGGCGTTTCTTTCAACGACACCGTAACCATGGACGATCTGTTCGGTTACCACTATGCTTCCTTTGTTCTTGAAATGGCGGAAGGCACGGTAGGACGTGTTCTCGGTACTACAACTGCAGACGGCAGTTTTTCCTACCGCCGGGAAACACTTTCCATGGAAGCCATCCTGCATGCCTATGAAGAAAAGCTGGAAAGCGTATTCTCCTGCAATATCACATCTCCTGACATTGCCATGGAAACTTTTTCTTTCCATACGGATCTGCACAAAGCCCCTGCAGTCAGGACAGCAAAGCCAAAGGTTCTGATCCCTGCTTTCCCGGGAACCAACTGTGAATACGATTCCGCCAAAGCAGTACGTGATGCCGGTGCAGAACCGGAGATCATTGTGATCAACAACTTATCGGCAGACGGTATTTCTCGCAGCATCGACCGCTTTGCTGAAGAATTAAAGGATGCTCAGATGATTTTCATTCCGGGCGGCTTCTCCGGTGGCGACGAACCGGACGGTTCCGGCAAATTCATCACGGCATTTTTCCGTAACGCTGCCATCAAGGAAGGAGTTACCGATCTTTTGGAACGCCGTGACGGTCTGATGTGCGGTATCTGCAACGGCTTTCAGGCACTGATCAAACTCGGTCTGGTTCCTTACGGAAAGATCATTGACACGGATGAAACCTGCCCAACCCTGACGTTCAACAACATCAGCCGTCATCAGAGCCGTATCGTCCGCACAAGAATTGCCTCCAACCTTTCTCCGTGGCTGAGTCTGATGCAGGTCGGCGACATCGTAAATGTTCCGATCTCGCACGGTGAGGGCAAATTCCTTGCCGACGAAGCACTGATTCGCAGGCTTGCAGCTAATGGCCAGATTGCAACCCAGTACGTGGATCTTGACGGCAATGCAACTGCTGACATCCATTTTAATCCGAATGGTTCTTTATATGCCATCGAAGGCATTACTTCCCCGGACGGCCGTGTTTTCGGCAAGATGGGACACAGCGAACGTATCGGCAACGGTCTTTACAAAAACGTTCCGGGCGAGTATGATATTCGTATGTTTGAAGCTGCTGTTAAGTATTTCAAATAACTGATATATAAAAAGCAAGGAGGTAACAATTATGTTGACTGATATTGAAATTGCCCAGAGCTGTCAGATGCAGCCGATTACCGCAATTGCCGAAAAAGCCGGCATCCTGCCGGAAGAGCTGGAGCTTTACGGCTCCTATAAAGCAAAGATCACCCCTGCAGCCATGAAACGGCTGCAGGCCAAACCGGACGGAAAACTCGTTCTTGTCACCGCCATCAATCCGACTCCTGCCGGAGAAGGAAAGACAACGACCTCTGTCGGTCTTGGTCAGGCAATGGCACGCCTTGGTCAAAATGCCGTGATCGCCCTGCGTGAACCTTCCCTTGGTCCGGTATTCGGCATCAAAGGCGGCGCTGCCGGAGGCGGCTATGCCCAGGTCGTTCCGATGGAGGACATCAACCTCCATTTTACAGGTGACATGCATGCCATTACCGCTGCCAACAATCTGCTTTGTGCCATGATCGATAACCATCTGCAGCAGGGCAATCCTCTGAACATCGACCCGCGCAGGATCATTTTCCCGCGTGTCATGGATATGAACGACCGTGCCCTCCGCAATATTACCATCGGTCTTGGCGGAAAGACAAACGGTGTTCCGCGTGAAGACCATTTTATGATCACCGTCGCTTCCGAGATCATGGCAATCCTCTGTCTGGCTTCTGATCTGGAAGATTTAAAGCGTCGTTTTGGCGATATTTTGATCGGCTACACTTATCAGGATACTCCGGTCTATGCCAGAGACCTAAAAGCTGAAGGTGCCATGACCGCTTTAATGAAAGATGCCATTAAACCAAATCTCGTACAGACTCTGGAAGGCACACCATGTCTGATGCATGGCGGTCCTTTTGCCAACATCGCCCACGGCTGCAATTCCGTGCAGGCTACCCGTCTTGCATTAAAATTAGGAGACATCGCCATTACCGAAGCCGGCTTCGGTGCCGACCTCGGTGCAGAAAAATTCTTTGATATCAAATGCCGCAAGGCAGACCTTACTCCATCCTGTGTTGTCCTTGTTGCAACCGTCCGTGCCTTAAAATATAACGGCGGCGTTTCCAGGACAGACCTGAACACGGAAAATCTGGACGCACTGAAAGCAGGCATCTGTAATCTGGATGCCCATATTGAAAACATAAATAAGTATGGGCTTCCGGTAGTCGTTGCCATCAACGCATTTCCGACAGATACCGAAGCAGAAATGAACTTCATCCGGAAACATTGTGAATCCCTTGGTGTCCGCGTTGCGCTTTCCGAAGTTTTTGCCAAAGGCGGCGAAGGCGGTATCGCACTTGCCGAAGAAGTCCTTGCCGTCCTTGCAGCAACAACTCCTCGCTTCACCCCGCTCTATCCGGAAGAACTTTCCTTTACGGAAAAGATTGAAACCATCGCCAAGAAAATCTACGGTGCCGATCACGTTTCCATTCTTCCTGCTGCGGCAAAAGAGCTGAAAAAGATCACAGACCTCGGTTACGGAACGCTTCCTGTCTGCATGGCAAAGACACAGTATTCTCTTTCCGACGACGAAAAACAGCTCGGTCGCCCGACCGGTTTTACAATCACTGTACGTTCTGCACGCCTTGCTGCAGGTGCAGGATTTGTTGTATGCGAAACCGGTGCCATCATGACAATGCCCGGTCTTCCGAAAGTCCCTTCTGCAGAAAAGATCACAATAGCTGCCGACGGAAGGATTGACGGATTATTCTGATCGGAATATTTTTGCTCATAAAGTTACCCCCGGCCGACCTGACCGGGGGTATTTGTCCAAAATCCGTTTTTTCTCAAGACTCACTTCTTTGCCGGAACGCTCCATTTTAACGGAAGAGCCAAAAGCACGGCGCCTCCCACAATATTCCCAAGCGTTACAACGATCTGACTTTTCATGACTGCTGCCGTGCCGATATCTCCGAGCAGAAGATAAGCAATGGAAAAAGTACCCATATTGGCTACGCAATGCTCAAATCCTGCAAGTACAAATGCCGTGATAATGCAGAACATCATGATCATTTTCCCGCTTTCGCTCTTTAACTTCATTCCCGTATATACCGCAAGGCAGACCAGAAAATTGCACAGCACTCCGCGGATAAAAAGTTCCGGCACGGTCGCATCCAGTTTTGAATAAATGAAACTGTTATAGTAATCTACCAGCAGCTGATGGCAGGAATTACTGTATACAAATAAGGCTCCGAGCAAAAAAGCCCCGACAAAGTTCCCCAGATAACTGAATACCCAGACCTTTATCAGGTCCGTTGCACGACACCCTTTTGTATATACCCCCATTGCCATAACCAGATTATTTCCGGTAAACAATTCCCCGCCGATAAAAACCACCAGGATAATGGCGATGGAAAAGAAGACGGAACTTAATAGTTTTCCCGCCTGCGGGCTGACCGGAAGCAACACCGCTGCCGTCACATTGGAAAGGATCGTTGCCACCACGATAAAAAATCCTGCCACCACCGCTCTCATAAAATACGTTCCTAACTGTTCATTACAGAGTGTGGCTTTTCCGATTGCCGCATCTCGCATAATCTCTAACTCTTTTTCCTGCATATTATGTCAATTTCTCCACTGTATTCTTTATTTTACTCCGTCCGAAGGTTTTATTTTCTTCTGAAATTTTATTTCAAAATTTCCTTTAGATAAGAGGTTCCGGCGATCTCTCCCTGCACACCGAGATATTCTAAGATCGTTGCTCCGGTATCGGCAAAACTGGTTCTTGTACCGAGGTTCACACCAGCTTTTACCTTATCGCCGATGGCAACAACTGCAACATGTTCACGGGAATGATCCGTTGAAGGTGTCGCAGGGTCACATCCGTGGTCTGCCGTGATCAGAAGAAGATCGTCCTCACGCAGCCCGGCTACCAGTTCAGGCAGTCTGCCGTCAAAATAAGTCAAAGCTTTTGCATAACCGTCCACATCGTTTCTGTGTCCGTATACCATGTCAAAATCCACAAGATTCGTAAAGCAGAGTCCCTCAAAATCTTCCTGCATCCATTCCAACGTGCGCTCAACGCCCTCTGCATTGTTTGCCGTGCGCACGGTTTTTGTCACACCGCTTCCGGCAAAAATATCATTGATCTTGCCGACAGCACGTACTTCCTTACCATTTTCCGATAAGAAATTAAGCATCGTTTTCTTTGGCGGAACCAAAGAATAATCATGACGCCGGGAAGTCCTCTGATATGGATATTCTCCCTCGAACGGTCTTGCAATGACACGTCCCACACCATATGCTCCTGTGCAGAGTTCTCTTGCAATTTCACAGATATGATACAATTCTTCGATCGGTACTACTGCCTCATGTGCTGCAATCTGAAATACACTGTCCGCAGAAGTATAAACGATCAAAGCTCCTGTTTCCACACTCTCCCTGCCATAATCCTTAATGACTTCCGTGCCGGAATACGGCTTATTGCAGATTACCTTTCTTCCGGTCCGCTCTTCAAATGCCGAGATCAGTTCCTCCGGAAAGCCGTTTGGGAATACAGGCAGTGGTTCTGAAGATTCAATCCCGGCAATTTCCCAATGACCAATGGTCGTATCCTTTCCCTTGGAAGCCTCTGCCATACGCATAACAGCACCCTTCGCCTCTGTCTGTGTCTTTTTCAGTTCCCGGATTCCTTCCAGGTCAAACAGACCATAAGACTCCATATTCGGCATGGAAAAATACGGGCTGCCCGCTGCCGCACGCATAGTATTGCTGCCTTCGTCCCCATATTCCGCCGAATCCGGCATTTCACCGATTCCCACACTGTCCAACACGATCAAAAAAACTCTTTTCTTCATTTTCATTCTCCTTTTCTTTTTTTACTGCATATTGCCGCATTCTCAAAAATTCTTTATAAAATCTTTTCTTTTCTTTCGTTGCCATCTTCTTAAAACCATGCTATACTCATTTCAGTTTGTTTGCTGAAATACCGCAGAAAGGATATTACATGAAACCATTTCTTTCCAAATATAAACATGCTGTCGCTTTTCTTTATCTTCCGCTGTACCTGATCGCTTTTTTTGCTTTAGAGCACATTGTCAGTCCTGACAGTGACTATACTCTTGTGGAATGCCGTCTGGACAATTACATTCCGTTTTGTGAGGTATTTGTCATTCCGTATTTTCTCTGGTTTTTATATATCGCAGTCACGGTACTTTATTTTTTCTTTACCAACAAACGGGACTTTTTCCGCGTCTGTCTGTTTTTGTTTACCGGCATGACCATCTGCCTGACGATCTATGCCATATGGCCAAACGGACACACACTCCGTCCGGATCTTGATGCCCTTGGCAGAGACAATCTTTTTCTCCGTATACTGCACGGATTATATACCACAGACACCGCAACCAATGTTTGTCCAAGCATCCATACACTGAATTCCATCGGTGCCTGTCTTGCCATCTTTCATTCCGATGCGCTGCGGCAGAAAAAAGGGGTCCGCACCGGTGCTCTCATACTGACCGTCCTGATCTGCATGTCCACCGTACTTTTAAAACAGCATTCCATCCTTGATGTCTTTGCTGCCATCGTACTGTCGCTTCCGCTGTACCTGATCTCCTATCGCCCGAAATTTACTAAAATTCCGGAAGAACTTACAAAAGCCGAAGTCAGCATCAATTAAATTGATACATTTTTCTTGCGATCTCATAACCGACCTTTACCAGTTCCTGGGCAGGCCGGTTTTTCATTTTGTTAAAATACCCGAGCGCACTTCTGCCGATCCTCTTGTAAAGCTTCTTATTGGCGTTCCCGAGATACAACCACAGTTCATCCTTTTTCTGCCGGCTCTCCTCGGTCCCGATCTTTGTCAGAAACACGGAAGAGATCGTCATCATAATACCCAGATATTTTGTCATATAGGAACGCAGTGACCGATTCTTTATTTTTGTTACATCATGCAGATCGATCATTGTTTTCGTCACAAGCAGCTGCTGGTCGATCCGTTTCATCATATTGTTCTCATTGACTGACTGATCTGCTCTTCCGATAAAATAACGATACAGATTCAAATCCTTGTAATACATCGTCTTTACATACGGAAGCGGCTGGTATACATAAATGTTGTCAACATAAAATGTATGTTTTGGAAGTTCTAATCCGCAATCCCGTAATAATTTGGTACGATAGATCACAGAATGCATCAAAATGAACTGTCCCTGGTGAAAATGAGAAACATCATCCCAGGTAAACACACAGTCCCGCGGCATCGCATTTCGATAATGCACGACTTTTTTTCTCTTTTCTCCGACTTTTTCATACACATAATTGCAGATAAACATATCCAGATTTGTTCCGTCCATGGTCAGTTCTTTCAGCGTATGCAAAACTTCTAAAAGAGCGTCTTCCTTTACCCAGTCATCACTGTCCACAACCTTAAAATATAATCCGGTTGCTTCCCTCAGACCGGTATTGACCGCACTGCCATGACCTCCGTTTTCCTGATGTACCACCCGAACGATCCCCGGATGTTCTGCTTCCAGTTCTTTCCCGATCTCATATGTACGGTCTGTGGAACCATCGTCCACGATAATGATCTCCACTTCCTCTCCGCCGACCAATAAAGTTTCCACTGCATGACGCATATAGCCCTCCGAATTATAGCACGGAATTGCTACCGATAATAACTTCATAATTTTGCTCCTTTCTCTGTGGGAACACTTCCCTGTTTTTTACGGGAGAAAGCTTACAAATACATTCCCCGCCTTCAAAAACATCTGCTCCGCTTCCTGTATGGAAAGTGTTTCTTTTTCTGCCGTTTTCGGATTATACACTATCACATTTGTTGAACTGTACTGCGTGATCAGTACCGCCTCTTTTTCATCCTTCATTGCATATACCGGAACACCTTTATACACGAAATACAACACTTCGTCAAGCGTGATCCCTGTCAGTTCCAGAACACACCGTCCTGTTCTTTCCTCCAGGAATTCTTTTACACTTTCTTCTCCGGAAAATTCCCCGGCAGAAATCCTGACTCCGATACAGTCCGCCATCATCTGGAGGACGGCCTGCCGGCTTGTCAATCCGGTATCCTTACAGGAAACCATTGAGACTCCGCCGACCAGATCCGCATTATACTTCACGCCGCGTTCCCAGACGATACTTCCTGTCTCATTTGCCACCGTACCGACAACCGCTGCCTGATCTGCCAGTTTAACGGCTTCGGAAACATTCTCCGTCATCAGAAGAATGTCTCCGAACGACCATACCACATAATATTCTTCCTCCACTGCCGGATCTTCGATACGGACTGTCGTATCTTCTTTCACAACTGCACTCGGTACACGGACTTCTTCCGGTGCTTTTTTCATTTTATATGCTGATGGAAGATCGATATAATATTCGTCAAACATCAGCTCTGTGACCCGCTTTTCCAGTGTGACCGAGGACGCCACCGCCTCTGCACTGTTCAAAATATAATCCTCTTCCGCATACTGCCAGCCGGTCTCCGTCTTTTTCCTGCGTTCAAAACAGATCGAATTTTCGGAAATTTCCGCACCGGTCACATAATAGCCATCTTTTTGATACGTTTTCCGGACTTCTCCCGTTTTATCCGTAATCTCAACACGATATGCCGGATACTGTATTTCTCCGTCTCCTGCCAATGTGCAGTCCGATAAGAATCCGTACCCAAGGATCAGATTTTCGTCGATCCTTCCAAGCAACCGGATAAATTCTCCCTCCGGTGCAGTAAAGTCTGTCTGCTCTCCGGTTTCCAGAAACAACAGCCGGACCCGATCTTCCTCCTGCCAGGCGATATAAGCTTCCTCTGCGGAAAATTCAAGATTTTGCTCCCCTGCTTCCGACGAGATCAGCGTTACTTCTTTTGTGATCAGATTGTAGGAATATACAGTGTCATATATCATAAAATAAAATACTTCATAGGAATTCATGTAACAAAAGCTGCCCAGTTCCTGATGGATCTTCTGATATGGTTCACTGATCGGCAGATACATCTGCTCCTCAATCTGATTTACCCCGCGATGATAACGGTACAGCACCACTCCTGTCTTTCCCTCATAAGTTCCGCGCCCCATATAACCGTAAACCATAAAGCTGACGTCTCCGTTTTCATAGAGTTTTAATATGCGGACCTCATAATCCTCACAAGAAGTCCCCTCCGTCAGCTCTGTTTCGCTTCGCATGGAAAAAACCTTTGACATACGGCTTTCTGCCATATTATAGTGCCACAGTTCCTTGTTGCGGACAAATGCCAGCATACTGCTGTCACTGTTCGTATACAGCATAAGATCCGTTTCTCCCGTCACTCCAAGTTTCAGCTGATTCTGAGAAACACTAGCGAGAGACGTATTGAATACCGCCTCCATAGTCCGCTCATAATTTAACAGATGCAGGGACGTTTCCGTAGCTATGATACGATACTTTTCCGTAATATAATACTGCTCCGTTCCGGTATCTGTTTCCAGTTCCACCAGATACGTCATCGTTCCGACTGCCACATTCGAATACAGTTCCGAAAAATTCAGCACAGGCTCCGTCAAAACCTTCGGCTGTAGGTTTCCCCAGCAGACCATGTAAAAACTGTCCTTGATCCCTACCCTGGAATAGGTGGTTCCCTCGTCACGATAAGTACTCTCCAGATACGGAATGACCTCCGCATACTCCTTTGCAAGAGCATGCTCCGTAAATTCTTTAATAAAAGCTGTCTTTTCTGCCAGGCAGCTGTTTTCGTACACTTTCAGGCGGAAGTAGTAATAAATCCGACGGCTGTTCGAATCCACCAGTGTTACGGTAACCGCATACTCCTTTCCGATTTCCGTTTCTGCTTCCAACCGGATCCTGGCACGCTTCCCGCTTTCTTCTTTCTCCAGTGCGAGAACAGTCCCTTCTGCGATCACTTCCTGTGTTGTTACGTCACACACTTCATAAGAAAGTTTTCTTACATCTGTCGTATTCTCATGTATCAAAAGCTCCAGGACCTTATCGCTCTCTATGGCAATCACATTTTCCCGTAAAGAAAATCCGTCCACCGGAGAGGTATATCCATACAGACAATTGACCTCCACGCCATCTGCCCTTGTCACGATCGTCGGCAGGGAAGCCTCCGACATGGCAATCGGTTTTTCTATCTGAAACACTACTTCATCCATATTGCTCCCAAAAAACAGGATGGCACCAATAAAGACAGCAAGCAGCGTAAAGAATTTCACTACATATTTCATTCTTGGTTCATAATCCTTTCTTACTTCACGGATAGAATCATTTTACCGCGTTTTCCCCAAAACTACAACTATTTCTTTCTGGTCCCGCTGTACCTTCTCTGGTTTCCTTCATACCTCTTTCTCCTTCGTCATACTGTGCCGGTTACCACGTATCCGGCAGGATAGGCGATGCCAGATACAGGATGGTCCGGTAATTTTCTTCATCGGAACTCATTGCAATATGCACATTGATCTTCTTTTTCTCTACCGTAATATATCGATCCAGAGCTGCAGTATACGCATACACGGTGTATAGATCTTCTTCCCTGTGTTCATATACCGTATTCGCATTCATCGCCGCTAAGATCCGGTCCGTCACCTCATTTTTCCGGTCCATGGTAAGATATCCCTCAAACTCACCAACCAGACGCAGCGTTGTACTGATCTCTGTCCCGTTCAGTTTTGCAAACGTATCCTCTAAGAGTTCTTTGTATGCCGGTAAGCTCTCTATCGACTTTTTTAACGTGATCTTCGCGTACAGATAATGCTTAAATTCTTCTCCTTCTTCTGTTTCTTCCCGCAGGCTCACGATCCGAAGCGTTGTATTTGCCGCATCTGCTTCTTTAAAATAGGAAATTTCCTGCCTCTGTTCTGTCGTCTCCACTGTCGGTGCATTTTCCGGTTCCAGACGGATCTCTTTTGCCATATACCACAGCATCTGTTTCTTATCAAACGAATCCAGATACTCCTCCGGAAATCTCGCCGTCACTTCAACCGTTGCCTCTATCAGCCCCGGATCCGTCACAGAAAATGCTGACACAAGGCTTGTATGTTTCTCAAACAATGCCCCTGCCAGCATTTTCAAAATCACAAACAGCCATACTGCCACGATCAGGATCCACAAAAGTGTCCTTTTTGACACCTCTTTCCTTTTGATATGCCCTTTTCCTTTTTCCATAAAAATCTTTCCTTTCCATGTCTGACATTACTATGGAGAGTATTTCCACAAAAGAAAAGGCCTATGCCTGTTTTTCACTATTTTTTATTTTTAACGGTTACTTTCGAAACAGTACATTGCGAAACGGTGCAATCGCAGAATATAAGAACATTCCCAGCAGTCCGCAGGAAATCACTTCTCCTGCACCGACCGTGGCAAACAGATACCAATACGCGTCAGAAAGATGATATGCCGTTTTCAGTACCCACGGAATGATGATCGCATTGGAAAAAACAGTCGGGAGCGGGAGCAGATATTTTGCCCACACTGTATTTTTTAAAGACACTGCAATTTTTCTGGACCCCATGGCCCCTAAAAGACTTGCCACTGTACCAAAAATAACGTCAGGCAAAGCCGCACCGGATAACAGATTGAACAGCAGACATCCGATCGTCACTCCCGGAACCGCATCCGGCGTAAATGCAGTCAATATGACCAGTGCCTCGGAAATACGAATCTGAACCGCGCCGGACGCAAGTCCGAACGCTTCACAAAAAAAGCTGAGAACGACATAGAGTGCAGCGATCATCGCTGCTGTTACCAGAGAAGTAACCTTAGAATTTCTTTTCATTATATTTCTCCTTTAGTTTTGTTTTACGAGTGGAAGGTCTCGAACACTCGGTTTTTCCCTGCCCTTTCCCGGAATCGGGAAATCATGACCTTGTTTTTGGGGCGCTACAACGATAGGGAGTATAGCATGCCGCGTCAAAAAAAGCAAGAAGGAAAAAGATCTTCCACCGAACCGCTTTCTTTCTGTATTAAAACCATTTTCCGCGAGCACACGGCTGCGTGGTTAAATAGAAATACCAGTAGCCAAAGCTCCCCCTGTGACGTTTCCCCTGTTCCAACGGAGAAAAATCTGGAAAACCGAAACTTTCCGCCATATATTGCTCCCTCATCCCATATTCACCCGGTACACCAAGGACAAATCTTTCTCCATACCTGGTACACAATTTTCCAAGGAGCAGATGATGATATTCATAATATCCGTGCAGCAAAAAATGATTTTCCTTTAAAAATGCCCACTCCTTTGGCAGATGCTCTATATCATGCAATGTCATCCGACAGCACTTTCTCCGAATCCCGTCAAACGGAAGTTTCAGTTCCGGCAGTTTTTCCATACATTCTGAAAGGCTCCACTCTTCTTTCTTTTCACGATATACTTCCACTGCCGGTTCTTCCTGTTCGGTCACAACTTCTGTTACCGTATTCATCCATTTCGTTACCGAATACGTATCCTCTCCCAACAGTGGCTGTCCATCCACTCTTCCCCCGCAGATGCCTTCCTGTGTGCCTTCCAGATAAATAGCCTCCAATGCCGTAATCTTTCGTCCGGTCTGCAAAAAATTTTCCGTTGCCGTTTCAAAACTGTCTGCCGCCATTCCTTCCCGAAGAACGATTTCCTCTCCCTCCACGGCACTTCCGTCCTGAAACACATAAACCGGCTGTACTTTTCTCTCCCCCTCCGTCTCTTCCCTGTTTTTCCCTCCGCGATAATAAATCTGTACTTCACACAGCTCTTTTCTGACAAAAATCGCTGCATATCCCGCCCGACTGCTCTTCTCTTTATTTTCATAAGCCGAAAAATATACCAGCTGTCTCCGATACACACCCTGCTTTTCCTGTCCCATTTTTCCTTCCTCCGTTCTCAGGCTCTGCTTCTGCCTGTCCTTCTAATGTTTATGCTGCATCTTTAAAAATTAGAACCTTCCGGTACAAAAAAGCCCGGTCCGGTTGACAAATCCTGCTTCCCCCTGGTAGGATTAAAACAAACGATGCTAGAAAGGCAGGTCCTATGCTTTATGAATTTACTCACAATGGAAAATATCAGTAAAAGCTATACCGAGCGTAAGCTTTTTGACCATATCAGTCTTGGAATAAACGAAGGAGATAAGATTGGTGTCATCGGGATCAACGGCACCGGGAAGTCCACGCTTTTAAAGATCATCGCAGGTCTGGAAGAACCCGAAGAAGGGACCGTAACCAAAGGCAATCATCTGCGCATCGCCTATCTTCCCCAGACTCCCGTATTCCCCTCTTCCAAATCTGTTTTGGAATACGTAACCGAAGGGCAAACCGCCCGTGAAAGTTACCGCAATCTTACCGGCGAAGCCCGCGCAATGCTCTTAAAATTCGGCATTTCTGATCCGGAGGGTACCGCAGACACCCTCTCCGGCGGGCAGAAAAAAAGGGTGGCCCTTGTCCGTACCCTTCTGACAAATTCCGACCTTCTTGTTTTAGACGAACCGACCAACCATCTTGACAGCGAAATGACAGAATGGCTGGAAGTTTATCTTCAAAAGTACCAGGGTGCTTTTATCATGATCACACATGACCGCTATTTTTTAGACCGCGTTGTCAACAAAATTGTGGAACTGGATAAGGGAAACCTTTATTCCTACCAGGAAAACTATTCCGGTTTTGTTTCACGTAAGGCAGAGCGGGAAGAAATGGCTCTCGCCGCAGAACGGAAAGCAAAAACCCTCTTCAAAACCGAACTTGCATGGATGCAGCGCGGTGCACGGGCACGTTCCACAAAGCAAAAGGCGCATATCCAGCGTTTTGAAGCACTACGCGACCGGGAACGTCCGCAAAATGACAGTTCCATAGAGATCAACGCACTTTCCTCCCGTCTCGGCAAAAAAACGATCGAACTGAACGAAATCAGTAAAGGATTCCGGGGAGTTCCTTTATTTGCCCCATTCAGTTATATCCTTCTGCCGGATGACCGCATCGGTATTGTAGGGCATAACGGGTGTGGAAAATCTACATTTCTGAATCTGTTAACAGGACGGCTCACACCGGATGCCGGCAGGATAGAATGGGGAACTACCACTAAGATCGGTTACTTTTCTCAGGAGAATGAGTCACTGGATCCAAATCAGACTGTGCTCGGCTATATCCGTGATACGGCAGAATTTATTGAAACTTCCGACGGAACCATGTCAGCTTCTGCCATGTGCGAACAGTTTCTGTTTGACGGTTCCATGCAGCATACCAGGATTGAAAAACTCTCCGGAGGTGAAAAGCGTCGTCTGTATTTGTTAAAAGTACTGATGGAGGCTCCAAACATCCTGATCCTGGACGAACCGACCAATGATCTGGACATCCAGACACTTACCATTTTAGAAAACTATCTCCTCAGTTATCCCGGAATTGTTGTTGCTGTTTCCCACGACCGCTATTTCCTTGACAAACTCGCCAACCGCATCTTTTCTTTCGAAGACGGAAAAATCGTCCGCTATGAAGGAAATTACAGCGATTTCAAGGCCATTTTGTCCTCCCGTACCGACGGATCCTCCGCTTCTGCCACAAAAAGGCTGCCGGATCCCGAAAAAGATCCGTCCTCTGCCAAAGAATCCCGGAAGCAAAAAGAACCCCGTCTTAAATTCTCTTATAAGGAGCAGAGGGAATATGAAACCATCGATGCAGACATTGCCTCGTTGGAAGACCGTATTGCCTCCCTGGACGCGGATATCGTTGCTTCTGCAAGCGACTACTCCAAACTCACGTCCCTCATGGAGCAAAAGGACCAGGCAGAAAAACTGCTTAATGAGAAAATGGAACGCTGGCTTTATCTGAACGACCTCGCAGAAAAAATAGAAGCTTCTAAAAAATAACCTTATAAATACTCTTCATTAAAACAAGACCGAACGGTCCCAAAAACAATCCGGGAATGCCAAACAGTTCATAACCGATACTGACTGCCATCAGGCTGTGGATCGGCGAGATCCCCATTTTACCGCCAAGTAGTTTTGGCTCCAGGTATTCCCGGATAAACTGACATACACCATACATCGTAAGCAATACCGCACCGGCAAACAGATTTTTCTTTAAAAACGAAACGGCTGCCCACGGAAGCAGGATCATCGCACTTCCCAACACCGGAAAAGCATCGAAGATTCCGATCATCACACCAAAAAGCAGGGCATAAGGATTTCCAAGGATCAAAAGTCCCAAACTGCAGGTCATACTGACCAGAAATATCAGGATCATCTGTGTCTTCACATAAGCAATGCCGGCACCGGATAATTCTGCTTTTATCTGCCGCCATTCCTGCTGAAGTAATCCCTGTTCTTTTTTGATTTCCCTTTCTGCCGTTAGATCCGATAAAATCAAAAGCGTTGCCACAAAGGTAACGATCAGACTGACTGCGAGTTCTGTAACGGACACTGCCGCACGAAGGGAATTCTTCGTAACAAATGACGTCCATTCTTCCTGAAAAAACAGCAGTATCCCGTCAAATCCACGGTTCAGATACCAAAATGTCTTCCCCTGCTCTAATTTGAAAAATCCGTCACAATATCCGCAGATCCCTTTCATCGTCCCCTGCCATTCCTGCTGATACTTCTCATAATTTTCTGCCAGAGAAACGATCTGCCGGATCAATACTTTTGCCAGATATACCACACTTCCTCCGCAGACAGTCAGGAAAAGAAGCAGAATTACCGCGCCACTGACAGACGGACGAATCCTGTATTTTTTCCACAAAAACATTACCGGCCGTCTCAGTATCCTTGCAATTACTGTTGCCAAAAGGAACGGAAAAAACAGCGGGAGCAGGTACCGGAATCCAAAACAGACCGCTGCCGCAATCCCCACGATCGCAAACAGTTTTTTATATTTTTCCGGCACGGTATTCCACATATCTCTACTCCCATCCTTTTTTCTTTTCTGCGTACCTGTATTGTAACAAAAAAAGAAACGGCTTATACGGCCGTTTCCTGTCTGAAATTTCTAATTTTTCTATTTGTTTAATGTTACTACCAGAAATTCCTTTCCACAAAGTACTTCCCTCGTTACGGTTCCTGCTTCCTTTTCTTTCGCAAAATCCTCTTCCGGACGATTTAAGGAAAGGATCAGCCGGGTATAACCGCCATTTCCTTCTCTTTCTGCTGTTTCATAAGCCTTAGCTTCCTTTGCTAAAATCTGTGCAAGTACTGCCGGCTCACAATCTGAGGAATCAAGCACCAGATTATAATTTGTATAGTTAAAATATTCAATACCGTAAATTTCCTTATATCTGGCATCCTCTGTTTCTGCCCGCTTCTGAAGCTTCTGCTTTGCATCTTCCAAAGATGCATAATTTTCCACGCATCCTCTGCTCTCATCTGCCTTAACTCTCTGTGCCGCCACATCCAGGCTTACTGACAGAAAGACTTTGAACGACTTCTCAACAAAATTCCATGCAAGACGGGAATCAAATAAGATATTTTTATCCGGATTTTCTCTGGATATCCTTGCCGTTGTATCATCGATCTCAAAATCATACTTGTGATCCTGTCCCATCAGATTGTTCATTTCCAATACACTCAGACCATGTTCCTGTGCGATCTGGCGGATCACTTTTCCTGTAGAAAAAATTTCATATCCATACTCTGTCTCTAATATTTTGCTCAATGTGGACTTCCCACTGCCCAAATTTCCTGTCAACGTAATATGCATGATTTTCCCTCTCTCTGTTTTCTCTCATGTTTATCTGTTATATTACCGCTTTTTCGCGAAAGATGCAACCTTTCCGACAATTTTTTCTGCTATTTCCAACATTTTTCTTTTCCGTTCCGCCGGCAGATTTTATTTGCAACTTTCTCATCGGAATGTTATAGTGAATTCCAGGTTATACTTCTAAAAATACTTGCTAAGGAGCCTCCTTATGTCACAGAACAGACCAATAGTACCAACTTTTTTTATAAAACTGATCTCCTTTTTCCCTATGCTTATCCTTCTGTATCTGATTTTCGGTTTCTCCTCGCAGACCGGCGAGGAATCCGCCTCTCTCAGCTTTCGCATCAGCATGTACCTTGTACAGCTGTTTGCACCGTTTTTTCCTGCCACATCTACCAACGAAATCTTTATATCACGGGCAGAAAACATCCATTTTCTCGTCCGAAAGGCGGCACATATGACAGAATATTTTCTTCTCACGCTGTCATTGCATCTTCCGATGACTGCCTGCCTTAAAAACCGGATCTCCTCCCGTCAAAAGCTATTTTTAGGCTTTATCGGTGCTGTTTTTCTTGCTTCGGCCGATGAATTTCACCAGACTTTTGTTTCCGGCCGCAGCGGCAGTCTCACCGATGTTGCCATTGACACCATCGGCATCACTGCCGCTACCATTTTCGCTTTTATTCTTTACCGATTGGCAAGATCGCATACTTCTCGCGATACTTCTCATACATTTTATTAAACTCTTCCGCATTTCCGTCTTTTACCTGGTGCAGGTAATTGTGCAGATCAAGTGCTGCATGCTCTGACATTTCAATCAGACAGCTTGCAATGTTGGAACAATGGTCGGATACTCGTTCCAGATTTGTCAGGATATCCGAAAGAACAAATCCAGGTTCTATTCCGCATTCTACCTTTTGCAGGCGGATGATGTGACGGAGACGGATCTGTTCCTTTAAATAGTCTACTACCTGTTCCAAAGGCTCTACCATATGTGCTTTTTGCATATCCCGCTCTACAAAGGCTTTTTCCGTGATCGTTACAATCTCTGCAATTGCTCCGTACATGACCTCCAGTTCACTCTTTGCCGCTTCGGAAAACTCAATCTGCTTATCATACAGTTCTTCTACTGACTCAATCAGATTGACCGAATGATCCGAAATACGCTCGAAATCTCCGATCATATAAAGAAGCTTTGTCATTTCAATACTGTCTTCCCCATCCATGTTCTGCGCCGAAAGCTTTACCAGATAAGACCCCAACACATCTTCATAAACATCCACTTTATCTTCGATTTCCCGGATCTTCACTGCCTTCTTTTCATCGTAATGCTTTAAAAGTTCTATTGCGTATCGAATCGATTTCATGGAAAGTCTCGCCATTTCATCAGCCACCTCATAGCTGCGTTCAATTGCAACCGATGGTGTACTGAGCAGACGCTCATCCAACATGTCAGTAAAACTGTCACCTTTTGTATCCGTTCCGCGAACCGTTGCATATGCCAGTTTCTCTAAAAGATTCGACATCGGCATCATGAGTACAACAGAAAAAATTTTAAAGAGTGTATGTGTCGCCGCAATCCCCCACATGTCAATTTTCGTCGCGTCTGCATACGCAAACAGTTCAAATGTATTAGATGCCGAAAGCACCGCTCCGACCAGATAATACACCCCCATCCAGCAAATAACACCGATGACGTTGAAATATAAGTGTACCAAAGCCGCACGCCGACCGTTTTTATTGGCACCGATGGAAGAAAGCATTGCCGTCACGCAAGTACCGATGTTCTGTCCCATGATGATCGGCATTGCAACGCTGTACGTAATCGCTCCGGTGCTGGAAAGAGCCTGTAAAATACCGACAGATGCAGAAGAGGACTGTACAATTGCAGTTAACAGTGTTCCTGCAAGTATCCCAAGGAACGGGTTACTGAACAACAATAATATTTTTTGAAATTCTGCACTTTCCTTTAATCCACTGACTGCCTCTGCCATCGTATCCATTCCGACCATCAATACAGCAAAACCAAGCAGAATAGTTCCAATATCTTTTTTCTTATCACTCTTAGAAAACATCAAAAGACAAATACCGATCAAAGCAAGGATCGGCATCCACGCATCCGGCTTCAGCCAGTTCAGCCATGCAGCAGCGTCTCCTGCTCCTTTAATCCCATTTAATGCCGTCAGCCATGACGTTACCGCCGTACCGACATTGGCACCCATGATCACTCCGACGGCCTGCTTTAAAAGCATTGTTCCTGAGTTTACAAACCCGACAACCATAACTGTTGTTGCCGAAGAAGACTGAATAATGGCGGTAACACCCAGTCCCAGTAAAAAAGCTTTGTACTTGTTTGATGTCAGATTTCCCAAAATTGTCTTTAACTTACGTCCTGCACTCTTTTTCAGTGCCGCCCCCATGACATCCATACCATAGAGGAACAACGCAAGTCCGCATACCAGTGATAACACATCAAATAAATCCATTTTGTTTTCTCCTATTTTGTGTAGTCTTCTGTTCCCGCACAATGCCGACACAATCCCTTGTGACATGTACGGTTTCAGTATACTATATATTTCCTTAATATACAAAGGAAAATCAAAAAATCTCTATATTTATTTTCTGCATTTATTTCCCGCACGGATGTTTTTAGGCACAAAAAAAGAATGTACCGACAAGTACATTCTTTCAAAGAGGCGACAACCAGATTTGAACTGGTGATGACGGTGTTGCAGACCGGAGCCTTACCACTTGGCTATGTCGCCGTTTCTATTTCATATTATCTATGAAAAAACTCCCCGAGTTGGGCTCGAACCAACAACCCCACGGTTAACAGCCGTGTGCTCTACCATTGAGCTATCGAGGAATACAGATATAAGGATATTCCTTTCGTCCTATCCTTACCAAATGTATCTTATAATAATAAATTATATGATACATTCAAAACTATATACCGAAAAGTTTTTCCAAACAAACAGACCTTATGGTTAAGCCCTCGACCTATTAGTATGGGTCAGCT
>CAZWCZ010000025.1:0-30211 GCA_964632165.1 uncultured Lachnospiraceae bacterium | reverse complement strand
GAAGTCAATGAAGATGTTTTAAGGAAGAACTTAAAAGAAGAAGGACGCGAAGAAGGGATAAAAGAAGGGATAAAAGAAGGGATAAAAGAAGGACTTAAAAGAGGTCATCAGGAAGGACGTGCAGAAAAGCTGACAGAACTGATCGTCCGCAAGATGGCAAAGGGGAAACCACTCCATGTGATCGCTGAGGAGCTGGAAGAAGAGGAAGAAATTATCCTACCGATCTATGAAAAACTGAAGTCGGAAATGCAATAGAAATCTTACACAGGAGAGGAAGGAAGTTAAGATAACCCTGCCTCTCCTATTTTTATTATATGGTTTCGGTTAAATAGGGCTGCAGGCAGGAAACCAGCTGATCAAACCCGCCATGACGGATGATGCGCAGAAGTCGATCTGCAGTATACATTGCCCGGGTCAGTTGTTCCATTGTTATCAGTCCTTGCGTAAAAGCATCTGCAGCCTCGTCCAAATCTACAACATGGACGGAACCGTCCGATTCTATGATGACATCGATCAGAAGATCAGAAAAAATGAGTCCATCCGGAGTTGCGGATTCAAAAACAATATCACAGTACCAGCGGACGAAAGAACCGTTTTTGTCGTAAATGCGGCTGACCTTAAATCCTTCTTTGCGAAAATAGGCAGAAAATCCGGTGGCGAGGTCGGGACGCGGGCGGAAACTGTTCCAGGAAGTAATGATAAGATCATCATCCCAACGCAGGATACGATCCTCTTTCAGTTCTTTCATTTCTGCCGGTATAAAGCGCTTTCGGTATAAACGGTGTTGTGTATCCATGGTACTCATCCTTTCGTTTGATTATTCTATAGAGCTTAAGATCAGATCATTTTTTCCAGGTAGACGGATAAAACAGCAAAAGCATCGGGAAAAGTTCAAGTCGTCCGGCAAGCATGTCAAACATCATGACATATTTGGAGAGGACAGAAAACTCAGAAAAATTCCCCATCGGACCGACCATGTTAAGTCCGGGACCGATGTTATTTAAAGTAGCAAGAACTGCCGTAAAATTTGTTGTCAGATCGAAGCCATCCAGTGAGATCAACAGACAGGATGTGATAAAAATAATAAAATAAGTCATTAAGAGCACGTTGCAGGAGTGCGCCTGAGCATGCGGAACTTCTTTGCTGTCCATTTTGATGACATGAACACGGCGGGGATGGATCTGCTGTGTCAGTTCTTTTCGCATCTGCTTTAAATAGAGCATGATACGAGATACTTTGATGCCACCTCCGGTGGAACCGGCGCAGGCACCGACAAACATAAGACAGACCAAAATTCCTTTAGAAAATTCCGGCCAGAGATTAAAATCCGTAGTGGAAAAACCTGCGGTTGTCATAATTGAGGCAACCTGGAAAACTACATGCAGGAATGATTTTCCGGCAGAATACCCGTTTGCAGCCAGATTGATCAAAATAAGGAATGTTGCACCGACCAGAATGGCGAAATACCAGCGGACTTCTTCCATGCGGAAAGCATCTTTTATCCTGCGGATCAGAATGTAATAGTAAAAGGTAAAATTTACGCCAAACAAGATAAGGAATATGGTGATGACTGACTGCAGATACGGAGAGTATCCGGCAACACTGTTGTTTTTAATCCCGAATCCCCCGGTGCCTGCAGTGCCGAACGCATGACATAGAGCATCAAATAAAGGCATTCCGCCTAGCAGGAGAAAAACGATCTCCGCAATCGTCAGAACAAAATAAATGGCATACAGAAGAAAGGCAGTCTGCTGCATTTTTGGTACAAGTTTACTGACACTTGGTCCGGGAGATTCAGCTTTCAACAGATTCATGGTGGAACCGCCCGTCATGGGGAGAATGGCAAGGATAAAGACCAGAACACCCATGCCTCCAATCCAGTGACTGAAACTGCGGAAGAAAAGATTACTGTATGACAGAGCCTCTACATCGGTCAGAATGCTGGAACCGGTCGTGGTGTAACCGGAAATGATTTCAAACAGAGCATCGGTATAGGATGGAATGTCTCCGTTTAATACGAACGGGAGGGCTCCCGTCATACTAAGGATGATCCAGCTGAGAGCAACGGCAACAAATCCCTCTTTTGCATAGAAAGTAGAGCTTTCTATCTTTATGCGCCGGAGCAAAAAACCGACAAGGGAACAGAATAAGGCGACTGACAAATAGATCAATGCATCGGTATATTCCCTGTAAATAAGACCGACCAGGCAGGAAGGTATCATGAAGACTCCCTGCAGACCGAATACCCATCCGAGGATTTTAAAGATAATTTTACGGTTCATAAGCTTCCTCTTTTTCTTTAATAGAATTTTTAGACAGAGCGGGCGGTGTGCCGGAGCACAGAGAAGAATAGGATCAGATTTTTTCGGCTAAAATATCTGAAATATCTTCCAGACCGCGATTCGTAGTAACAACAATGACGGTATCATCCAGTTCAATGGTATCCCGACCGGACGGAGTAATGATCTTGTTGCCACGCACAATGGTGCAGAGAAGAAGGTTTTTCTTTAAAGAAAGAGACTGTAACGGAATCCCGATCACAGGACTGTTTTCGCTGACGTGGAATTCCAAAGCCTCTACACGGTTGTCCATAAGGCGGTAAAGAGACTCTACTTTACTTCCGTAGGAATTGTTGAGAGAGCGGACGTATTGGAGAATATATTCGGTTGTTGTATCACGTGCAGAGATAATACTGCCGACAGGAAGTTCGTCAATAATGTCATCGTGTGCCATTTTGCTGAGCTTTGTGATCTTTTTGCAGACCGGAGCTGCTTTGTTTGCAAAAAGGGAAAGAAAAATGTTGGTTTCGTCCACAGTGGTTAATGCGACAAATGCGTCCATGCCGGAAAGACCTTCTTCCAGAAGATCTTCGTGCACAGTGGCATCTGCGTTGATGATCATTGCCTTCGGAAGTGCAAGGCTTAAAAAACGGCTGCGTTCTTTATCTTTTTCCACAATTTTCACCTGAACATTGGATTTTTCAAGTATTTGTGCCAGGTAGTAGGCCATGGTGCCGCCTCCGGCGATCATAACATTGGATACCTCGCCAATGGTAGACAGTTTACTCATCCGGTAGAACAACGGGATCTTAGCACTTGGCATGATAACGGAAATATTGTCTCCGGCACGAAGGATACTGTTGCCGTTTGGGATGATGATCTCGTGTTCGTGCTCCAGAATGCAGATGAGGATCTCATGATCGAATTTTTTAGAAAACTCCAAAACTTTCATGTTGTGTAAAGGAGAATTTTCAGAAATGGCAACACGCAGCAAATCAACACGTCCTTTTGCAAAGGAGTCGATTTCCATGGCGTCCGGCACTTGAATGAGCCGGGCGATTTCCTGGGCTGCGGCATGTTCCGGGTTAATGATCAGGGAAATACCCATACAGGATTTCAGGTAGTCGATTTCAGGAAAATATTCCGGATTTCGTACGCGTGCTATGGTGCGGCAGTTGCTAAATTTTTTTGCGATCAGGCAGCTGATCAAATTTACTTCATCTTCGCTGGTAACGGCGATCAGAAGATCGGCGGACTCTGCTCCGGCTTCTTGCTGTGCCAGAAAACTGGTGCCGTTTCCGACCAGTACCTGTACATCCAAATTGTCAATCGCCGGCTGCAGACGTTCCGCATCTTTATCTATTAATGTAATTTCATGTCCTTCTTCGTTCAACTGCTGCGCAAGGGCATAACCTACTTTGCCGCAGCCCACGATAATGATTTTCATACAAGCCTCCTTTGGGATAAACCATTGTAAGAGTAATTGTGTAAGTTATTTTACCACGAACTTTAAAAACTGTCACTTATGAAAAGATAAAAAATTAAAATCTGATAAACTTTATTCAATAAAAAAGAAAAATGTAAAAAAATTAACCGAAAGATATATATTTTAAATTTAAATTATGGTAAAATGAAAACAATATTGGGGAGGAGACAGAAAATGAACAAGGACATTCGCAAAAGTCTTATGATGGTATCACAAATCAGCATTTCTTTACTTGTTCCGATTTTTTTATGCCTGTTTCTGGGTGTATATTTGAATGAACTTTGTTCCACGATATATTTTGTACCGGTCTTTTTGCTTCTTGGAATCGGGGCAGCAATAAGAAATATATATTATCTGACGAAAAGCCTGTATATGAAGGAGAAAAAGAAAGAGGATGAGGAACTTGCCTATATTGAAAATCTAAAAAAGGCAGGAGAGAGAAACCGGGAAAAAAGAAAGAGATTGGAGAAATAGCATTATGAGGAAGAATCCTTATCTGGAAGAACTTTATGAGGCCGCATATCCTGGGGAGGAAGAGGAAGTGACAGAACCTGTTCCGGATGAGGAACCGTTAAGTGCCGGGACAACGAGAAACGAGCTGATCGTCGGGATTTTTCTGTTTGCCGTTTTGTTTATGGCGGGGAATTTTTTTGTAGAAGATAAGCTGGCGTATACGCTTGGCATCTGGTTTGGAAGCGTGGTTGCGATGCTGCTTGCGATCCATATGCATCACACATTTGAGGAATCCATTCTTTATGATGAAGTAACGGCAAGGAAGAAAGTCAGCGCATCTGTCGGAACAAGGATGTTTTTTATGATAGCTGCTTTGATCACAGCTGCCCTTTTGCCGCAATATCTTTCCGTCATCGGGGTGATGATCGGGATACTGAATCTGAAGTTTTCGGCATATCTGCAGCCGATAACCCATAAAGCAAGTAAAAAAATTAAAAATAAAGGAGGGAGAGAAAGTGGGACCAGGGAGTGTCTTTCAAACGGCAGTGCTGGCAGCGACCGGTGACGAAGTTACGTTTGGTGTGGACGGTTTGATCCGGTATGAACTGTTTGGTCAGGAACTATGGATCACAACTACGCATATCAGTCTTCTTTTGGTGGTTCTGACGATGACGGTGTTTGCACTTATTGCAAATTGCGTGATACGAAAAGCAGATCCGGAGAAAGTTCCGGGGATGTTTTTAAATATCATTGAATATCTGGTAGAGGCCGTAGATGGTTTGACAAGAGCCAATATGGGAGAAAAACACGGGTGGAAATTTTCCAATTATATCGGCACACTGTTTTCGTTCCTGATCGTGGCGAACCTGTCCGGCCTGTTTGGACTGAGAGCTCCTACGGCAGATTATGGCGTGACGTTTGGCCTTGCATTGATCACATTCGGTGTGATCCACTACACGGGATTTAAGTATGAAAAAGCAGGGCATATCGGAAAGCTGTTCCAACCGCTGCTGCTGACGCCGATCAATATCATCGGTGAACTGGCAACGCCGGTTTCCATGTCATTACGTCTGTTTGGAAATATTTTATCAGGAACGGTAATGATGGGGCTGTTGTACGGACTGCTTCCTAAATTGTTACAATGTTTCATCTGGCCGATCTTCGGCGGACTGCACGCTTATTTTGACGTGTTCTCCGGTGCGATCCAGTCCTATGTGTTCTGTATGCTGACGATGGTATTTATTGCTCAGTGTTTTGGCGAGGAAGAAGCCTGAAAAAGAGTTTGAAAGAATTAAAAAAAGAAATGTTAAGAAAGGAAAAGAAATGGAGGATTTGATTATGAGTCAGATTACAAATGAAGGTTTAGTATTAGCGTGTTCTGCAATAGGTGCAGGAATTGCAATGATCGCAGGTTTGGGACCTGGGATCGGTCAGGGTATTGCAGCGGCTCACGGCGCAGACGCGGTAGGTCGTAATCCGGGAGCAAAAGGAAACATCATGTCTACGATGCTGCTTGGACAGGCAGTTGCCGAAACTACCGGTCTTTACAGTTTTGCAATTGCGATCATTCTTTTGTTTGCAAATCCTTTGATCGGGAAGCTGTAAGAGTCACGATATCATAGAAAGAAGGAGGCCGAATTTTGAATAATCTTGTATCAGGCATAAAGCCGGCCATTGTCTTGCTGACATCGGAACAGGATGGTCTGACGAATCGTATTTTCGGGCTCGATGCACAGACACTTTTTGATGCTGTGATCCTTGCACTGGCAGTCGGATTCCTTTTCTTTGTCATGTCGTATCTTTTGTTTAATCCGGCCAGGGAGCTGATGAAAAAGCGTCAGGAGAAAATCCGGGCGGAAATGGATACAGCAGCAAAGGATATGGCAGATGCAAAACAGATGAAATCGGAATATGATGCAAAACTTGCAGCGGCGGACAAGGATGTAGAGGTTATCCTGAGTGAGGGAAGAAGAAAAGCACTGGAACGGGAAAACGAGATCATTGCAGAGGCGAAGGAAGAAGCAGTCAGAGTCAGAGCGCGTGCTGAACGGGAAATTGAGCTGGAAAAAAATAAAGCAAGAGATGAAGTGAAGCAGGAGATCATCGGTGTGGCAAAGGAAATGGCAGCCAGGGTAGTGGAACTTTCGCTGGACGATGCGGCACAGGAAAAACTGCTTAATGATGCATTAAATGAAATGGGTGAGGACACATGGCAAAGGTAATTTCAAAGACGTACGGAGAAGCTTTGTTTGAGCTGGCACTGGAACACGGAGAGCCGGATGCCATGGCAGAACAGATCAAACTGCTGCGGCAGGTACTTCGGGAGAATCCTGAGTTCGTAAAGCTGATCTGTCATCCGAAAATTTCAAAACAGGAAAAAATGGAAGTAGTAAAAACAGTTTTTGAAGGTCGTTTTTCCGAAGAAGTCACCGGCTTTCTCCTGCTTTTGGTGGAAAAAGAAAGAGGCGAAGAGCTGGATGGCATTCTGGATTTTTTTGAGGCAAAGATGCGGGAATATAAAAAAATCGGAGTTGTGCAGGTAACTTCTGCGGTAGATCTGACGGAAGAGCAACGGTCGAAGATTGAGACAAAGCTGCTTTCCCAGACTTCATATGAGAAGTTGGAAACGGAATACCGGGTGGATGCTTCTTTACTCGGAGGAATGATCATCCGTATCGGAGACCGTGTGGCAGATTCCAGCATCCGTTCGAAACTGGATGCAATGGAACGAAATCTGAAAAAGATTTCGTTGAATGAAAGAAAAGAAGGAAGGTGCTGATACCTTGAATTTAAGACCGGAGGAAATCAGTTCGGTAATAAAGGAACAGATAAAAAAATACAGTACGAAACTGGAAGTATCGGACGTTGGTACGGTAATTCAGGTGGCAGACGGTATTGCCCGTATTCACGGACTGGAAAAGGCGATGCAGGGAGAACTGCTGGAATTTCCGGGAGAAGTATACGGCATGGTGCTGAACCTGGAAGAAGATAATGTAGGTGCGGTCCTGCTTGGAGACACTGCTTCCATTCGTGAAGGAGACCTTGTGAAGACAACAGGACGCGTGGTGGAAGTCCCGGTAGGGGATGCCCTGCTTGGAAGAGTAGTCAATGCTTTGGGACAGCCGATTGACGTTAAGGGACCGTTGGAAACAAAAAAATTCCGTCAGATTGAGAGAGTGGCTTCCGGTGTTATTGCACGAAAGTCCGTGAACACACCGCTGCAGACCGGAATTAAGGCGATTGATTCCATGGTCCCGATCGGACGCGGACAGCGGGAACTGATCATCGGTGACAGACAGACCGGAAAAACAGCGATAGCGATCGATACGATCATCAATCAGAAAGGGCAGGATGTTAAGTGTATTTATGTTGCCATCGGACAAAAGGCGTCCACGGTAGCGTCGATCGTATCCACGCTGGAAGAGTATGGTGCAATGGACTACACCACTGTAGTTGCGGCAACGGCAAGTGAATTGGCACCGCTTCAGTATATTGCTCCGTATTCCGGATGTGCAATGGGCGAAGAGTGGATGGAATCAGGTCAGGATGTGCTGATCGTTTATGATGATCTGAGTAAGCATGCTGCAGCTTATCGTACCCTGTCGCTTCTGTTAAAGAGACCGCCTGGGCGCGAGGCTTATCCGGGAGATGTATTCTATCTCCATTCAAGACTGCTGGAACGTGCGGCAAGGCTTTCCGACGCACTGGGCGGAGGCTCGCTGACGGCACTGCCGATCATTGAGACCCAGGCAGGAGATGTTTCTGCATATATCCCGACGAATGTAATTTCAATTACAGACGGACAGATCTATTTAGAAACAGAGATGTTTAACTCCGGTTTCCGGCCTGCAGTCAATGCAGGACTTTCGGTATCGAGAGTGGGCGGCTCGGCACAGATTAAGGCAATGAAGAAGATTGCCGGTCCGATCCGCATTGATCTTGCTCAATATAAAGAACTGGCAGCGTTTGCACAGTTTGGATCGGATTTGGATGCCGATACCAAGGAAAAACTTGCACAGGGCGAACGGATAAAAGAGGTGTTGAAACAGCCTCAATATAAACCGATGCCGGTAGAGTATCAGGTAATGATCATTTATGCGGCAACCAGAAAGTATCTGCTGGATATCGATGTCCCTGAGATCCGAGAGTTTGAACAACGGCTGTTTCAGTTTATTGATACAAAATATCCGGAGATTCCAAAAGCGATACGTGAAGAAAAGCAGTTGTCGGAAGAAACGGAAGAAAAGCTGGTAAGGGCAATCGGGGAATTCAAAGCAGAATTCAGAAAATAGAAAGGTGTGATGTGACATGGCTTCCATGAGAGATATCAAGAGGCGCAAAGAAAGTGTACAAAGCACCGAACAGATCACAAAGGCAATGAAACTGGTTTCTACGGTAAAACTTCAGAGAGCAAAGACAAGGGCAGAAGATACCAGACCTTATTTTGAGCATATGTATCATTCGGTCCATGCCATACTGAAAAAATCGGAGAATCAGAGACATCCGTATCTGGATGGTGGAATTTCGGAAAAGACCGGAATCATTGTGGTAACATCAAACAGAGGACTTGCCGGCGGGTACAATTCCAATATTGTTAAAATGGTATTAAACAGCGGGATTGCAAAAGAAGATGCTGTGATCTATGCAGTTGGACGTAAAGGAAGAGATGCTTTGGCGAGACGTGGATATACCATAGCAGAAGACTATTCGGATGCGATGAATGAACCGGCTTTTGCAGATGCAACCGCCATCGGGCGCAGAGTGCTGGATGATTTTGCCAATGGAGTGATCGGACAGGCAGTTCTTTTGTATACGGATTTTAAAAATACAGTGACACATCTTCCAAAGCAGTTAAAGCTTCTTCCGGTTTTGGCACAGGAAGAAGACGATGGCGCAGACGACATGACGGTAATGGAATATGAACCGGAGGCGGAGGAAGTATTGGAGCTCATCATTCCGAAATACATGAACAGTCTGATCTATGGAGGACTGATACAGTCTTTTGCCAGTGAAAACGGTGCAAGGATGCAGGCGATGGATGCCGCAGCAAGCAATGCAGATGAAATGATGTCCGAACTGGAATTAAAGTATAACCGAGCAAGGCAAAGTGCTATCACGCAGGAACTGACGGAAATCATTGCCGGAGCAAATGCGATAGAATGAGAAATGGAAATATAAGAAAAAGGAGTGACGAAATTGGCAGAGAGCAATATCGGGAAAATCACTCAGATCATCGGTGCAGTAGTAGATATCAGGTTTTCCGGCGGCAGACTGCCGGAAATATATGAGGCGATCCGCATCCGGAACAGGGAAAAAGTTCTGGTGGTAGAGGTTGCGCAACATCTGGGAGACGATACGGTACGATGTATTGCAATGGGTACGACAGACGGATTGGTGCGCGGAATGGAGGCAGAAGCAACAAAAGCACCTATTTCCGTACCGGTCGGGGAAAAAACCCTGGGGCGTATGTTTAACGTGCTCGGTGATCCGATTGATGAAAAACCGGCTCCGGAAGGAGTAGAATATTTACCGATCCACAGAAAGGCGCCTGCTTTTGAAGAACAGTCGACACAGACGGAAATGCTGGAGACGGGGATCAAGGTAGTGGATCTGCTTTGTCCGTATCAAAAAGGCGGAAAGATCGGTCTGTTCGGTGGTGCCGGAGTAGGAAAAACCGTTTTGATACAGGAACTGATCACGAACATTGCGACAGAGCATAACGGATATTCGGTATTTACCGGGGTCGGAGAACGTACAAGAGAAGGAAATGATCTGTACTATGAAATGATGGAGTCCGGCGTTCTTGAGAAGACGACCATGGTATTCGGACAGATGAATGAGCCGCCGGGGGCAAGAATGAGGGTTGGTCTGACCGGACTTACCATGGCAGAGTATTTCCGCGACCGGACCGGCAAGGACGTCCTTTTGTTCATCGACAATATTTTCCGGTTTACGCAGGCGGGGTCTGAAGTTTCTGCTTTGCTTGGGCGTATGCCGTCCGCAGTAGGGTATCAGCCGACGCTGCAGACGGAAATGGGAGCTTTGCAGGAGAGGATCACATCGACAAAGAACGGTTCCATCACTTCCGTTCAGGCAGTGTATGTCCCGGCGGACGACTATACGGATCCGGCTCCGGCAAATACGTTTGCCCATCTGGACGCAACAACGGCTTTGTCACGTTCTATTGTAGAACTTGGTATTTATCCGGCAGTAGATCCGTTGGCTTCGACCTCACGTATCCTGGATCCGCGTATTGTAGGAGAGGAACACTATCAGGTAGCGCGCGGGGTACAGGAAATCTTGCAGCGTTATAAAGAACTTCAGGACATCATTGCCATTCTGGGTATGGATGAATTGTCCGAGGAAGAAAAACTGCTGGTAGCAAGGGCAAGAAGAGTTCAAAGATTCCTCTCACAGCCGTTCCATGTAGCCGAACAGTTTACCGGGCTTGCCGGACGTTATGTGCCGATAGCAGATACGATCCGTGGCTTTAAAGAAATTCTGGAAGGAAAGCATGATGATATTCCGGAGAGCTATTTCTTGAATGCAGGAAGTATTGAAGATGTACTTGCCAGAGTGAAGAAGTAGCCGTACGGCAGAAGGAGAAGAAGTATGACGGATAACGGTAAAAATTTTCGCCTTCAGATTATTGCACCGGACCGGATCTTTTATGACGGTGAGGCAGAACTTGTGGAACTTACGACCACGGAAGGAGAGATGGGCGTGTTAAAAGGCCACATTCCGCTGACAGCAATCCTGGTTCCGGGTGTTTTAAAGATCAGAGAAGCCGGACAGACGAAAAAAGCAGCACTGCATGACGGATTTGTGGAAATCTTCCAGGAACATGTTACCATTCTGGCAGAAGCCTGCGAGTGGCCGGAGGAAATTGATGTTCAGCGTGCAAAGAGTGCGAAGTATCGTGCAGAACAGCGATTATCCGGCGGCGAAGAAGGGATTAACATTGCAAGAGCAGAACTTGCTTTAAAGAGGTCACTGATCCGGCTACAGCTGGCAGAACAAAAATAAGAAAAGAGTCCGTGTCTGTTTTCCGAAAAAGAGGAAAACAGACACGGATTTTTTTGTGTTCTTAGGAAAGACAGAGCAGAAAGGACTGGTGTAATCGAGCGTTTTGAAGTATAATAGGGGTATCCTAAAAAGGAGGAAAACGAAATGAAAAACAGAAAATACGTAAAAACTGCATTGATCAGTACGACACTTCTTTTAATGACTGGAATTTGTGCCTGCAGCAGCATTACTTCCGGAAATAAAATAACACAGGCACCAACTCCGACAGAAACGGCAATGCCGGTTCCGACGGAAGAAACGACACCGACACCTGTATCAACGCCAACGATGACGCCGGCTCCTACGGCAACGTCTACGCCTACACCAACGCCGACTCCGCTTCCGACACCGCCGGAAGAACTGGCAGAACGGATGAAACAGGCGGAGCGGATGGCAGCAGGCTATGATTATCTCGGAGCGATCGCACTTTTAAAAGAATATGACGGCTATGAGGAATTTGAAGAAGTACTGCAGATGATTGCAGAATATACGGAATCAGACGGAAAGCTGATTTCCCAGACTCAAAAACAGCTGACGAACGTGCCGCACATTTTCTTCCATTCCCTTATCGTGGACACGGCACGTGCTTTTGACGGGGACGGAGATTCTTCCGGTTATAATCTGTATATGACGACCATTGATGAGTTTAACAAAATGATGGAGCAGATGTATGAACGCGGATATGTTCTGGTGAGTCCGTATGATATTGCTTATGAAGTGACAGATGAAAGCGGCACACACATGGTTTATGGCGATATCCGCCTGCCGGAAGGGAAAAAACCGTTTATCCTGAGCCAGGATGATGTCAATTACTATAGCTATATGCTCGGCTCCGGGAACGGAAAAGGAAATATTCCGGCAAAAATCGATCAATCCGGAGACGGGTTTGCAACCAAAATTTTGATCGGAGAAGACGGAAAGCTGACATGTGAATACGTTGATGTGGATGGTACCGTAAGTTACGGAGCATATGACCTGGTTCCGCTGATCGAACAGTTTGTAGAAGAACATCCGGATTTTTCTTATCACGGGGCAAAAGGTATTTTAGGTTTTACCGGATACGAAGGGGTTCTTGGGTATCGGACAAAGCCGTCTTATGAAGAAACCCTCGGCACAGAAGCTTACCAAAAAGAAGTAGAGCAGGCAAAGGCTGTCGCAGAATGTCTGAAAGAAAACGGATGGCTGCTGGCAAGTCATACCTACGGGCATCCGGATTATGGAAATATTTCTGTAGAACGGATAAAGACAGACAATGAAAAGTGGGTTGATACCGTAGCTTCCATCATTGGAGAAACGGACATTATCATCTATCCGTACGGTTCGGACATTAATAGTTGGAAGACGTATACTTTTGAAAATGAAAAATATAAATATTTATATGACAGCGGTTACCGCTATTTCTTTAATGTAGATGGTACCGCAGGCTGGACACAGATCACGAGTCACAGTTTCCGGGGCGGACGTGTGAATGCGGACGGTCATCGCATGTGGGTTCGTCCGGATACGCTGCAGCAGTTTTTTGATGTAGACAGTGTATTTGATACAGCAAGACCGACACCGGTACAATAATAAAGCAAGGAGCGGATGCGGATGAAAATCAGATTTTGCGGAGCAGTAAGTTCAGTGACGGGTTCGTGTCATCTGATAGAGACAAACCGTCACAAGATATTGTTGGACTGCGGAATGTATCAGGGCGGCAAGACATTAGAACGTATGAATTATGAACCGTTTGATTTTTCGGTACAGGAAGTAGAATGTGTCATCTTGAGTCATGCTCATGTAGACCACTGCGGCAGACTTCCGCTTCTGGTAAAACGGGGATTTTCAGGACCGATATACTGCACGGATGCAACGGCAGATCTTTTGAAGGTAATGCTTCCGGACTGTGCACACATTCAGCAGAAAGAAGCGGAGTGGGCAAGTAAGAAAGCAGCGCGAAAGGGGTTGCCGCCGGTTGAACCGATGTACACCATGGAAGATGCTAATGCAGCATTGAAGCTGGTACAGCCGGTATTATATGACCAGCTGTTTCATCTGAACGAGGAAATGCATGCGGTGTTCAATGATGCAGGGCATATCCTTGGATCCGCGATTACCGAGCTTTGGATCACAGAATACGGAAAAACGATAAAACTGGTATATACCGGGGATATTGGTGTGGAGAACCGGCCGATCCTGAGGGATCCGGTCAAGATCAAAAAAGCGGATTTCATTATTATGGAGTCTACGTACGGAGACCGCCTGCATGAAAAAAACAGCGACAGCGTCAAAGAACTGATCTCAATAATTGCCGATACGGTAAAACGTGGCGGGAATGTCATTATCCCGGCATTTGCGGTCGGGCGGACACAGGAACTGATCTATGAGCTGAACCGGTATTATGAATCGGACCATTATTATCATGATCTGCTTTCAAACGTGCAGGTGTATATTGACAGCCCGATGGCAATTACCACAACACAGGTGTTCCGGAGAAATGCTCAGGTATTTGATGAGGAAACGCGGGAATACATCTTATCAGGCGACAATCCGTTAGATTTTCCGAATCTTACATTTACGAAAACAAGTGAGGAATCAAAGGCACTAAATGAAGATGAACGGCCTAAGATCATCTTATCTGCGAGCGGAATGTGTGATGCAGGGCGCATCTGCCATCATTTAAAACATAATCTTTGGAATCCGAAGAACAGTATTGTGTTTGTAGGGTACCAGGCAAACGGAACACTGGGACGCAGGATCATCGACGGGGAAGAGGAGGTTCCGGTACTGGGTGAACGGATTGCCGTACGGGCAAAAATTTATAATTTGGAAGGGTTTTCAGGTCATGCGGATTATCAGGGGCTGCTTTCCTGGGTAAAAGGCCTTAAAAAGGCACCGCAGCAGATATTCCTTGTGCATGGGGAAGAAGAAGCGAAGGAAGCATTGAAAAACAGGATAGAAGAAGAAACCGGATATCCATGCAGGGCAGTGCATGGAGTAACGGAGGTGGATCTTTCTGATGCGGAGGGAATACCGAAAGAAGAGGCCAAGTCGGAATTGACCGACGAGGAACAGATCCATGCACTGCAGGATCGTATGGCAGAATTGCAGGAAAGCGTCAATGAATTTTTGAGAAATGCAAATCAGATGGTGGATCGGCAGATTACACCGGAGCATCTGATCGAGATCAGAAACGCGGTAATGCAGCTGGAAAAAGAAACGATCCAGCTGGGGATGGCTGTTACAAAAGAGGGAAAGAATTAACGGAGGGACAGATATGAATGACGATTTTATTACAATGACCATTGGCAAACAAAAAAATATTGCATTGATCGCACATGACGGAAAAAAAGCAGAAATGATAGAATGGTGCGAAGAAAATAAAGAAATCCTGAAAGGGCATTTTCTTTCGGGAACAGGAACAACAGCAAGGATGATCACAGACAAAACGGGACTTCCGGTGCGTGGATACAACTCCGGGCCTTTGGGTGGCGATCAGCAGATCGGGGCAAAAATAGTGGAAGGAAAGATAGATTTTGTTGTGTTTTTTTCCGACCCTTTTTCTGCACAGCCTCATGATCCGGACGTGAAGGCACTTTTGCGTATTGCCCAGGTTTATGACATTCCAATGGCGAATAATAAAGCGACTGCAGACTTTATGCTCCGCTCTGCCCTGATGGAGGAAGAGTATGATCACAAAGTCATTAACTTTAATAAGAAAATTAAAGAAAGGGCTGATTCATTATAAGCGGCAGGCTGGAAACCGGAATTGTGATTCCGGTTTCCACTGTTGTAAGGAAAGGAATGGAGGTTAAAATGAAACTGGTACTGGTAGCAGTCAATGCCAAATATGTGCATTCCAATCTTGCAGTATATTGCTTGAAAAGCTATGCCGCATGGAAGGGATATGAGTTGGAAATTGCGGAATATACCATTAATCAGCAGCCGTCGGCAGTTCTGCGGGACCTGTATGCGAGAAAAGCGGATGTGGCTGCTTTTTCATGTTATATTTGGAATATTTCCTACATCGGAGCATTGATCCGGGATTATAAAAAGGTCAGTCCGAAAACCGAACTCTGGCTTGGCGGACCGGAAGTGTCGTATCGTGCAGAGGAGCTGCTCGTTGATTTCCCGGAAGTCCGAGGGGTGGTCATCGGAGAAGGGGAAGAAACCATTGCGAAGCTGGCGGCATTTTATACAGAGAAGGGAAACGATGCCGGAGAAATGCCGGAACACATTCCTGGAATTGTCTATCAGACACCGGAGAGGACGATCAGGATAACAGAACCTGCACTTCCGCTTGATTTTTCAAGATTGCCGTTCCCTTATGCCGCAGAAGAGGAGAAGACGTTTAAAAACAGGATCATCTATTATGAGTCGAGCAGAGGCTGCCCGTATTCCTGTGCGTATTGTCTGTCGTCCGTTGAAAAAAGGGTTCGTTTCCGGGATATGGATCTTGTAAAAAAGGAATTGCGTTATTTTATCGACCGAAAAGTGCCGCAGGTAAAATTTATCGACCGGACATTTAATGCTAACGCAAAACGTACGACAGAACTGCTTCGGTTCTTGAAGGAAACTGACAACGGAGTCACTAATTTTCATTTTGAAATCGCCGCAGAACTGCTGACGTCAGAGGAAATCCTTCTGCTGAACGGACTGAGACCGGGGCTGGTACAGCTTGAGATCGGCGTACAGTCGGTAAATGGAGAAACGTTGGCTGCGGTACATCGGAAAACGGATCTTGAAAAGCTGAAAGAGACAGTTTTTAAGGTAAGAAAGCCTGGAAATGTACACATTCATCTGGACCTGATCGCAGGACTTCCAAAAGAAGACATGGCATCTTTCAGGACATCTTTTAACGAAGTGTACCGGATGCGGCCACATCAGCTGCAGCTTGGTTTTTTAAAGGTATTATCTGGTTCGCCGATGGAGAAGATGACAGAAGAAAACGGAATTTTATATCAAAGCCGGCCTCCGTATGAAGTATTGGCAACAAATTGTCTTTCTTATGAAGACATTACAGAATTGAAACGTGTTGAGGAGATGGTAGAGGTGTACTACAACAGCGGCCAGTTTCTCTTTACGATAAAATATCTGGAGCATATGTTTGAAGAACCATATGAACTTTACAGGGAATTGGCGGACTATTATGAAGAAGAAGGGGTTTCCGACCAAAAAATTTCCAGGGGAAAAAGATATGAACTACTGTTGTCTTTTGCAAAGACGTGGGCAGGGAAAAGCAAAAAAACATTGGAGACGGCAGTACTGGAACAGATCCTGTTTTATGATTACTGTCTGAGAGAAAAAGTAAAGGGCCGTCCTGCGTTTGGTGTACATTCTCACATGGACAAGCAGGAGCTGAAGGTAGCCTATGAAATGTTCGGGATCCGGAGGGAAGAGGAAGGAATGCATGGTGTAGAGAAATTTGCATTTTCTCCACAGGAAACCGCGGAAAACGGAGTACCGACCGGAGAGGAATGCCTGATCCTGTTCCTATATGAAAGAAGGGAACCGATTTACGGACAGGCACTGGTAAAGTGCAGGGAGAAAAATAATGACAAAGGATAAAGTTACAAAAAAAGAACAGGAACGGGTCGCAGAGATACTTAGACGGTTGGATGAACAATATTCGACGGAATACCGTTGTTATCTGAATTACAGGACCCCGTGGGAACTTTTGGCTGCAACGATACTGAGTGCACAGTGCACGGATGCAAGAGTGAATATTGTAACAGAAGAGCTGTTCCGGAAGTATCCGGATGTAGAGGCATTTGCAAACGCAGAGATAAAAGAGTTGGAAAAAGATATTCGGGCAACGGGATTTTATCACAACAAAGCAAAAAATCTGATCGCTTGTGCCCGACGGATCTTAGCGGATTTTAACGGAGAAGTGCCAAAGACCTTAGAGGAACTGACTTCTCTTGCGGGCGTGGGGAGAAAAACAGCAAATGTCATCCGAGGGAACATTTATCATGAGCCGAGTATTGTTGTAGACACACATGTGAAACGCATTTCCGGAAAACTTGGATTTACCGCAGAGAGTGATCCGGTAAAGATCGAATTTGACCTGATGAAAGTGCTTCCAAAGGATCATTGGATCTTGTATAATATCCATATCATTACACTTGGCAGAACCATCTGTACAGCACGCAGTCCGAAATGTGAGGAATGCTTTTTGAAGGATGTCTGCAGATCATACGGAGGAAAACAGCATGGGGATCATAGCAGTAGATGTAGAAACGACAGGAATTGATCCGGAGTATGACAGAATGATAGAAATCGGGGCTTACCGTCCGGCAACAGGTGAGGTGTTCCGAACACTGATCTTTCCGGGAAGACTTCTGGAACCGAAGATTACGGATCTGACCGGGATCACGGATGAGATGCTTTCCGGTCAGCCGTCTGAAGAAGAGGCAATTCGGGCGTTTTGCAGCTTTTTAGGGGAAGACAGGGTCCTGTTAGGACATAATGTTTCGTTTGATTATGCATTTTTGGTACAGGCGATACGCCGTGCCGGGATACAGGAACCGGAATTTGAAGGGATTGATACGTTAAAATGTGCCAGAGTGCTTTGTGCAGAACTTCCGAGCAAGAGGCTGTCAGCTCTTTGTGAACATTTCGGACTGATTAATGAGAGAGCACATCGCGCATTTGAGGATGCATCTGTCACTTATCTTCTTTATGAAAAATTGCGGGAACAGGGGAAAGAACCGCAGCTGTTTGAGCCGGTACCGCTTTCTTTTCAGGCAAAAAAACAAGAACCGATGACAAAAAAGCAGAGTGCATTTTTGAAGGCTATTTTGCAGTTCCATCATTTGGAAGGAAAGTATGTGGCAGAGGGAATGACAAAAAGTGAGGCATCCCGTCTGATCGATCGTCTGATCCTGACATATGGAAGAATCTCATATCGCAAGTGAAGGACAAAAAAAGGACGAGTTCGTAAAATCTTCTTTATAAATCCGGTCAAGTAAGGTATAATTGCGTTGATATGACGTTTACAGAATTTAAAGAGAAACGGAAAACAGAAAGGAAGGCATTTAGAATATGAACAAAAAGAAAAGGCAGATGTTTGCAAGTGTTATTGTGATCATTCTTGTGTTCGCAATGATTGTTCCGTTGCTTGCTTATGTGATCTGATAGCGGCAGAAAAGGATAAGTAAAATCAGCGGAGAAAAGGAAGAAAAGAGTTGAAAGCAGGAAAAATTTCAGAGGCTGTGTTAAAACGGTCTGTATTAAAACCAGTAAATCAATATCAGAAGAAAGCGTTAGTCAGAGCCGGGGTCGGAACCGATGCCGGTTTGACTGTTTTGCCGGAAGGGGTCGGGACGATCGGAACGGCGAGTACGGTAATCGCAGGAAATGAAAAGGGAACGGCAGAACTTGCAGTGTGCAGGGTGTGTAATTCCCTGGCAGCAGCCTTGAGCGAAGTACAGGCGGTCACGGTACAGCTGGTGCTTCCGGAGAGCATGGAAGAAGACGGACTGAAACTGACGATGGAAGAACTGCTTTCTGCCTGTGAGGCAGATGGCATCCTGCTTTTAAACGGCCATACACAGGTAAGCAGCAAAGTATCGGAACGTGTGATTTCGGTCACTGCAGTCGGAACAGGAAAAAAAGGAAGTTCCGGAGATCAGGAAGATACTGTTTTGGAAAATGAGGAACTTGTGATGACCGGCACGGCGGGAATGGCAGGAACGCTTTTGCTTGCACGCAGTTATCGGGAAGAACTTCATGAACGGTATACCTATGCATTTATTGATAAAACGGAGGAAAACTGCGGGAAGATATCTTGTCTTCCCGTGATAAAAAAATTAAAAGAACTCGGCATCATGCAGATGCATGATGTTTCTGAGGGCGGTGTTTTCGGCGCAGTCTGGGAATTTGCCGAGCGGCTGCAGATGGGAGTGGAAATTGATCTGAAGAAGATCCCGATCTTACAGCAGACCGTTGAGATCTGCGAGTTTTTTGACATTAATCCATATCAGTTAAAGGGAGATGGAGCACTTCTTTTTTCCACGAAAGACAGTGCTTATATAATAGAAGAATTGAGAAAATGCGGGATTCCGGCAGCAGTCATTGGCAGATGGACCAAAGGAAACGACAGACTGCTTCTCAATGAAGAAGAGGTGCGGCATCTGGAACCAAACCGCACGGAGGAATATGAAAGGGCAGAGAGGAAAAGAAGACAATGAAAGAAAAGATATTAAAAGCAATCAATAAAAACAGCAAACTTTCGGCGGAAGAACTGGGCAAAATGTTTGGGATCACGGAAGAAGAAGTGACCAGGCTTATCCGTGAAATGGAAGAGGAGCATGTGATCTGCGGTTATCCGACGCTGATCAATTGGGAGAAAGTTGAAAATGAGGAAAAAGTCGTCGCCATTATCGAAGTAAAAGTGGCTCCGCAGCGCGGACAGGGATTTGATCATGTGGCAGAGCGGATCTATAAATTTGATGAGGTGTCGGATGTATATCTTGTTTCCGGCAGTCATGACCTGACTGTGATCTTAGAAGGAAAGAGCATGCGCGAGGTGGCTAATTTTGTAGCGGAAAAGCTGTCTCCGTTAGAAGCAGTGCTCAGTATTTCCACAAATTTTGTATTAAAAAAGTATAAAGAGCACGGACTTCCGCTGGTAGGAGAAATGAAAAAGGATGAAAGGATGTTAGTGACATTATGAGAGACCCATTGAGTAAAAAAGTTGTGGAGATCAAACCGTCCGGCATTCGTAAGTTTTTTGATATTGTCAGCGAAATGAAGGATGCCATTTCCCTTGGGGTAGGAGAACCGGATTTTGACACACCATGGCATATCCGTGAGGAAGGCATTTATTCCCTTGAAAAAGGGCGTACTTTCTATACGTCTAATGCCGGTCTTGCCGAGCTGAAGTCAGAGATCACACGGTATTTGAAAAGACGCTGTCAGTTAGAGTATGAACCGTCGGAGATCATCGTGACGATCGGTGGGAGTGAGGCTATCGATATCGGTCTGCGTGCCATGCTGGATGACGGGGATGAGGTACTGATCCCACAGCCGAGTTATGTGTCGTATCTTCCATGTGTTACATTGGCAAACGGAGTTCCGGTCATTATAGAACTGAAAGCAGAAAATGAATTTCGACTGACAAAGGAGGAACTGTTAGGAGCCATTACGGACAAAACAAAAATTTTGATCATGCCGTTTCCGAACAACCCGACCGGAAGTATTATGTCAAGGGAAGATTTGGAGGAGATTGCACAGGTCATCATAGAAAAAGACTTATTTGTTATTTCAGATGAGATCTATTCGGAACTGACCTATGGGCAGGAACATGTATCCATTGCTTCCCTGCCGGGAATGAAAGAACGTACGATCGTGATCAATGGATTTTCCAAGTCTTATGCAATGACCGGATGGCGTCTTGGTTATGCAGCAGGACCAAAGGAGATCATCACACAGATGATAAAGATCCATCAGTTTGCCATCATGTGTGCGCCGACGACAAGTCAGTATGCAGCGGTGGAAGCACTCAGAAACGGCGATAAAGATGTAGAGATGATGCGTGAGGCGTATGACCAGCGCCGCCGCTATCTGGTGACCCGTTTAAACGAAATGGGAATGCCTTGCTTTGAGCCAAAAGGTGCATTCTATGTATTCCCGTCAATCCGGGACTTCGGCATGACATCAGATGAATTTGCAACAACACTTCTGCATGAAGAGAAAGTTGCGGTAGTTCCGGGAACGGCATTTGGCGATTGCGGAGAAGGATTTCTTCGTATTTCGTATGCGTATTCCATCGAAAATCTTAAAATCGCATTGGATCGTATTGAAAATTTTGTAAACCGTCATCGGAAATAAGAGGGCAGAAAGATGAATATTGTGTTATTGGAGCCGGAAATTCCGGCAAATACAGGAAATATCGGGCGAACCTGTGTGGCAACCGGTACAAAGCTGCATCTGATCGAACCGCTGGGATTTGATATCAGCGATAAAGCAGTCCGGCGTGCCGGAATGGATTATTGGAAAGATTTAGATCTTGCCGTGTATAAAAATTTTGAAGAGTTCCTTGAAAAAAATCCGGGAGCACATATCTACATGGCAACGACTAAAGCGGAGAAAACCTATACAGAAGCAGAATACGGTCCGGACGATTATATCATGTTCGGAAAGGAGAGTGCAGGAATCCCGGAAGAAATTTTACTCCGTTATCGGGAAACCTGTGTCAGGATCCCAATGATAGGTGAGATCCGCTCTCTGAATCTTGGAAATTCAGTTGCGGTTATGCTATATGAGGCACTGCGCCAGAATGATTTTGAAGGGATGAACAAGAAAGGACATCTTCATCGGCATGACTGGAGCGAGGCAGACATATCTTCTGCGGAAAAATAGAAATGAGGATTAAAATGAATGAAAGAGCGTTAAAAACGCTGGAATATGATAAGGTCATAGAACAGTTAAAAAAATATGCCGGTTCAGAAATGGGGCGGAATCTTTGCGCGGCACTCGTTCCGCAGACAGACACGGAACTGATCCGGAACATGCAGATGGAAACGCGGGATGCACTGCAGAGGATCTATCAGAAAGGCGGGCTTTCTTTTAATGGGGTACCGGATATCCGCGGAGCGATCAAGCTGTTAGAAGTAGGATCTTCTCTGCTGGCAGGGGAACTTTTAAAACTGAGTTCGGTGCTTACGGCAACGCTGCGGGTAAAGAACTATGGCGGAAAAGTCAGTGAGGAGCAGCCGGAAGATTCCCTGTCCGAACGTTTTTCCTGTTTAGAGCCGCTGTCAGGATTGAACAACGAGATACAGCGCTGTATCCTGTCAGAAGAGGAGATTGCGGATGACGCAAGTCCCGGTTTAAAGACCGTGCGCCGCTCCATGAAAGCAACAGCGGATAAAATTAGGGATCAGCTGAACAGCATCGTAAGCTCGCAGGAGACAAAAGGGATGCTGCAGGACAGCCTGGTAACCATGCGGAACGGAAGATACTGTCTCCCTGTCAAACAGGAATACAAGGGACAGTTCCAGGGGCTGATCCATGATCAGTCGGCGAAAGGGTCTACGGTATTCATGGAACCGGCAGCTGTTGTTAAACTGAATAACGAGCTGAGTGAGCTGATGCTCAAGGAAGCGAAAGAAATCGAAAAGATCCTGTCTGAACTGAGTGCACAGGCTGCTGTTCATACGGAAGATCTGAAATATAACATTAATACATTGATAGAACTGGACTTTATTTTTGCCCGGGCCTCGCTTGCAAAGGCAATGAAAGCGACGGAACCGATTTTTAATGACCGGGGATATCTTAACATCAAAAAAGGAAGACATCCGTTGATTGACAGCAGAGTTGTCGTGCCAATCGATATTTATCTTGGGGATGATTTTTCGCTTTTAGTCATTACCGGCCCGAATACCGGTGGGAAAACCGTGACATTAAAAACGGTCGGGCTGTTTACGCTGATGGGACAGGCGGGGCTGCATATTCCGGCGATGGAAGGGTCGCAGCTGTCTGTATTCCGTGAAGTGTTTGCGGATATCGGAGATGAGCAGAGTATTGAACAGAGTCTGAGTACATTTTCTTCACATATGACCAATACGGTAAAGATCCTTGCACAAGCAGATGAACATTCCCTTTGCCTGTTTGATGAGCTGGGAGCAGGAACAGATCCGACAGAAGGCGCTGCATTGGCCATGGCAATTTTAGCGAACCTTCATCGGCGCGGAGCAAGAGTGGTTGCAACGACACATTACAGTGAACTGAAGATTTTTGCACTTTCTACTCCGGGAGTTTCCAATGCCTGCTGCGAATTCAGTGTGGAAACACTTCGCCCGACTTACCGTCTTTTGATAGGAATTCCGGGAAAGAGTAATGCATTTGCCATTTCTTCAAAGCTCGGATTATCAGATGCGATCATTTCTGAAGCCAAGGATTACATCGGCTCGAATGATCAGAGCTTTGAAGATGTGATTTCCGGTCTGGAAGAACGTCGCGTGGCAATGGAAAAAGAAAAAAAACAGCTGGATGAATACAAAGAAGAGATCGAGACTTTGAAAAAACGGCTGACGAAAAAATACGACCGGTTGGATTCGGCAAAGGAACGCATTTTGCGCGAAGCGAATGAAGAAGCAAGGGAAATACTGCAGGAAGCCAAGGATTATGCGGATGAAACGATAAAGAAGTTTAACAAGTGGGGCGTGTCCGGGAGCAATCGAGAGATGGAACAGGAACGTGCCGGATTACGGGAACGGCTTGGAGAGAAGGACAAAAAGCTTGCAGTGCGAAAAAAGAGCGGAACACCTATGACGGAAGAACAGGAACTGCTCATTGGGGATACTGTTTTAGTGCTCAGCTTTAATCTGGAAGGAAAAGTGGTGACTGTACCAAACGCAAAAGGAGACCTGACGGTACAGATGGGCATCATGCAGACGCAGGTCAATAAAAAAGAGGTTCAGTTTGTCTCTCATGCCGTAAAAGAAGAGGCAGAAAAGAAAAATACCCAGAGCGGTAAGATAAAAATGAACAAAGCGATGTTTATAAAAACAGACTTAAATCTGATCGGAATGAGAGTAGATGAGGCAATGCCGGAATTGGACAAATATCTGGATGATGCATATCTGTCACATCTTTCTCAGGTCACGATAATTCACGGACGTGGAACGGGTGCGTTAAAAGAGGCTGTACATGCGCATTTGAAGAAAACGAAGTATGTAAAGAGCTATCGCCTCGGAACATTCGGGGAAGGAGACCAGGGCGTTACCATCGTAGAGTTTAAATAAGAAGGAAGGGGAGCATCATGGCGGTAAAACAAAAGATCCTGATTGTGGATGATGACACAAACATTGCAGAACTGATTTCTTTATATCTGACAAAGGAATGTTTTGAAACAAAAATGGTGGAAGACGGCGAAGAAGCCATCCGTGCATTGGAAGAGTTTCAGCCGAATCTGATCCTTCTTGATCTGATGCTTCCCGGAATGGACGGATATGAGGTTTGCCGTACCGTGCGAAAGACTTCCTCTGTCCCGATCATCATGCTTTCAGCCAAAGGAGAAATATTTGATAAGGTGCTTGGCCTGGAACTTGGAGCAGACGACTATATCATGAAGCCGTTTGATTCCAAAGAATTGGTGGCAAGGGTAAAGGCGGTGCTCCGCCGGTTCAAGCCGGAGGGAGAAGCAGAAGCGGAGACGGCAGCAGGTGCCATGCCGAATGCACAGAACGGAGAGTATGTAGAGTATCCGAATCTCGCGGTCAATCTGACAAATTACACGGTCGTATATAACGGGAAGACGGTAGATATGCCGCCGAAAGAACTGGAGCTGCTTTATTTTCTTGCAGGGCATCCTAATCAGGTGTTTACAAGAGATCAGCTGTTAAACCATATTTGGGGATACGAATATGTTGGAGATACAAGGACCGTAGATGTACATATAAAGCGGTTAAGAGAAAAGATCAAAGGACACGCGAAATGGAAAATTTCAACGGTGTGGAGCGTAGGATACAAGTTTGAGGTCAAAGGCTGATGAAAAGGATTTCTCTGTTTACCAAACTTATTGTTTTATTTCTGACGGCAAGTGTTGCCATGTTCATTTTGCTGAATACGCTGGGGACAGGGCTGATGCAGGAAAGCGTGATGAAGAAAACGAAAGAAGAACTGTATGCAAAAGCAACAGCGTATGTTTCGGAATATCTGATGGATTATTACGCTTCCAGCGATACCGGTTATGAAGAACTGATCTATCAGTTCCGCCTGCTGGAAGACATGTCAGGAATGCGCGCATGGCTGGTAGGAAATAACGGAAGGATCGTGATGGATTCCGGAACGGTGGGGGTTGGCGAGAATCTGACTAAGTACGAAGCAGATTTTTTTGAAACTACATTTCGGGAAAAAGTGTATATCAAAGGGATCACGTCAGAACCGATGTTATGTGCCAGTGTACCGATCATTCATGATTACGCGAGCAAAGGACATCTTGTTCTGTCGGTACCGATGCGGTATGTGGAAGAGGAAAGTGTCTATTATGTGGATTTTGTAAACATTTGCTATCTTGTATTTGTGCCGGTCCTGTTCTTAATCTTTTTATTTATTTATCATATTACAGGAAGTCCGGTCGTAAAAATGGCGGAGGCGGCAAAGCAATTTTCCCGGGGAAATTTTAAGGAACCTCTGCAGCTTGATTATTCGGAAGAGTATAGGGAACTTGGTCAGACCATTCAGTATATGGGGGATAAGCTGAGGAACAATGACGAAACACAGAGAAAGTTTTTGTCCAATGTTTCTCATGATTTCAGATCGCCGCTGACTTCGATCAAGGGGTATATTGAGGCGATCCAGGATGGGACGATCCCACCTGAAATGGAGAAAAAGTATCTGGATGTCATTCTGTTTGAGACAGAACGCCTGACCAAACTGACATCCAACATATTGGAATTGAACAGTTTCGACGACAATGGCATCATCTTGAATAAAACAGAGTTTGACATCAACCGGATGATCAAGCAGATCGCATTGTCGTTTGAAGGGATTTTTAAGAAGAAAAAACTGGTACTAAATCTAGTCTTTTCTGAAAAAGAGCAGCTTGTTACTGCGGATATGGACAAAATCCAGCAGGTTTTATATAATTTAATCGATAATGCGGCAAAATTCAGCGGGCCGGAAGCCTCAATCCGTGTGACAACACAGGAAAAAGGCAGTAAGGTCATGATCGCCGTAAAAGATAATGGAATCGGAATACCAAAAGAGAGCCTGAACCGGATATGGGATCGTTTTTATAAAACGGATATATCCAGGGGAAAAGATAAAAAAGGAACAGGTCTCGGACTTTCTATAGTGAAGGAAATCATAACGGCACATGAAGAAAACATCTCGGTAGTCAGCACAGAAGGTGTCGGAACGGAATTTATCTTTTCTTTGCCAAGAGTGGAAGAGTAGAAGAAGGATTTAAGAGGTGCGTATGACAGAAAATCCCAAGGATAACGGAACGTATGAGTTTATCAATGAAAAAATAGTGTCAAAACGTCGGCACAAAATCTTTAAAAAATTGCGGCAGGCAGGGTTTGTTTTTTGTATGGCGGTGCTGTTTGGACTGACAGCAGAGATTGTGATGTTAAAGTCGGAAGACGTGTTGCGAAATATGTTAGGACCGGGCGAGGAACGGAAACAGGTAGACCTGAACCGACCGACCGTAACCGAAAGCCCGACTCCTATTAAAGGGACAACGGCTCCGACCCCCACAGATACGCCGGTACCGTCGGATGTGCCGACACCGACGCCAACACAGATGCCGGATATAACACCGGAACCGATCGTAACACCGGAGCCGACTGAGGAACCGGAACCGACTGAGGAACCGGAACCGACTGCGGAACCTGAGCCTACAGGAGGAATACAGTCAAATCCGATGCAGTCATTGGAAGAATACCGGAATCTGTATCGACAGATATTGCAGGTGGCTCAGAAAGCTTCCTCTTCACTCGTTACGGTAGAAGCTATTGAAACGGGGACAGACTGGTTTCAGGAGACTTATACAACAAGAACAAGGACAACGGGACTGGTTCTTGCCAATGACGGGGTGGATCTGTTGCTTCTTGTCAACATGGACCGCATTTCCGGAGCAAGTCAGATTGAGGTCGTTTTTGATGAGGGCAAAGTTTCAGGAAGGGTATATTCCATGAACAAGAGTTATGGTCTTGCTGTCATTGCGGTAGCACTGGCAGAACTTCCGAAAGAAGTGCTGGATACCGTAACGATCGCTGTTCTGGCAGCAGAAGAAGAAATCCGTGTAGGGACTCCGGTACTTGCACTGGGTGCGCCAAACGGCTATGAAGGTTCTATGGAAGTCGGCATGATCAACAGCCTTGGCAGCGCAATTCCGGTAAGTGACGGGCAGGTTGCATATTTTACAACAGATATTACGGAACAGAAAAACGGATACGGCTTTGTCTTCAGCATGGAAGGTGAAGTTTTAGGCATCATGACTCATACATACAAAGAAGATTCAGAAGACGGCATTTTCTCGGCGATTTCGCTGAATGCCGTTCGGGAAGTGATCATAAAGCTGCTGAACAATGAGCCGCAGGCATACCTTGGAATCAAGGGGCAGGATCTGCCGGAGAGCATCCGGACTGCGACCGGTCTGAACAAAGGCGTTTATGTCAGTGAAGTAGAAAATTCTTCGCCGGCATTGTATGCAGGGGTAAAGGCCGGGGATATCATTACGGCATTGGGAGAGGAACCGGTCAACGGAATTTATGAACTGATGCACAGACTGTCCGGCTGCGATGGACATGAAACGGTTTTCCTGCATCTGAAGCGGAGAAGCGAAGACGGAATAAAAGAGATCATATTAGAAGTACAGCTGTCGGTAAAAAATTAGAAATTTAGTGAAATCAAGAGGAGAACAGATAAAATGCGATATTTGAAGGAGATAAGGGAAGGCGAAATATTTTCGGAGATTTATTTGTGTAAGAGCAAGCAGGTACTGCAGACAAAGGCAGGGAAAAGCTATTATTCGCTTGTTTTGCAGGATAAGAGCGGAACAGCGGACGGAAAGGTGTGGGATCTCGGACCGGGGATCGAACATTTCGATGCCATGGACTACATTAAGGTAGATGCACAGGCAGTAAGCTTTCAGGGGGCGATCCAGCTAAATATCCGCAGAGCGCATCGCTGCCACGAAGGGGAATATGATCCGAAGGAGTACATGCCATGTACCAATAAAGATGTGAAGGAAATGTATCAGGAACTGACCTGCTACATAAAGAGCTTGAAAAATGAATATCTAAGAACGTTGGCAGAGCACTTCTTTCTGCAGAACAAAGAAACGGCCAAAGCATTTTGCAGTCATTCTGCAGCCAAAAATATTCATCATGGATTTATGGGTGGTTTATTGGAGCATACGGTAAGCGTAACGAGAATGTGTGACTATATCGCTAAAAATTATCCTGTCGTGAATCGTGATCTGCTTCTGACTGCCGCAATGTTTCATGATGTTGGGAAAATGCAGGAATTATCTTCTTTTCCGGAAAATGACTATACGGATGCAGGACAGCTTTTGGGACATATCTATATCGGTGCGGAACTGCTTGGAAAAATGATGGCAGACATCCCGGGATTTCCGGAAAAATTGCGTAATGAACTGCTGCACTGCATTCTGGCACATCACGGAGAACTGGAATTCGGTTCGCCGAAAAAGCCTGCACTTGTTGAGGCACTGGCACTCAGTATGGCAGATAACACGGATGCAAAGCTGCAGGCCATGACGGAACTTTTGAATGGAACGGAAGAAAAAGGATGGCTTGGTTTTCAGAGAATGTTTGATTCCAATGTGCGGAAAACAAGTGAGTAGGTAATGTTCCCGGAATGGAGAATAGTGTGCAAAATCACTCTGATGAGCTGATTTTGCACACGGCTGATTTGTGCCGGAGTGTCACAAATCAGCTCTGATGACAGAACAGAAATCGCCTGCGCGAATTTCTGTTCGTCCCGTCGCAAAAACGCTCCGGAATGGAGATTAGTATGGTTAAAAATCAGATTGTGACAATTAAAATAGAAGATATCGGAAATGACGGAGAGGGTATTGGCAAGGCAGAAGGCTATACCCTCTTTGTCAAGGGTGCAGTCATTGGTGATACTGCAAGAGTTAAAGTCTTAAAGGCAAAGAAAACATACGGATATGCAAAAATTGAGGAACTGATCGTTCCGTCACCATGGCGTGTCGTACCAAGATGTGCTGTTGCGGGAAAGTGCGGCGGCTGTCAGCTGCAGCATCTTTCTTACGAAAAACAGTTGGAATATAAGGAAACAAAGGTAAAAAATTGTCTGGTACGTATCGGGGGCCTGCCGGAAGAAGAGATTGCAGAAAAGATGGAGTCTGTTATTGGTATGAAAATACCGTATCACTATCGTAACAAAGCGCAATATCCGGTGGGGAGAGGTCGGGATGGCAGCCCGGTCATGGGATTTTATGCAGGACACAGTCATACGATCATTGACTGCATGGATTGTGTGATCCAGGAACCGATCAACGCGGTGATCCTTCCGGTCATCCGAAGCTTTATGCGGGAATTTTCCATTTCTGTGTACGAGGAAGAAACAGGAGACGGACTTTTACGCCACGTTCTGACCAGGGTTGGATTTCATACAAAGGAAGTTATGGTCTGCCTTATTATTAATGGAAGAAAGTTTCCGAAAGCAGAACTTCTGGCAGAGCGGATTCGGGCTGCGATCGAAGAAAAAAATGTGGAAAAGGATGAAGAAAATGAAGCAGGATGTGGATACACACTGAAAAGTTTTTGTCTGAATGTGAATACGGCACGGACAAATGTGATTCTTGGCACGGAAATCCTGCCGGTGTACGGGGAAACCTATATTACGGATTATATTGGTGAGATACGGTATCAGATCTCTCCGTTGTCTTTTTATCAGGTAAATCCGGAACAGACGGTGAAACTGTATCAAAAGGCTTTGGAGTATGCACAGCTGACCGGTAATGAGATCGTTTGGGATCTGTACTGCGGGATCGGAACCATTTCACTATTCCTTGCACAAAAGGCAAAGCAGGTGTACGGAGTGGAGATTGTTCCGCAGGCAATCGAGGATGCCAGGAAAAATGCGGTATTAAATCATATTGCCAATGCAGAGTTTTTTGTCGGAGCTGCCGAGGATGTCATGCCGGAAAAATATGCAGAGTCCGGCGGAAGGATGCGTGCGGATGTGATCTGTGTTGATCCTCCTCGGAAGGGTTGTGAGGAGAGTCTGCTGGAAACGATCGTTAAGATGGAGCCGAAGCGCATTGTTTATGTTTCCTGTGATCCGGCGACGTTGGCGCGGGATGTGAGGTATCTTGGCGAACGGGGATATAAAGTGGAAAAAGTGTGCCCGGTAGATCAGTTTGGACACAGCGGGCATGTGGAGACGGTGGTGTTGCTACAAAGAAAGGATATGTAGAAATCCTTGAATTTACGCACTTTGT
>CAZWCZ010000024.1:21444-31605 GCA_964632165.1 uncultured Lachnospiraceae bacterium | reverse complement strand
CGGCGGTCGGCTCATTGATGATTCTCTTTACATCAACACCTGCGATCTTACCTGCATCGTTTGTTGCCTGTCTCTGTGCGTCATTTCAATAAGCAGGTACTGTGATAACAGCTTCTGTTACCTTCTCTCCAAGATAGCTTTCTGCATCTGCCTTCATCTTCTGAAGGATCATAGCAGATATTTCCTGTGGAGAGAATTTCTTATCGTCAATACTTACCTTGAAATCTGTACCCATATGTCTCTTAATGGAAGCTATTGTCTTATCTGCATTTGTAACAGCCTGACGCTTTGCTGCTTCACCGACAATACGCTCTCCTGTCTTTGTAAATGCAACAACGGAAGGGGTTGTTCTCGTTCCCTCTGTATTTGCAATCACTACCGGCTTTCCGCCTTCCATAACGGCAACACATGAATTTGTTGTTCCTAAGTCAATACCAATAATCTTACTCATATCCATTTCCTCCTTGTTCTATCCCATGAATTAATTTGCTACTTTGACCATAGAGTGTCTTACGACACTCTCTCTATACATATAGCCTTTCTGAAACTCTTCGACAACTACATTTTCTCCGACCGTTTCATCTTCCACATGCATCACTGCATTATGGAAATCCGGATCAAACTCATTGCCGACAGCCTCGATCGGCTTTACGCCCGCCTGTTCCAAAACATCCAGGAACTGCTTGTATATCTTTCCCATTCCCTGTGCAAATGCATTGGTTTCCAATTCCTCAGCAGGGATGGTTCCAAGACCGCGTTCAAAATTGTCAACCACCGGAAGGATCCGCTCTACAATATCTTTTGCGCCGATCTCAAACATCTGAGCTTTTTCTCTTTCCGAACGCTTTCTGAAATTATCGAACTCTGCCATCTGACGGATCAGACGGTCATTCAGTTCTTCAATCTTCTCATCTTTTTTGTCTTTCTTTTCTTTCTTTTTAAAGAGTCCTTTTTTCCCCGATTCTTCTGCGGAAGTTTCTTCGTCCGTTTCCTCATCGGATCCTACGGCGGATTCTGCTGATTCTTCCGTGGAAGGCTCTGTTACCTTCTCTTCCGTTTCTGTTGCTTCTTCCATCACTTCTTCTGTCTCTTGTTTTACTTCGTTTTCCAATTCTTTGGCGTCCACTTTCTCACGTCCTCTTTCTATTTCTTATATATTTCATCCAGCTGGGTGCGAATCGTCTTTAACGCAGCCACTACTTTTTCATAGTCCATACGTTTCGGGCCAACAATACCGATCTTGCCGTAAATTCCTTCGGTCAATTCATATGTCGCTGTAACAACGGAACAGTCTTTCATGGATTCCATGGTAGTTTCGTTTCCGATATACACCTGGATCTCATTTCCGTCCTCGGATTCCTTACGCATCAGCTCTGTGATCTCTTTCTTTTCTTCCAATGCATAAAGCAGCTGGGATACGTTATTATTATCGCCAAGTTCCGGGTACTTTAACATATTCATGGTTCCGCTGGTGTATACCTTGACCTTGTCTTCTTCACTGATTGCCTGTGCGATCACGTCCAGGATATCACTGACTACCGTACCAAGCCCGTCGGACTGTTCTTTGATCTGACTGATAACATCCAGATTGATCTCCGACAGATCAAGTCCCTGCAGATAAGTGTTCAGCAGGATGTTTAATTTTAAGATCATCTCTCTTTCTACCGGGTGCGTTGTCGTGATCATCTTGTTCTTTACAATATTCCCCTCGATGACAACAATGGCAAGGATCTGTAACTCATCCACCTCGGTAAGCTGTATAAATTTTACTTTACGGCTACGGTACATCGGCGTTGTTACCATTGCCGCATAATTGGTATTTGCTGCCAGCATTCTGGTCACCTGCTCCAGCAGGTTTTCCATCCGGTCTGCCTTTTCGATCAGCATCGCCTTCATGCCTTCCACTTCCTGCTCTTTCGTCTCCATCATAGTGTCAACGTAGAGGCGATATCCTTTATCAGAAGGAATCCGTCCGGCTGAAGTATGCGGCTGCAGGATATAACCCATTTCCTCAAGATCTGCCATTTCATTCCGGATGGTTGCAGAACTCAGATTCAGGTCCGTGAACTTTGAGATTGTTCTTGACCCGACCGGTTCACCGGTTTCCAAATAGTTTTTGATAATCGCCTGCAAAATTTTCAGTTTTCTCTCATCTAAATGTTCCATCGGTTTACCTCCGGCTGCTGGTTGCCCTTATGATCTTGTGTTGTTAGCACTCATTTCATTGGAGTGCTAATATCTTATGTACATAAAATAGCACCTGACACAAAAAATGTCAAGTGCTATTCCAAAACTTTTTCATTTTCTTATCATTTTCTTATCTTCGCACAAATTCCTCCGGCACAAATTCCAGAAAAACACGGTTACTGACATCGATCCCCCGTTCCGTCAATGCTACCCTGTCTTCCGTTACATTCAGAAGTCCTTCCTTTTCCAACCGTTTCAATGCCTGCCCGTATACCGTTTCCATGGCACATCCGAATCTTTCTGAGAACTCCTTTTTGCTCACTCCGCATGTCATACGCAGTCCGAGTATCATAAACTCTTCCATTTTTTCTGATTCTACCAGACGCTCTGTTTCCCTGCGGATATCTTCGCCAGCTGCCACGGCAGAAAGATAGACCGACAGATCAGTCTCATTATGGTAGCGTGCATTTGTAAACAGTGAAGACGCTCCCAACCCTACTCCAAGATACGGTCTTCCTGTCCAATAGGAAGAATTGTGCCTGCTTTCATATCCCGGTCTGGCATAGTTTGATATTTCATAGCGTTCATAGCCTGCTTCCGACAGGCGTTCCCTGGTATATACATACATTGCACGATCTGTCTCTTCGTCCGGAAGTTCTTCCGCCTTTTCTTTTCCTTCCGCATACAGTTCATAAAACGGCGTCTTTTCTTCGATGATCAGACTATAGGAGGAAATGTGTTCCGGATTCAATAAGATCAGCTCATCCAGTGTTTCTTTGTAATCCTGCAGTGTCTGCCCCGGCAGTGCGGAAATAACATCCAGACTGATATTGTCAAATCCTGCTTCCCTTGCCCAGTGATAACACTGCTTTGCTTCCTCAAACGTGTGGATCCTGCCGAGCAGTCTCAATTCCTTCTCCTTCGCTGACTGAACTCCAATGCTCAAACGATTGATCCCAAGATGCCGGTATGCTTCCAGGCGTTCCTTTGTTACCGTTCCCGGATTTACTTCCAGCGTGATTTCTGCCTTTTCCATTTCTATGACAAAAGTCTCTTGTATTACTTTCAACAGCTGTTCTATCTGTACTCCGTTCAGAACAGAAGGAGTCCCGCCGCCAAAATAGACGGTTTCCAGAATATACCCTTCCGCTTCTTTTTTATAGCCTGCAATCTCTTTGCAGAGCATGTCCACATACTGTTCTCTGACTGCTTCCGTTGCAGGTGCCGACAGAAAATCACAGTACGGACACTTCCTCTCGCAAAACGGGATATGCACATAAAGTCCGAGCGGACTGCGTGGTCCCTCTTCTTTCTTCTTTTTAAAAAACAGCATTTTCTATCCCTGCTTTCTAATCTTCATCCAGTTTGAGCACACTCATAAATGCCTTCTGCGGAATTTCAACATTACCGATCTGTCTCATACGCTTTTTGCCTTCCTTCTGTTTTTCCAGAAGTTTTTTCTTTCTTGAAATATCACCGCCATAACATTTTGCAAGAACGTCTTTGCGTACAGCCTTTACCGTTTCCCTTGCAATGATCTTACTTCCGATGGCTGCCTGGATCGGAATTTCAAACAAATGCCTCGGGATCTCTTCCTTTAACTTTTCACACATTTTTCTTCCGCGCTCATATGCAGTTTCTGCATGCACGATAAAAGAAAGTGCATCTACTTCTTCCTTATTAATGAGGATGTCCAGTTTGACAAGATCCGACGGAACATAGCCTTTTAACTCATAATCAAAAGAAGCATATCCTTTAGATCGTGATTTTAATGCATCAAAGAAATCGTAAATGATCTCATTTAACGGGAGCTCATAGCGGAGCAGGGCTCTTGTCTGCTCCATGTATTCCATCCCAAGGTATACCCCTCGGCGTTCCTGGCAAAGCGTCATGATGGCACCGACAAATTCTGTCGTTACCATGATCTCCGCAGAAACCACCGGTTCCTCCATATGCTCTATTTCCGAAGGGTCAGGAAGATTGGATGGATTTGTGATCTCTATCTCTTCTCCGTCCGTCTTAAACACTTTATAGATAACTCCCGGTGCCGTTGTTACCAGATCAAGATTATACTCTCGTTCCAGTCGTTCCTGTATGATCTCCAGGTGCAAAAGTCCAAGAAATCCGCAGCGGAAACCGAACCCGAGTGCAATCGATGTCTCCGGTTCAAACTGGAGCGACGCATCATTTAACTGCAATTTTTCCAGTGCATCACGCAGATCCGGATATTTTGCACCATCTGCCGGATACATACCGCAATACACCATCGGATTTACTTTCTTGTAGCCAGGAAGCGGTGCTTCGCAAGGACGGGAAGCATCCGTGATCGTATCTCCCACTCTGGTATCCTTCACATTTTTTAAGCTTGCAGTAATATATCCTACCATTCCTGCTGACAGTTCTTCGCACGGAAGAAACTGTCCCGGACCAAAAATTCCAAGTTCCACAACTTCCGCCATAGCTCCGGTTGCCATCATTTTTATCTTTGTCCCTTTTCTGACCGTTCCTTCCATAACACGGCAGAATACGATCACTCCTTTATAGGAATCGTAAATGGAGTCAAATATCAATGCTTTCAACGGATTGGAAGCATCTCCTTTCGGAGCAGGGATCTTAGCCACAATCGCCTCCAGAACATCCTCTATATTCAGTCCGTTTTTTGCAGAAATCCTCGGTGCATCCTGCGCTTCCAGTCCGATGACATCTTCTATTTCCGCGATCACACGCTCCGGATCCGCACTTGGAAGATCGATTTTGTTGATCACCGGAATAATATCCAGGTCATGATCAAGGGCAAGATATACATTTGCCAACGTCTGTGCTTCGATCCCCTGTGCCGCATCTACAACAAGGATCGCTCCTTCGCAGGCTGCCAGGCTTCTTGACACTTCATAATTAAAGTCTACATGTCCCGGCGTGTCAATCAGATTGAAAATGTATTCTTCCCCGTTTTTTGCCTTATAGACCGTACGTACCGTCTGTGCTTTAATGGTGATCCCGCGTTCCCGCTCCAACTCCATATTGTCTAAAACCTGTGCCTGCATTTCTCTGCTGGTCAGCAGTCCTGTTTTTTCGATGATCCGGTCTGCCAGGGTAGATTTTCCATGGTCAATATGTGCAATGATACAGAAATTTCTTATTTTATTCTGGTCAATGGTTGTCATTTAGTTCTTTCTTCCTCCGTTCTGATTGCAGCTGCCTTCTACGGCAATCTGTAATAATCCATTGTTGATAGTAACTGATTCCGCCTTTTCTGTCAAGATTTTTCCTTTTATCCGACTATGGTCAAACGCTTCTCTGTCCCGTTCACTCTGCCAGTACCTGAGCCAATACGTCCGCCAATGGTTCCATGGCATTTTTAGCTTCCTCTACCGTATTGTTCTGTGTCCCGAGTTCGATCAGCAGACAGCGTTCCTTCAGATGCATATTATATCGGTAATCTTTTAAAAATATCCGGTTCATCAGTCCCGGATACATTTCATCTCCGATCAGCTTCATTTGAAAACTGAATGCAAGATTTCCTTTCAGATTCTCATTTGGCAGGTAAGTTAGTTCTCCGCTTTTATTTCGACATAATCCGTTAAATAACATTACTTTTGCTACCTGTTTTCCCTGGATCGTCACTACCCGTTTTGCTCCGGCGTCTCTATGCAGATCAATGATCACTTCAATTGACGGATTTTCTTTCACTACCTGTCCGATATGTTTCAACGCATCCGTATAAGCATAACTCCTGTTATCTTTCCCGTCTTTCCTGTCAAATACGGTAGTGTCATGCAGAACCTGATATCCGTACTTTTCCCGCAGAATCTGTGCCAATAGTGCGCCTGCTCCGACCACCGTATCTTCCGTTTCTCCTTCTCTGCTGTCTGCAAATGCTTCCGATGCATGCGTATGATAGATCAGTATCTGTACCTCTTCCGTCTTCTCCATTGAAAAATCTGCTTCTAAAAAAAATTCCATATCAAACTCTTTTTCCGTCATTTTCGTTGTCGCATTCACAATGTAAAAATGTTCTTCCAGATATGTAAGCTGCCGCAGATCCTCTTTCAGATAACGCACCCCGACGATATCCGAAAGCACCGGATACGTTTCCGGGAAGAAACGGCTCGGATACAATACCGCTGCCGTCTGTTGTTCTTCTTCCCCGTTCTTTTCTTTCTCCGGTTCCCTCGTTGCTTCAGGGATACCGGAAACGACTTCCTTTTCCATCAGTTCTTTGCTTCCTTCCACATACCCGATGTTCCATGCCGACTCTACATTCCCATCTTTCTTTTCTTCCTGCTTTTGTATATCCTGGCTTTTTTTCTCCGGCAGTTCCTGCCATAAGATCAAAAGCAGAAGCATCAGCAGAGCAGCCCTGAATTTCTTCTTCTGTCTGTTTCCTGAACGGTACTGGTATGTTTTTGCCTTAAGCCGATAGAACTTTCTTTCCAATTTTTTCAGTGTTCTTCCCTCCTATTTGCCAGATTGATCCCCTCTGCCAGAAGTTTGCTGATATAACGGACCGAACTGTCAATATTTCTCGGCATGACAAGAAGTTCCTTTACTTCTTCCTTTTGCTCTGGTTCCGCTATTTCTTCTGCGTTCAGAACAGTCGGCACCCCGATGGCGATCACATCTGTTCCAAGGCTTTCACGGTTCAGCTCTTTTCTGTGATTTCCGACCCCTGCTCCCGGACGTATCCCGGTATCTGTCAGCTGTATCGTTGTGCAAAGTCTTCCGGCATTCTTTGCAGCCAATGCGTCAATCACGATCACCAGATCCGGTCGGATCTTTTCATTTACTCCTTGGATCAGTTCCATTGTTTCCATCCCTGTCTGTGCCATAACCCCCGGTACAAAAGCACTGACTGTTTTGTAGCTTTGTTTTATCCTTTCATATTCCATCATATGTCTTGTTACAAATACATTTTCCAAAGCAAACGGTCCGATGGCATCTGCCGTAACCTCCCGGTTGCCCAGACCGATCACAAGAATATGTTCCGTTTTTTTCCCTTTCTCCAGGCAGATCAGTTCCTGTTTCAGACATTCGATGACACCTTCTCTGATTTTTTCTTCTTCTGCACTTAATTTTTTGATCTCAAGCGTAATATAATTGCCGCACTTACGCCCCATACGCTCTGCAGCTTTTTGCGTCATGATCTTTACGGAAGTAATCTTAACGCTTTTTTCCTTGTTCCATGTTTCTGACACCATAACTCCTTCTATTTCCACCGGCTGCTTCCCAACTCCGTCAGGCATTGCTTTTCCTGTGTCCAATAACTCATGTTCTATCAGCAGATCACTTTGGCTCATTTTTTCTTCTCCCTTTTTCAAGATATATGCAGTTATTCTTCCCATTTTGCCCGGCTTCAGCTCAAAACTGCCCGTTTTCTTCGTTATTATACGGATTTTCAAAAAAAACATACTTTTTTTTAATAAGATATTGACTTTTTTTAATTTATGAAGTATTATTTAACAGTATGTTTTCGGTGAAACGTCCGTGTCCTGTTTCGCTGAAACAGGATCATGCAAGAGAAAAACAAGTTTATTGCATTGGAGGTGTTTTCATTGGCTAATATCAAGTCCGCTAAGAAGAGAATTCAGGTAATTGAAACAAAGACTTTAAGAAACAAGATGACAAAGTCTAAGATCAAGACTTTAACAAAGAAAGTTGAGGCTTTCGTTGCACAGGGTGATAAGGCTGCTGCTACTGCTGCTTTAACAGAAGCTGTTGTTGCTATCGACAAGGCTGCTGCTAAGGGAATCTTCCATAAGAACACAGCTGCTAGAAAGGTATCCAAGCTCACTAAGGCTGTTAACACAATTGCTTAATTATATGCATAAGGAAACAAAAACGCCGTAGTGTGCTACGGCGTTTTTTTCATTCTTTATACTTATCCCGACAGGAGGATTTTATGAAACTGACATCTGTAAAAGGAACGAATGATTATCTGCCAAAGGAAACCGCTCTGCGGGATTATCTGCAGGGAAAAATATTAGAAACTTACCGTTCCTGCGGCTTTGAACGCATCACTACTCCTATCCTGGAAGACATGGAAAACCTCGATAAGAGTGAAGGCGGAGAAAATCTGAATCTTTTATTTAAGATTTTAAAGCGCGGAGAAAAATTAAATGAAGCCCTTGCTTCCGGAAATCCAAAGGATTTGTCCGATATCGGTCTCCGTTACGACCTCACACTCCCGCTCTCCCGTTACTACGCATCCAACCGAAACAATCTGAGCACTCCGTTTAAAGTGATCCAGATCGATCGTGTATTTCGTGCAGAACGTCCGCAAAAAGGACGTCTCCGTGAATTTGTACAATGCGATATCGATATTTTAGGTTCTTCTTCCACTAATTGCGAAATCGAACTGATCGATACTACTGCGAAAGCCTTATTAAATATCGGTATTGAAAATTTTAAAGTCCGTATCAACGACCGTCGGATTTTGAAAAATCTTATTTTATCTGCAGGTTTTGAAGCATCCGATTCTGACAGTGTCTGCATTACTTTTGATAAACTCGATAAGATTGGTGCTGACGGTGTCAGAAAAGAATTGTTGGAGAAAGGGTTCGCAGAATCCGTCGTAGAAAGATTTGTCTCTATGATGAGCATTACCCCGTTTACCTTAGAAGAGGCAAAAAAGTACTGTACCGATACCGAGGCGATCGAAAGTGTTGATTCTATCATACGGACCGTACGTCAGCTGTCCGGCAGCCGCTATACGATTGAATACGACCGTTCTCTTGTCCGCGGGCAGGGATATTATACCGGTACCATCTTTGAAATAGAATCTCTGGATTTCGGCAGTTCCATTGCAGGAGGTGGCCGTTATGACAACATGATCGGAAAATTCCTTGGAGAAAGCGTTCCTGCTGTCGGATTTTCCATCGGTTTTGAACGCATTGCAAGCATTTTGACCTCCCGCAGCACTTCTATCCTTTCCGTAAGAAAAAAGCTTGCTGTCATCTATCCGGACGGTGAAATCATTGCTGCCATTCAAAAGGCTGATGATTACCGTAAAGACTATGATGTAACCTTATATGAAAAACCAAAGAAGCTCGGAAAACTTTTCGGGAAACTGGAAGATGCCGGATTTTACGGCTGTCTTATCTTAGGTGAATCCGACGAGATCAAACTGCTTCAGAAATAGATGATTAAAAAACATGGGAACCTGCGTTGTAAAAGTTCCTCTAAAGTAAAAAACCGCTGAGGTCATAAGACCAATGGCATTAAGTTAAGAAAATCTCACATCACACAAAGTGTGGTGTGGGATTTTTTATGGAAAAGTATTGACATATCAATCAAAAAGTGCGGCCTCTTTAGCTACTAATTATTTTTAAGAAGTAGCTAAAGAGGCTCTTGTAATTAGAAAGCATCTTTTTGCAAGGAGGACATCACATGAATAAAAAATCCCAAGAATTAAAAACTTTATTACGTAGTATAAAATCTATCCGAAATGTGATTTTTTTGACAAGGGGACACCCTTGTCTATTTGACGTGCTTATAAAGCTAGCATGTATGAAAATTTAACTGTAACAAAAAAAGAAAAGAGAAGTTAATATCAAAAAAACGATACTAACTTCTCTTCATTGTCCTTAACTTAATGCCATTGGGCATAAGACTTCAGCGGTTTTCTTATAATCAGTCATACAAGTTCAGGCCTTATACTTTTTGACTACGATCAATCCAACGCCAAGAATTGCGACAGACACAACAATCCATATCCACGCTGTCATACCGGATGCCGGTACATTGCCGCCATTCATATCGGCAGAGAAATTTCCATCTGGCATTTGCATATTCCCGCCCGGCATGAAACTGCCATTATTATCGGTCATATCCGGCATGGTTCCCCCGCTGCTATCCGGCATTTCCGGCATGGTTCCCTCGTTGCTATCCGGCATTCCCGGCATAGAACCACCGTTGCTATCCGACATTCCCGGCATGGTTCCCCCGTTGCTATCCGGCATTCCCGGCATGGTTCCC
>CAZWCZ010000024.1:0-21344 GCA_964632165.1 uncultured Lachnospiraceae bacterium | reverse complement strand
GCATTCCCGGCATGGTTCCCCCGTTGCTATCCGGCATTCCCGGCATGGTTTCCCCGTTGCTATCCGGCATTTCCGGCATATCTGCACCGCCCATGCCGCCGCCCATGGAACCCATATCAGACAGGATGATATCGGAAGCATCTACATAACTCATATTACCGGTAGTTTCATTGTTTTCAAGTTGTAAGGAAATACTCTCACTGCGAAGTACACAGAACCGACGAATGGTTTCCACACCAAGCTCAAATTCATCGTAGCTGTAAAATGCGGTCGGATCTTTCTCCACATACTCCTTGATCAGGTTATAGGCATTATCAATGATGCCTTCAACGTCTACACTGTTTAAAAACTCAGAAAAATACTGATGATAAAGCTGTGTGTACTCTTCATTTTCGAAAATCCAGTTCAACATAGGACGGTCAGAAGAACCACCCGATACAGGTGCATCAATCGGTGTGTTGACCGTTTCGGTGGCATTACCGCCGGTAAATGTTCCAAATGCGAGGTTATAGTCCCATGGAATCATTGCCATCTTCCCGTCCTTTTCATAAAGGTAATAGTTGTGCACCATCGAACCGGTGTAACTGTCGCCGTTGCAGACATAATTGTGGACAACGAAATAGCGGATGACCTGTTCGATATCCACAACGGATTCCATATCCTGACAGTCGGATAACTTTTTCAAAGATTCAATCAATCTGGTTTGATCTGCTTCGGTAATGTCCGTTTTTGCATTGTCCCAAATATTGGAATAGCTGCTGAGATCATCGTCGATGTATTGCAGCTTCACGTCACTGGATCCCATTCCGAAACCGCCATCACCGAATTCTCCATCACCGAATCCTCCATCACCGAATCCGCCGTTTTCGCTTCCGTCAAATATTGCGGAAGGATCAAAATCCCCGGGAATATTGTTCTCTGCACCATCGAAGTTAAACTCACTCATATCGAAATCACCGCCGTTGCCACGACCACCGCCTAAACTCAAACTGTCCGGCTTATACAGTTCTCCATAGTCAGAGCCGTAATTTCGTTCCAAGAAGGCTTCTTCCACGCCCTCTACTGCCAGATACAATCCCCAGTCCTCACCATTGACCGTGATATAGACATAGCTGCACAGAGAAGAAGCAACCCCAAATTCATTCATCATAGTGTAGGTCAGATAATCCTTCATCATAGTGGAATCCTGAATCAGATTGTTCAGACTCAGCTTATCCAGTCCATGATAAGATTTCGTATTGTCATAGTGATCGAACTCTATTTTAAAGCTGTATCGTTCGCTTCCAAGAGTAGCGACTGTGGAAAGAGAGGTATTTCCTTTTGTACGGATTCCCACATTTTTATAAGATTCTCCATCGATGACCACATTGGCAAGGTAATATTCCTCACTTGCGGCATTTTCGATCATATCATCCCAATCGTCCGTCACAATATCAATGGTATGAACCTTTGTATTATCAAAAAGTCTGCTTTCATATCCCATCGTCGTTGCCGTGATTTCAATTCCCAGAGCTTCACCATTCATAAACAGAATTGTCATTACCAACGTTACCGCTGTCACGATTACCGCGATGCGATCAAAATATTTACTTCCTGACATAAACTTACCCCCTATAATCCCCGTTATAAGAGACGATCACTGCGCTGTTGATACCGGGCATTTCGGAAAGAATATTGATAAAATCCGTATCATCTTCTTTCAGTCTCACTTCGATGTTCAACTCAATAGCACCTTTCACAGCAGACTTACTCTTGATCGTAGATCTGATCACATTTTTTGCAATAAAATCTTTTGCCTTTACTTCTACATCGTGATCGGTACAGCTCAGTACTACCATATAAGGATTGGTATTAGATTTTTTGTTAACAAATACCAGCAGAATAATACCAATGCAGACACTTCCGATGATTGCCAACGGTATCATGCCTGCTGCCAGAATAATGCCGGCTGCAATGGACCAGAACAGGAAAGCAATGTCAAGCGGGTCCTTGATAGCAGTACGGAAACGAACGATGGACAATGCCCCCACCATACCAAGTGACAGCACTACATTGCTCGTCACGGCAAGGATCACGATAGAAGTGATCATAGTCAGAGCAATGAGTGTCGTACCGAATCCCGCAGAATACATCACGCCACGATAGGTCTTCTTGTACACAAAAAAGATAAACAGACCAAGGCCAAAGGACAGTGCAATGGTCAGGATCATATCAAAAACGCTGATAGCCGTTACATTTTCCAGAAAACTGGACTTAAAAATATCACTGAAAGTCATGAATTTCATTCTCCTTAATCATTCAAAATTTAATCGTACATACGACAGGCAGCATATTTGGAATATGCAGTGCTGTGCCTGTCTCCCAGCTGCACCGCGTAACGCACCACATCAGGCAGGAAATTATCCCACTTTACCTCCAGGATACAAGGCGATTCCGGTACAGGGATCGTGGTACATTCGGGGTTAAGAAAATCCGTACAGCGCAGCGCGGTACGAATGTTATAGTCCAGTGTTACACGGACATTTCCTGCGGCGAATACAAAAGGTTCTCTGGTATAGTCCACAATTACCTTTGGAGCTAATCCCTCATTACAGATACGTGAATAAAACCCCAGGACCACTTCATCAGCACTTTGTGCCATCCAGGCGGTATCTCCGCATGCGATGGCACGTGCCTGTGCTTCTGTCAGTGTTGCAGAGTCTTTATATCCCAGGTCCCCATGCTTGAACTTCCGCTCCAGGTGGATGACAGACGGATCGTGATTGTACAGGCGTATCCGATATTTTTCCCGGATATTCACACCATCCAGCTTTTCACAAAGAGCCTTATCATCCGGATTATCAAAATATAAACTGCGGATCTCATACTTCCCGTTTACAGCATGCGGATCCGGATGCATGACTGCACGCAGTCTTTGTCGCAAGATCAGCATATCCGAACTACTGATCTCATGCTTCACTTCATGTCTGAATTGCAAATCGAATTCCTCCTTTCTGCCCTATATTTTACAGCACGAACCTATGATTAACATTAGAAAAGCCTCCCCATCCGTAAATACAGATGGAAAGGCCTGTGAATTTTCTGTGAAGTAAAATTAAAACTTTGCGATGAAACGGATTGTTCCGTTCTTTGTATATTCTGCTTTCAAAGTTCCGCCGAAATTTTCTGCAATGGCACGGGCGGCAGAAAGTCCGATGCCATAGCCTGCAGCATTGCTGTCCTGAGTCCTTGCACTGCTCCCGCGATAAAAACGTTCAAAAAGCGGTTCTGCATCATAATGATCCGGTGCATCACAGGTATTTTCTTCCAGAATTTCAACATGTCCACTGTTCCGGCAGGCGGTCATCCGTACCATTCCGCCGTTCGGGGTGTATTTCGCAGCATTATCCAATAAAACAGACATCATTTGTATAAAGGAATCCCTGTGCACCTGCATAAAAAGATCCGGTTGAACAACGGCTGAGAATTCAATATTTTTTTTTACAAACATATCCTCATAGCCCGGGATCAGATTTTGTATCAGTTCACCGATACAAACGTCTTCGGTTGGCAGCTTGATCTCCTCGTCCAGCTTTGCAAGAGTCAGCAGATTTGTCATCAGGATATTCAGCCGTCGTGTCTGCCGGCGGATATTTTGGCTGTACTTTGTTTCCCCATGGATAAGAGCAGAAGCATCATTATTAGACTGAATAATGGTAAGGGGCGTTTTCAATTCATGTCCGGCATTGGTAATAAACTGTTTCTGTTTTTCCATGCCCGCTAAAATCGGGCGCACTACTCTGTCGGACAGTAAAATTACAAAAATCAGGATAAGCAGCCAGCAGGACAGTGCAATCATAGCTGAAATGCTGAAAACCATCACAAAAGTCTGCATCTGCCCTGAAATATCCATAAAAAAAATCAGCCGGTCCGTACCTAATACTTTGCTTTTGTATTTAAAATTGTCGATTTTTCCATAGCTTCCGGATATTTTTTTAGCGTACTGGGCAGCCTGCTCTTCCGTCACTGAGGAAATCTGATCCATATTGGCATCCTTCACATTCCCGTCAGCATCAACACAGACCATAAAGAAACGAGCTGATTTTATGGTGTCCATGTTCATAGGCGGCTGCAATGGTCCATGATCAAAAAACTCCATCTGTAGGAATGTCCCATTCCCATCAGCGATGGTACACAGCACATTATCCGATTGTCTGTCCAGAATGATCCAGCTGAAAATACTGATCGCTCCGATCAGCACCACCAGAAGGATCGTCACGGCGGACATGGCAAAAAAAATGAACTTTTTCCGCAGCGTTTTCTTCATTGAACCACCTCCAGACGATATCCGATGTTTCGCCTGGATACGATCTCAACCGCTGAGTTCATAGCCGTCAGGCGTTTGCGGAGATAGGAAATGTAGAGCCATACGCTGTTCATGTCCGTTTCCGTCTCAGATCCCCACGCTTTGATCAGCAGATCCTCCGTGGAAAGAAATATACTATGATTCATCATTAGCTGTTCCATCAGACGGTATTCCTGCTTTGGAAGAACAAATTCCGTTCCCTTGCAGGAAAGTGTCCCCGATTGAATATTCAAAGACAGATCTCCAAACCGAAGAAGATCCGGATGAAATTCTTCCCGTCTGCGGAGCATCGCACGGATACGTGCCAGTAATTCTCCCATATCAAAGGGTTTTGGCAGATAATCATCCGCACCCGCATCCAGTCCGCGGATACGGTCATCTATCTGCGTCTTGGCTGTAAGCAGCAAAACCGGCGTTTTGCAGCCATGCTTTCGCAGTGCAGAAAGTACCTCGATCCCATCCCGCTTCGGCATCATAATATCCAAAATAATACCGTCATAATCCCCGGTCACGGCATATTCAAAAGCATCTTCACCATTATAAACAGCATCTACAAGGTATTTATGATAAGTCAGGATGTCTGCCACCGCTTCCGAAAGCGACCGTTCATCCTCAGCATACAGCAGTTTCATCATATCCTCCGAAAGTCTTTTCTTTTATCCTAGCACATAAATGTGAACATTTTACAAAATTTCTAAAAATGTTTTCCTGAATATTCTCTCTGCTATCTCTTTTGCTTTTCCCATGTGTTTGTCCAGTCAGACAATAAAAGAAACAGCAAAAATACAATACTGCTAAGTGTCCAAGTCAACGGATAAGCCCAACAGATCGTCTGATACTGTGGGAAAATCCGGATTGCCTGTGTTACATAAAGAATTCGGACACCGCACCAGAACGCAAGCATTGTTATCATCGGAACAACAGATTTCCCGCATCCTCTTAAAACACCGGCGGCACAATGCGAAAATGCAAGCAGGAAAAAGAACAAAGAAACTATTCCTGCCTGAATCCGGCCATATCGGATTGCCTCCGGCTCATTTACAAAAAATCCAAGTGCATATTCCGACCACAGATAAACAGCAACACCGATAACCTCTGCCATCAGCATTCCAAGAACAATACCAAACCACGCTCCCTTTTTTGCACGTTCTTTTTTCTTTGCTCCAAGATTCTGGCTGATAAACGTCGGCAACGTCATAGACATGCTTGTGATCGGCAGAAAAGCAAATCCCTCAATCTTTGCATAGGCTCCGTGTCCGGACATGGCAAATGCACCAAAGCTGTTAATGTTCGTTTGAACAACAATATTTCCGATACTGATAACGGAATTTTGAATCCCGGTAGGCAGTCCCTGACGGATCACTTCCGACATAATATCTCCATGCCATTTCAATTGTCTGAAATCCAGTCGTGTTATCTCATCAGGGATGCGGAGCATCTGTCTTATGCAAAGTATCACGCTGATTCCCTGTGCCGTTACCGTTGCAATGGCAGCACCTGCCACACCCCAATGAAAGACTGCAACAAACAAAAGATCCAGGATCACATTTACGACAGAAGACACCGCCAGATAATACAGCGGATGTATGCTGTCTCCAAGTGCCCGCAAGATCGACATACAGATATTATACAGGATTACCGTAGAAACACCGGCAAAATAAATACTGAAATATGACCTGGAATTTGGTATGACACTCTCCGGCACATTCATCCAGACAAGCAGTTTCGGTGTTACAGCAAGTCCTACGACAGTAGAAAGTACCGATGCAATGATCCCAAACAAGAAGTTGGTATGGATCGATCGTCTGATATACTCTTCATTCTTTGCCCCGACATATCGTGAAATGACGACACCTCCGCCGATCGCGATCCCGTTAAAAAAACCGGTGATCAGAAAGATCATGCTTCCTGCAGAACTCACTGCCGCAAAAGCATCATTATCCGCAAAATTTCCTACCACCCATGCATCTGCCATATTATACAGCTGCTGCAAAAGCTGTCCTAAAAACATCGGGACAGCGAATGTGATCATCCCTTTCACAATCGATCCCTGCGTCAGGTCAACAACCGCCTCACTCTTTTTTCCTTTGTTTCTAAACAACATCTGTCTATTCTCCCGTCTTCTTTAAAAGTACAATGCTTTCTGCATGATAGGTATGGCAAAAGCAGTCCACCGCCTGTACTTTTTCTATCCGATATCCTCTGCGTTTCAATTCGTCTGTATCTCTTTTTTGCGTTGCCGGATTACAAGAAATATAAACGACCTTTTCCGGTGCCAGCCGGCAAAGTGTCTTCAGGAACTCTTTGCTGCTTCCGCTCCTTGGCGGATCCATAAAAACAAGTTCCGGCCGTTCTCCGCCCTTTTCCCCGGCAAGCATTGTCATATATTTCCCCGCATCAGCGGCTATAAAGGAAATATTCCTGCAATGATTTTTTTCTGCATTCCGCCGTGCATCTTTTACCGCGGCCTCATTTAATTCTACACCGATCACCTTGCCGGCATTTTTTGCTGCTACCATCCCAATCGTTCCGATACCGCAGTAAGCATCTAATACCGTTTCTTTTCCGCTCAGTTCCGCAAACTTTACCGCCGTTTCATAAAGAAGTTCCGTCTGCACCGGATTTACCTGATAGAAAGACTGTGGCGAAATTTCAAACGTCAGACCACAAAGAACATCTTCTATTTTCCCGGGCCCATACAGGACTGTCTCCTTTTTCCCAAGGACCATACTGGTCTTTGCTCCGTTTACATTATGAAGGATCGTTGTGATCTGCGGAAATTTTTTTCTAAGTCCATCCACAAATTTTGCTTTTTCTCTGAATTCGCAGCTTCCGGTCACGAGCACGACCATGACCTGACCGGTCTTTTCCCCTACCCGGATATACACATGCCGAAGTACTCCGGTCTTTTTATCCTCTTCATATACCGGAGTATGAGTCTGCTTCATAAGGCGCACTATTTCCTTTATGATATCATTGGCAAGCGGATTCTGAATCATGCAGTCTCCCGTAGAGACCGTCCGGTGAGAATCTTCTTCATACATTCCTGCAATGATCTCTCCATGCCTCCCTTTTGAAAAGGAAGCATATACTTTATGCCGGTAATTCCACGGATGTTGCATGCGGAGGATTGGAAAAAGCCGTCCTTCCTCTGCTTCCTGTGCAAACCATTTCTCCATCTGACCCTGCTTAAACTCAAGCTGTGCCTCATAATTCATATGGATCAGCTGGCATCCGCCACAGGTTTCATATACCGGGCAGGGCGGAACAATCCTGTCTTTGGAACAAACATCCAGCGATACAAGCTTTGCTCCCGTTTCCTTTGATCCGTAGACAAGTTCAATATTCCCTTTCTCTCCCGGAAGGAAATGCGATACCCAGAATTTTCTGTTATTAAAGATCACTTCTCCCTTTCCGTCTTCATTCAATCCTTTACATCCTACACGATATCTTTTTGGCATATGATTCCCCTCTTTTGACTCTCATGCTCACTCATAATTTCACTTTTTCAACGTTTCCAGTATAAGCCTTTTTTTCTGAAAAAACAATGCATCTTTTTGACAGAACGTTCGTATTGTAGTATACTTTCTAATAAAAAAAGAAGAAAAGGCAACCGCATGATCACAATAATCACCGCACTTTATCCGGAGGCAAAGCCCTTCGTTGAATCCTTACATTTAAAAAAGAATTTGCAGGAAACACACTATCAGCTGTTTGAAGGAGATGAACTGCGCCTGCTTATCACCGGGGCAGGAATGATCGCAGCAGCTGCCGTGTCCGCGCGACATTTTTCTTTATATCCGCCGCAGCCGTCGGATCTTGTGATCAATTGTGGCATTGCCGGATGCACTTCCGAAGCTGACACCTGCATCGGTGACCTCTTCCTGATCTCGCAGATTACAGATCAGACAACCGGACGTACCTACTATCCGGATCTTTTATACCGGAATCCTTTTTCCCTGCGTTCCCTGACTACCGTTGCCGCACCCTGCACCGGCTCTTCCGGATTTTCGGACGACTGTGCTGTTCTGATCGATATGGAAGCGGCAGCACTTTATCAGACGCTGCTTCCCTATTTTTCTCCTGAGCGGATGTTCTTTTTTAAGGCAGTCTCTGACTTTCCTTTTTTAAAAGCAGAAGACAAAGAAAATACTCCGGTCACGGCCACACAGGTAACCTCTTTGCTGAGTACCCATACAAATGACATCCTTCTTTTCGCCAGAGAAATTTCGCTCCATCTCAGTTCCTGCTTTTTGGAGCCTTCCTTTACAAGAGAAGAACAATTGCTGACAGAGCGACTCTATCATCTGCTCCCCATGACCGAAAGCATGCGGAACGAAGCCGAGCGTCTGTTTCGTTATGCAAAACTTGCTTCGCTACCTCTTAGTGAACTTTTGTGTCGCTTTTTTTCGCTGCTTCCGCATGAACCGATCCATGGCAAAAAACAGGCTGTCCCTTATTTTCGGTTGCTGAAAGAACAGCTGCTGCAGAGTGTTTCTTATTCCGAAGCTCCTTTGGCAGCTTCTCCCGCAAAAAGAGCTTCTCTTTATCTTCCGTTTTTTTCTGTCATTTATGCTGAAAAAGACTGTTTTGAAGAAAACGGAACCTTGCCGCCGGGCTGCATTCCGATCCAACATTATAAAGACATTTTCAATCGCCCACACCAAAATTTTGCCGAGCAGAAGAAAGCACCTTCCCTCATTTTTGCCAAAAAGAAAGGAACCCTGCTCTATAAAGGTGCACCGGTCTGCCAGAATTTTGGAAAAGAACATTTCTATTACACTTCCTGCATGATGAACTGTGTCTATCATTGTGACTACTGCTATCTGCAGGGAATGTACCCTTCCGGTCATGTGGTCGTATTCGTAAATCTGGAAGATTATTTTAGCGAGTTGGAAGAACTTCTTTCACAACATCCGGTTTACCTTTGCATTTCCTATGATACCGATCTGCTTGCCATGGAACACCGTTTCGGCTTTGTAAAACGCTGGCTCGCTTTTGCAGATACTCATCCCGGACTTACTCTGGAAATTCGCACGAAGTCCGGAAACCCTGCTATATTTTCCGAACTTTCCGTGTTGTGTCGGGATACTTCCCGCATCATTTTTGCCTGGACTGTCTCTCCTGATGAGATCAGCCGTGCTGCCGAACACGGAGCTGCACCAATCGCTTTACGGCTTGCTTCACTTTCTGCCGCCAAGACCGCAGGATTTTCTGTCCGTTTATGTTTTGATCCGATGCTTTATCTGCCTGACTGGCAGGCACAATACAGAACCCTGATATCCGATATTTTTTCAAAAATTGTACCGGAGGATCTCTACGATGTCAGCATCGGTGTCTTCCGCATCAGCACAGAATACCTAAAACAAATGCGAAAAAAACGTCCGGACTGTGCCATCGTACAATTTCCCTACATCACAGAAAACGGTATATCCCACTATGGCGATCTGTCTGAAAAAATGGTACACTACATGCAGGATCTGCTGCTCAAATATCTGCCGGCAGAAAAAATCTTTCTTTGGAACGGAGGCGAAGAAACATGAAAACCGTATTACTTACCGGTGCTTCTTCCGGCATCGGGCTTGCAATCGGAAAAAAACTGGCATCTGAGGGATATCTTGTCTTCGGCATCGGCCGGACCTTTGACGAATCTCTTACCTATCCGGAAAATTTTCTCCGTTTTGCCTGTGATATTACCGACAGAAATGCGATGCATCAATTACTTTCTTCTATTAAAACTGCCTATTCCGTCCCTGCACCGGATATTGTGATCCACAACGCCGGAGTGGGCTACTATGGACTTCACGAAACCATTTCCGAAGATGCCATTTGCGAACTTGTCCGCACAAACATAGAAGCGCCCATGCTCCTTACTTCCATGCTGCTTCCTTATATGAAACAACGGGGCAGCGGACAGTTTCTTTTCATTTCTTCCGTCACAGCCAGAAAACAAAACACACACGGATGTGCTTACGGCGCAACCAAAGCCGCTCTCCTCAGTTTTGCAGGCAGTCTGTTTGAAGAAGTACGAAAACACGGGATCAAAGTTACTACGATTCTTCCTGATATGACAAAAACCTCATTATATCGAAATGCCGATTTTACTGCAGATGACAGTGCCTGTCTGTTTGCCGAAGACATTTCCGACGCTGTTTTTTCTGTACTTTCTCTAAAGGAACATCTCAATCTGACAGAATTGACCGTCCAGCCGCAAAAGCACAGGATCAAAAGGAGGTCTCCACATGAATGAACTTGAACGAAAGATCAGAACATTGCAATCTGTCCTTGATACCGACAAACAGATTGTCTTTTTTGGCGGTGCAGGCGTCAGTACGGAAAGCGGTATCCCGGATTTTCGAAGTGCAGACGGTCTTTATCATCAGTCTTACCGTTATCCGCCGGAAACCATTTTAAGTCACACTTTCTTTTTGGAAAAGCCGGAAGAATTTTATGAATTCTACCGAAACAAAATGGCAGTCACCGGATTTCTTCCAAATGTAACCCATTCTTTTCTGGCAAAACTGGAAGCCGCCGGAAAACTGACCGGAATCATCACACAGAACATTGACGGACTGCATCAGGCTGCCGGAAGTAAACGGGTAATTGAACTGCATGGCAGTATCCATCGCAACCACTGCCTGAACTGTCACAAAGCGTATCCGCTCTCTGCCATTACCGGAACAACCGGAATCCCTCGCTGTAAATGCGGCGGGATCATCAAACCAGATGTTGTCTTATACGAAGAAAGTCTTAACAGCAATGATATTGAAACAGCACTGTCACTCATTTCAGAAGCCGATACACTTCTTGTTGCCGGAACTTCGCTGTCCGTCTATCCCGCTGCATCCTTTCTGCGTTATTTTCAAGGGAATCACCTTGTATTGATCAACAAAACTGCAACTGCTTACGATTCCAATGCTGACCTTTTGATCACCGCAGGTCTTGGGGAGGTTTTCTCATGTCTCACAGTTTAGAAGAACAGCTCGTACACACACTCATCTGCCAGAACCGACACATTGCCTGTGCCGAATCTTGTACCGGCGGACTGATCGCAGCCAGAATCATCAACGTGGCAAATGCTTCACGTGTTCTGGATGTAAGTTTTGTCACGTATGCCAATGAAGCAAAAATAAACTATCTTGGCGTTTCTCCGGAAACAATCGACCGCTATAACGTCGTCAGTGAAGCTGTCGCCGCCGAAATGGCAGCCGGAGTTGCAAAGAAAGCCGGTTGCGAAGTCGGGATTGCTACTACCGGTCTTGCCGGCCCGGGTGGCGGCTCTGAAAAAATTCCGGTTGGTACCGTATGCTTCGGTTTTTCCATCTGCGGTTCCGTCATTACCTCTACCATGCATTTTCCCGGTCTTTCTCGCAATGAAGTACGCCAAAAAAGTACAGACTATGCGTTAACGGTTCTGAATTCCATTCTTCTTGCATAAAAAAGTAACATCTGCCCATACTAAAGCTATCTTTACAGAAAGGTAGCTTTTTTCTATGTCGTTTATCCGAAATTTTCTCTCTTGCGGCGCCTTCGGCTGGTGTCTTGAATGTTTCTGGACAGGCATGCACTCTATTTTGTCCGGAAAAGATAAAAAACTCCGCTGCCAGACTTCTGTGTGGATGTTCCCCATTTACGGTATGGCAGCCCTCTTGGAGCCGCTCAGTAAAAAACTCCACCACATTCCTGCCGTATTTCGCGGTTTTGCCTATATGTTTCTGATCTATCTTGGCGAATTTCTCTCCGGCAGCATTTTGAAAAAGCACAATTCCTGCCCTTGGGACTACAGTAATGCAAAATTAAACTACAAAGGCCTGATCCGTCTTGACTATGCACCTGCCTGGTATCTGTCCGGCCTTTTATTTGAACATCTGCTGCAGGAGGCACAAAAAAAGAACCAGTCTATCGACTGATTCTTCTTTGCAAGAGCGCGAGACGGGACTCGAACCCGCGGCCTCGACCTTGGCAAGGTCGCGCTCCACCAACTGAGCCACTCGCGCATTTCTTATAACGTTCCTTTGAACAAGATTTATCATACACGATAAAAAGCAGTTTGTCAACAAAAATTTTCATCTTTTTTGAATTTTTTTGTTTTTTCACAACAATCTTACTTTTCTGCATTTTTGCAGTATACCGCTCTGTCTGTTCCCGACTGTCGAAACCAGACAGAGCAGTGCTTTTGATTACTTACGTGTAATGCGGACAACGGCAGTATATTCCCCTGAAATCTGTTCAATGCTGACAATTTCAATTTTGTATCCAAACTCTTCTCCATTGTCCATCCGTCCATTCAACAGAAATTCCGAATACTCCTCCGCATCAAAAGAATCTCCTGCCACAAAAAGATCTGCTGCCGCCAGAGCTGTATTTTCGCTGTTTGCAGCGGTAAACGTATTTGTACCGCCTGACTGGATCACCTCAATCTGATACTTGCCGTCCTTATTGTAGGAATTTGCCATGTGCGTCGTTCCGATCGGATACTCTGCTCCATCCTCTCCTGTCAACACACGTTTTTCCATGTTGGCATTGATATGGCTGATCCGCACCCCGACCGTGCCATCCAGACCATACTTTGCTGCATCATATCGGTTTACACCGCCATCCGTAAAAAGTTCCAGGATCATATACTCTCCAAACGGTCCGTCATGTTCTGTCCCTGCTGCCGGAATGACAATAGCATCTCCGGTCTCTGAAAAAGCTCCAATCGAAATTTCTACCGACTCTCCTTTTGCAAGTCCGGAAACAATTTCCGGTTCAATCCAGCCGACCGCATACTTAGAAAAAGCATTCCAGTCACCAAATCCGTCCGATTGCATGTCATAGTTCCCGACAGCATCGATTCCACTGTATTCTACATCATAGTAATCAATGATTCCGAAGCTGTGCGAAACCTCATGGATCAATGCATTATCGGATAAAAATCCCATATTCAGGCTGACAAAATTTTTAAATACCGGAGTCTCCTGCGTTCCGGCTTTATCTCCGGTATAACCCGCACTTACAAACAGGGCATATCCATAACCTCCCATATTAATTTCATTTCCGGTTATTTGACCGGCATTGATAAAAATAACGGAATCAAAAATACCGTCACCATCTGTGTCAAAGCGACTCCAATCCATCTCCGGATAAAGTTCCATCAGCCACCTGTAAATTTCTTCTTTAAAATCTTCATTTGCTGTAACACTCTGATTCTGCATCTCCTGAAAATCATAAGGAGCCTGATACCATTCACTCACAAAAGAAGTCATGCTGTATTTGCCATACGAAGCTGTATCAAAATAATCACTAAGAGAGAACTGTTCTTCAAGATTACCGGAATAATCGATAACCGTCCCATCCAGGGTCATAACACGTCCAAGTTTTGAATAAATGCTGTACAGTACTTCTTCTGTTGCATTTTCCGCCTGATCCTGCCAGGCAATAGGAATGACAATTGAAAGCTTCTCCCCATACGCATCTGCATTATTATACGGTGCCAGTTCATGCAATGTACTTGCACCGGCATAGCGTTCCAGAACAGGTAACGTCAGGTTCATTGTATAATCTCCCAATGTGACGTCCAGTGTGAATCCTTTCTTTAGCGGATCCGTTTCTTTATCCATTACTTTCCCGTCTTCATTTCGCAGTTCTCCTATGAGATACATGGTTTCTTCGACATCATAAATTGCAGAAGATACATGGACCACGTCATCATAGATCACATCCAGTTCAAACGTATCTGTTGCATCTGACACATCAGGAAACAGGCTTAGTGCAAAATCATAAATCTTCTTTTCCAGCAGGAATCCTTCTTTTGAAGGATCATAATACTCCCCTTCCAGATATGTTCCATAATTTGCAGTGGAAAGAGCCGCCAGGCGTAGTCCCGTATTGTATGTTGTTTCATCATAATATACTTTCACAGCAGAAACCTTAATAGAATCCTCATTTGCATCCGAAGTTCCGAAAGAGATGAAGTTTGGCTGATATTCCGCACAACGGATCACTGCTTCCATTTCATTTGCAAGAATGCTGAGTTGTGGAACATAATATAACTGTTCTGCAGAATCCACGCTGATTGCCGTCGTAAATGTGTATCCTCCACTGCCATAACACCAGTTATCCAGATTCCCACTGTCCGTCACACTCATTTCTAACGCTATAATACGTCCGATCGCATCCAAAGCGGTTATCCTGGCATTCGGCCGGAGCGTCATTCCATCCTCTGTCAGCGTAATTCCGGTACCTGTAAACCGGAGTATCCCTCCATCAGGTGCAGCAGCAGAAAAAGAAATGCTTCCGTCCGCTTCCGTCTTTATTGAAGTCCGGTCAATATTGGACAGTATCTCATAAGTCTGTAAATCTTCCCAATAAATTTTATATCCGGAATCCACGCGAGTCTTAATGACATTTTCGCCTTTACCTGCATACACTCCCACCATCCAGTCTCCGACGCTTTTGTCTTCAAAAACCGGACGGATGCGCAGCGTACATCCTGCCGGAATGTATGCTGTATTTTCTTCTGTCCCAGGCCAAAATCCAAGTACCACATCCTCATTTTCATCCAAAAGCTGTGCTTCATAATCAACAGCTCCTTCAACTTTATCCCAGTACGCATTTCCCTCTTCATCTACGTAAAAATGATACACGTTTTTTTTGCTGCATGCTGATAAAAGGACAAAAAATGCAAGGCAAAGCAGCATGAACTTTCTGCCTGCTCTCAAAAATCTTTCCCCATTCTTTCTGCTTTCCGTCCCACATTTTAAACAATATCCGGACATGTATGGCCCTCCTCCTTGGTACACCTGATTTATGTTATACGCATTGTAGCATGAACCCATGCAAAATGCAATTTCTGATTTTCTGAAGCATCCTCTTTTTTTATACTTTTTTCTGTCTCGATTTTCTTTCCCAATCATACATTTTCTCAAAAATATGGTACAATAGTCTAAACCAATAAACGAAAGGAGTGCTGCTATTGTCTGAAATAGAAAAATTGGCAGAAGAATTTTCTGCCTGTCAGAAAATCCTCTCAGCCTTTGGTGATGAAAACCGCCAGCATCTCATTTTAGAAATGATGCAGATGGGAAAATGTCAGGGTGTCCGCGTAGGGGAAATCACTGCAAAGACTCACCTTTCCCGTCCTGCCGTTTCTCACCATCTCAAAATTTTAAAAGATGCCGGAATCATTAAAATGCGTCGGGAAGGAACAAAAAACTACTACTATTTTGACGCTGATACCCAGGCATTGAACAGACTTCTGCAAATGTTCCTACATGCCGGTGCCATCATGAAAAGCCTTCCTGACAGAAGCAAAAAAAATTGAAATAATGGAGGAAACTGCAATGGAACTTATGGAAGCAATGAAATATCGTCACAGTGTCAGAACCTATGAAAACACTCCCCTGGATTCAGAAACTCTCCGTCTGCTGCAAGAGGAAATTTCCTGCTGCAACCAAGAAAGCGGGCTGCATATCCAGCTTGTGACCAATGAGCCAAAGGCTTTTAACAGCTTTATGGCACATTACGGAAAATTCAGCGGTGTATCAAATTATATTGTACTCATCGGAAAAAAAGGAAAATCTTTAGAAGAAACCTGTGGTTACTACGGAGAACGTCTCGCATTAAAAGCACAGCAGCTTGAGTTAAATACGTGCTGGGTAGCCATGACTTACAAAAAAATACCAGGAGCGTTCCACGTAGGAAAAGGTGAAAAACCGACTGTTGTGCTTGCTCTTGGCTACGGAAAAACACAAGGAGTTGCCCACAAGTCAAAATCATTCCATCAGGTAAGCAACGCGGATACTTCTGCACCGGACTGGTTTGTTTCAGGTATAGAAGCAGCACTCCTTGCTCCTACCGCAATGAACCAGCAAAAATTCTTTTTTACCCTTACTCCGGATAACAAAGTCTCTGTAAAATCCGGTGCCGGTTTTTACACAAAAGTAGACCTTGGCATTGCAAAATATCATTTTGAACTTGGTGCCGGGAAAGACAATTTTGCCTGGAATTAGCCACCCGCGGGTGCATCATTGAAAAAGATCATTCCGCTTCATGATGGGATTAAGGCATTACCCTTGCCTCTCTACGGACATCACTCACAAGAAGGGCTATATCTGTTTATCTGGAACCAATAGCAATTTAAGTTTCTTTCAAATTTTCCGTAACATTTTCATTTTCGGCAAGTGATTTTACCGTCTGTTCAAACAGTTTTTCTGCTTGACTTTCAATGTCGGCAAGGTAACTATCAAGCGTTCTGACAGTCAGTAAATTATAATATCTGACCTTGTGATGCTCTTTGAAATAGCATCTGTGTCGCTTACCCCAAACACCGATTGCATAATTTCCATTGTTTGACAATGTAACGCAAGGCAACCGATAATTACCCTGCAATTCGTATTGTCCGCCTTGCTGTTCAAATAATGTTGTCATATAAAAATCCTCCTGTAATTTGATTTACTATCATCTTACAGAAAGATTTTAATTTTTACCAATGTGCGAATTACTCATCCAACATCAGTTTTCCATTTTTCGCTTTTGCCTTTAATCGTGCCATCTGCTCCTTCTCAATCTGCTGAATACTCTTTTCAGGTGTAGGCAAATCCTCCGGCATTGTACCACCAATTTTTCCAATAGCACTTCTAACTTCACGCCCCACAGCATAATGAACCGATGTTGCAATTTTTGCATCATCCACCTCGTCTTTGCGAAGTTTTTCTTCCGTCTGTGAGATTCGGAACAAATTGGCAATCACTTCTGTGCTGCCCATATAATCCAAAATCTTTTGTCCAACTTCCAACCCTTTTCTAGTGTGAATATCGTCCACATCTAATCCACCGTATAATCCCATATATCCTGCATTCAATTCATAATCAACTAAATTCTTAAATCCACCTTTAGGCATTTTTGATGTTTTCCTGACCTCAGGAAAACATTCGTATATTGTATGTCCACTATTTTCACAGGCAATCATAGCACGCTTTATTACCTTATGAAAATTTTCCCATTTTGTGTAATCAAGTGCCAAGGCAAGTTCTCTTGCACTCCAATATTCCGAACCATCTTCACGCACTTTTTTAATGTCTTCAAATCTTTTATATTCTTTTGCTATCAGTTTGCTCATTTACCTGCCCCCATATTCTTATGAAATCATTTTAAAATGTCTCAACGCTTCCTCAATCAGAACTTCCTTTTCCTGTGGACACTTTGGTTGCCTTGCATTTTCATCAGCGGACTTGTTGTAATTCTCTCGTTCAATAATTCCGTGTTTCTGTTTTACCTGAGCAATGTATAATGACGATACCTTTACACCATGATTTTCTAAAATGTAATCTTAAATTTTCTGATAGGTTGCTTTTGCTTCGGAAGATGTTAAATCCAACTCATCCATATCAACTGTAATGTCAATATATGCATCCGGCTTTTTTCTAACCAACTTAACAACCGTCTCCACATTCATCGTCACTAATAGAGGAACACACATCGTTTACCTCATTTGCAATATAGGAACGCAATTCTTTCGCGTTGTCCTCTATCCCCTTAAATTTATCAAAACGCTGCTTTGTGTTTCCAATATCGTTTCTAAACCCTGTTTTATATATGAAAGTTATTTTATAGGGATCTTTATTTCCACTTTCATCATAACCACCGATAATGACTTTTTCAATAATGCTCTCAAAAATTCCTCGATCAAATTCTTCTAAAACCTTATTCTTCGATAGTGCCTTTTTGAAATCAGCCACTCGTCTTTGCAAACTGTTTTCTTCGTCACGCTGTTGCCCCAGCATATTTAGCAGGAGCTTTGTTTTTCTTTCCATAGACAAATCCGCTGTTCGCAAAAGCGTATGCCGAACAAAAATTGTTTCATTTTTAATATCCACATTCTCCCATCGTAATGCACATATTTCACCAATGCGCATTCCTGAACAAAGTGCAATCATTACTCCTATTTGCGTTTGTTCAAAATTTTTTAACATATACGATATTAAACAATCCTCCTCTGTTTTAGTAAGCAGGTCAATCTGATTTTTATCCTTTCTTGGTAATGAAATTTTCCCACTAAACTCATAATATCCACGTTCTTCAAAAAAGTTGATTACCTGCTTTAAAACAGTAAGGATATCTCTTACCGTTTTTACAGACAATCCACCTTTTTGATCGATGCGTCCTTTCTGCAATTTATCTTCAATAAATGCATCTATAATGACTGAGTTCAGTTCACTCAATCTATAATTCCCTAACTGTGGCCTTATGTGTGTTTCAATTATTCTTTTATATTGTGCAGCTGTAGACTCCTTAGTGCGATTTCTATTGTAAACAGTAAATTCTGAGAGTACTGAACTTAATAATATATCTCCATTTCTATTTCTATTTTCCTTGTTTTTGCATAAATATTCCTGTTTTTTTTCGCGTACTTCAGCATAGGATCTGCCATAAAGATATTTGTACCTTGCCTTTCGATTGCAATCATATCCTCGTATAATACGTGCTTCCCAACGTCCGTCTTTCCGCTTAGTAATGTTTTCTCCTCTTCTTGCCATGCTTTTCCTCCATTGTTTTTTTCGTACAATAAACCGACTGCTCTTTTGACCACGAAAAGCCCGTTTTCAATCATATCGTTGGCAAAAAAATACATTTTCAACTTTAAAATGATTGACATTTTCCTTGAAACGTAGTACATTTAAATTGAAATCGGCATATTATGAGAGATTATACTTGTTTTTTCATTTACAATAAAGTATTAGGATTTATTGTAAATACATCCCCAAAAAGGGCAAAAAATAACCTTTGGACAAATTGTCCAAAGGTTGAACGATTAAGTTATCTCATGTGACAGTGTGAAGTTTTTCTGTAAATTCAATTTTCTGTGGTGTTCATTGCGGCTTAATAACAGTTTTCTGCTATTAAGCCGTTGTTTTTTACATACGGTTAAAAGTACCCACAAAGAATCTCGCATGTACTTTGACTCAAATCTCTTATTTCTCCAACACATCATTAATTCTGTCAATCCACTTCGTGTCACTACTTTCTAATAATTCCATAAACCTTCCGAAATTACTGCTTCCTGTAATCGCATCCTGCATTTCCAAATTGCACACGCGTTGGCGCATATTAGCATAATTTTCTGCCGTAATATGTTCCATGACTGTTGCAATCTGATCAGCTCTCCCTTTGTAATTTGAAACACCGGTAAACTCTTCAATCAATGGTGCATTTACCTGTTTTGCCGGTGTTTTGATCAATGTTTCCGTCCAATGCTTAGCAATTATCTGCATCGTGCACGGATTGCCAAACATAATCACTTCATCCGCAGCACTCTTAACGCCATGAAACTCATTAATCTTGCGCTTTATATCTTCATATTGCTCATACGGTTTCTTCTCTGTATCGCAAAATACAAGCACTAACTCATAAGAGCCATTCTGATAACTGTCCTGATACCGTGCAGGAATATTACCGTTTCCACCGGCATTGTCAGAAATGATTTCATACTGTTCAGCCCATACCTTCAATGCCTTTAAACGTTCAAGATACTCATACTCCTCATTTCCTTCACAAATAACACATATTTTACGCCTATCAAACAACTTAGGAATTTTATTCTTCATCAGCAGATACCACTCCCTTCGTATTCCCTTTGATACTCAGGAGTGTTTTTATCAATTCAGGATCAGGAAGTGCTCCAAGTGCCCCCCTCCTATATTTCTCCATAACATCTGTAGTATCCCGTACACCTTCCTGTGCTGTAAAATCAGCAAGCGAATACACATATACGCCATCTTCGTCCTTATGAACAAACCATATCTGCTCTTTTCTAAACATTCTCTTACAGTCCATCAGATTAATATCGTGAACCGTAAAAATCATCTGTGCCTTGGTATTAAGTTCATTATTAAATAATGCAACGATAGCTCTTGTCAGTTTGAAATGAATACTGCTATCCAGTTCATCCACAACCAAATATCTCCCCCCTTCCAACGCTTCAATCACATAGCTTGCTATTGCAGCAATCTTCTTGGTTCCGGTAGAATCAAATATCATACTAGGGACAGAAACTCCCTTATATGTTGAGACTAATCGTATTTGATCCATGATATTTTCAGGAATGTCTAAAGCCTTTTCTTCAGGTCTTCCCATTTCATCAGCAGCATCCACTTGAATCTTATCTCCATCAACATACTTAAAATCATCCATATACAAATCTGCATTCTTAATAAACTCCACAATCCTTTTCTGAATATTATTTCTGTTCTTCAGCAATTCAATTGTGTGCTTCATAGGTATGTTATTCATGTTAATGATATCAATCTTTTCCGCAAAACCGACCAAGATATTTTTCATTTCTTTCAAAGTTTCAAACTTGGTTGTATCTACTAAGTAGCAGAATAAGTTATTCTTTGAAATAATGGACATCATCTTCTGAGCATCTTCATCAATACAGTAATATTCTTCTTTTATTGCATCACGCTTTAACCAAAGAACTTCTTTTTCATTTCCGTACTGATCTTTTAATATTTCTATAAAAGTCTCATACACATATTCACCGGTCTCTACATTGTACCAAAAATCATAGGAAAACTTTCTTCCCTGAGATAAAAATGTTACACCTAACTGGCATACTCCATCGTTTGAAAATATATTGCAAAGTAATCCACTTTCCTTATCTAATAAAACACTCTTAATTGCTCTGATACATTTCACAAGGCATGTTTTTCCAACATTGTTAGGACCATAAACGCCAACAGTCTTTAGTACATTAAAACCATTCTCTCTATGAACATTTGATGCAAACTTTTTGTTTCTCATATCAGCTTTCATGGAAAAACTGATTTTCTCTTCAAATACAAAACAATTTTTTACTCTAACCTCTATGATCACTGCATTTACCTCCTGCATAGTTCTTCTTAACATTATTATAGCAGAAAATATTTTTTATGCAATATTTTTTCACAAAAAATGTTTTTTTTTAGAGTTTTACAATATGTGCGAAAGGTAGTTACACCTCATAAACACCACCAAT
>CAZWCZ010000023.1:5973-32836 GCA_964632165.1 uncultured Lachnospiraceae bacterium | reverse complement strand
TCACCGTTTAACCTTTCTGTTGTTCCAATAGAATCTTCTTAAAGTGCATTTCCAACGTATAGGGAAGTTCTGAAATGAATTTCACACGGTATGCTTTCAAAACCCGAAGCATATCTGCCGTCTCATTTGCATCGATTCGAATCGTCACCTGATGATATTGCTCCTGCAAGCGGATCACATCATAATCTTCATGCTGAAAACGCTCATAATCCTCAGCGGTGTAAAATTCAATTTTGAACTCCTTTATCGGACGATTGCGGATATCATTCATATCGCAGACATCAATGATATGACCATTGTTGATCAGTGCGACTTTATCGCAGGTCTTTTCCAATTCATCAAAGCTGTGACTGCTCATGAAAATGGTTTTTCCCTTTTCGTGTTCTTCCCGGATGATATCCAGAAAGGTTGCCCGCATCAGCGGATCCAAACCGGTAGTAGGTTCGTCCAAAATGATGATGGGTGCATCGTTCATCAGTGCCGCTACAAGGGCCGTTTTCTGTTTCATGCCCTTGCTCATGCGTTTTAAGTTTGCTCTTGGATCAAGCTGGAGCCTTTCGATCAGTTCATTGGCATAGGACATATCCCGAAGACCCAGAAAATCTGCCTGACACTTCAAAAAGTCGATGCCGGTTTTCAAATCCGGAAAAGCGATTTCTCCCGGCACATAACCGATATCCTTGACAATCTCGCTGGAATGTTCCCATGACGATAAACCGCTTACCGTTACCTTTCCGGAGGTAGGCTTCAGAAATCCCATGATGTGGCGGATGGTGGTGGTTTTACCACTACCGTTGGTGCCCACATAACCGATCATTTCTCCTTGCTCAATGGAAAGGTTCAGATCAAAAATTCCCTGCTGATTTCCGTAGTCCTTGGTAAGATTTTTGATTTCGATGATACTCATTGCAGCGCACCTCCGAAATCTTTATCCTCTTTATAGAATTTCATAAAATAATCCTCCAGGGTTTCCTTTCGGTTGCTAAAAGAACGCACGGCAAGAGTTGAAAGGAGCTCAATCAACTCATTCAGATCGCTGTCCTCGATGGAAAGGTCGATGCGCCGTCTGCCTTCCGTAGCTGGAACGTAAGTAGTTAATTGATTGCATTTGCTTTTGAAGATTTCTTTTTCTGCTGCATTTTCAAACACAACCGTGTAATATTTCCGGGAAGCGTGCTTTAAGTCATCGGCAATAAACTCAGATACGATCTTGCCGTCTTTGATAATCGCAATTCGGTCGCAGGTAGAGTCAATTTCCGAGAAGATATGACTGGACAGCAGAATCGTTTTCCCTCTGTGTTTTTCCTGATGAATAAACTGAATGAAGTTTTCCTGCATCACAGGGTCGAGGCCACTGGTGGGTTCATCCAAAATCAGCACCTCGGGATCGGACATGAAAGCCGTCACGATGGCTAACTTTCGCTTGACACCCAAACTCATTCGTTTGGTATCTCCACACAGGACGGAATCTTCCAACTCAAAAAGGGAGAGCATTTCTTCCAATCGCTGCTGGTTATGGATTTTTTGCATATCCTGCATCATGTGAATGAATTCCCATCCGGTGAGTCCTGCCGGAAGTGCGATTTCTCCTGGAATGTAGCCCACATGATTGAGTATCTTATCGTAGTGATTGAAGGTTTCCATTCCCAGTATTTTGGTGGTTCCTTTATCCGGCTTCGAAAATCCCATCAAGTGTCGGATGGTGGTGGACTTTCCTGCACCGTTGGGACCCAAAAATCCAAAGACCTCTCCTTTGTCAACATGAATGTTGACATCAAAAACACCTCGTCCGAACCCATAGTCCTTCGTTAACCCGGAGGTTTCTATGACGTGTTCGGAATCTGTGTTCAACATGTTTTCAATCTCCATATATGTTGTAACTCCTTTCTGAATTTTGACAGTGTTGACATTTCAACTGTGTTGAATTATAATGTTGTTAAATTGGAATTTGAAGTACAATTATTTTGTCGGTGTCAAAATTTGAACACTACACACATAATTGTTCATGTTGGGAAAGGAAAGCCATGAAAGCACAAAATATCAATAATTCCTCAAAGAAAACAAGGCGGCTGATAAAAAAGGTCTTTGCCCAAATGCTTGCCGAAGAAAAAGAGCTGGGAAAGATTTCGGTGAGTGAACTGTGCAAGCGTGCCGATATCAGCCGTGGATCGTTTTATTCCCATTATGATGACATTTACGGCGTAGCAGAGGATTACGAAAATGAGATGATCGATACATTTTTTGACAATGCAAGATTATTGGAATCTCAGGATATTATGCACTTTATCGACTCTATTTTTGAGTTCATCCGTCAGAATAATGACAATTATCGCTTGCTGTGCAAATCCAATGATTTTTTGTTTGCCGCTAAAAAATTGGCAGCTATCGGGTCCGGTAAGCTGTTGGAGCTATCCCACAATGACAGCCGCATTAAAGATCGGTCCTATATTGAACTGGATATTCAGATTTTTTTGGAAGGATTGCTCTGCGAGTATGTGAAATATTGCAGAGGGTACTCCGCCACATCGCTGGATGACCTTTACGAGTATACAAAACATTGGACAGCAAACTTTATTTCTCAAAGATCAACCCATCCGTGAAAAGAAGAATATTCCAGTAGATTTGCGGGAGTGTAGTCGAAGTGGGCAAGTTGAGAAATTCACATAGGAATTGCAATCGCAGCAATAGTATATGCGATTGTATCATCAGTTGCTATAGAGAAACAAAGAAAGTAAAATTCCGGTTTATTCAATAGGAAAAATCATAATAGCGTGGAGAAAGATATGTCTTCAAGTAAAGAATATTTGAATGGTAGAAAACATCGTAGAAATATGGTGTTTTTTGTTATCCCAAAACCCACAATTTCATATATAACCACAGGTTAGTACAAACACCTTGCGTTCCTTTTTGAAAGGATTAGAATGAGGATTTTCCTTGATTTACGCCCCAAAAGCAATACAAACAAGGTTTCAGTATCAATCTGTGGTTTTTATATTCCTTCACATTTCTGGTTACTATACAATCCATTTCTGAACGAATGAATTGATTTCATCTGTGTTGGTAAACTGTTGACCAAATTACATCCTATTTGAAAGCAAGTGTCTCTATCCCACTTTGCAATCATTCTGTCTCAATTGGCAGACACTCCTACTATGACGGCGGTTTTGTAGACAATATTCCTGTATATCCACTTACCAAGCACGACCTTGATTATATTATATGTATCTATTTTGATGATGAGAATTTCAAATTTGAAAATAAAAGTTTTGATAAGAAAATAATAAAATTAGTCTTTCCGCCGGAAAACGGTTTGCGACAATCTCTCATTCTAAAACCTGACACCATTAACCAGATGATCCAGGACGGTTTTGACAGAGCAACTTCAATTTTGCAAACCATATTTCATAATGGATATGAGGATAAAGAGTATATCTATAGTGCCATAGATGTTTCTAACTCTTCCACAGCGAAAAGAGATTATCGCATTACTGTAGATATCCTTGCTACAAATTTAAACAGATTCACAAAAAAGCTTACAACTCCACTCATTAAAGAATAACTTCAAAAAAACAAAACTGCCTTGATGTCTCATGCCCTTCCGATACAATGTTTCTATCAGGAGCATCAAAGCAGTTTTTTCCATTAAAATTCCATATTCACTCTTTTAAAGTTCCATATCCCTCGCTGCGATCATTCGATCTTCCCTGTCTCACGTGCCGACTTTTTTGCCATATTGTACCAGACCACTGCAAGTACACTTCCGGCAATCATTCCGATCATCCCGCCAAACAGAAAAACGTTGCAAAGGATTGCTACCGGATTATTGCTGCTAAAACTCTCCAGGATAGAAAACGTACCTCCTGCAGTATTCTCAATCCCAAATAATTCTGCCAGCTTTGAACTTTCCTTCTGACTTAACCGGTTTCCGTATTCGTCATAAAAAACTATGCTGCCATCGCTTCCCCAGGAGCTTCCCATGAAATTTTCCATTTCGCTTCCAATACGGTTCACTCCTCCCAACATCAGCGTTCCTATGATGCCAATCACCATAAAACCGGCACTGACAAAGGCAATATAAACTCCGGCAATCCACCCGAACCGCTTTACGATCTTTCCAAGCACCCCGGGAACGCGCTGCATCCACTCATCCGCACTTTTTTCAAACCTCTCTGCAGAATTTCTCTGCGTGAATGTTTTTTCCGCCGAATGCTCTTTCTGATGAGTTTCTTCATTATTTTCTTCTTTCGGAATCGGCTCATCAGACAACAGCCAGTCTGTGGTTACTCCAAACGTCTTTGCCAAAGCTAATAATTTCCCTATCTCAGGAACAGCATCCCCCGTTTCCCATTTACTGACTGCCTGCCTGGACACTCCTAGTTCTTCTGCCAAAGTTTCCTGCGACATTCCTTTTTGCTTTCTCAGATTATAGATTTTTTCATTTAATTTCATCGTAATCTCTCCCTCCAATATGCTTTTTTATATGCATCTCCTTCTTTCATATCATTACAATACAAAATAAGCGGAAAAATTACTATCATCTCAAGCTTGAATCTCTGCAACCAATGGTTGCAAGTCGCCAATATAAAGGCTTTTAGAAGATATTACAGATTTTCTTCTACTGCAAGTGCCAACTGATTTGGGCAGGAATTGTTGCCACGGCATTCAATCCCTTTCAGTCTGCGGATAAGTTCTTCCGCGCTCATTCCTTCTGCAAGTCTTGCTACACCCTGTGTATTTCCACGACATCCGCCGATGAACTGCACGTTGTGCACAATCCCATCCACAATATCAAATTCGATTCCCTTCGAGCATACGCCTTCTGTCTTATAGCTTACGTGTTTTTCCATGTTTTTCATTTCCTTTCTTATTGCTAATGCGTTTTTATCTCACCCTGCATCCATACCGTTCCACGGAACCGGCGACCGATTTCCGGTTCACCAAGCAGATCCGCCGCGTGGATACAAATTTCAAATTCTATCTCATTGCAAGAAAGAGACAGAACATAAAATTCCTCTTTTGTGTACTTATTCTGACATTTTTCAACTCCCGTAATATATCCCAAAACGGAATAATTATCCGATTCCGAACCATACGGAATAAAGCTCGTTTCTACAATAGAATATACATCTTCCTGACGAATTCTCCGGCTGACGGCTGCATACTGGTCAATATCATCAAAGGTCAGATTCTGCATAGCTTCCTGGCTTCCCTGTTTTGCCTCTTCGATCAGTGCCGTACGATTTTTCAGTTCCCTCTTTACTTTTTCTTCTTCTTTCTTTGTCTTTTCCACCGGAAGAAGGACCTTTCCTTCGCCTGCCAATGCTGCTAATACGATTGGGTACTTTGTGCGATCTTTTTTAGGAATCGGATGTTCTAATAACTCCAGTCCGTTCTGCACATAAAAAATAAGTGAAACTCCGATCCTACAGTCATCACACATTCCGGTATAAGCATCCGTATCCACGCGCTTATTGAGAAATACCGCTTCTTCTGCACTGATCCTTTTTCCCCTGTGTACCGGAAAATAATAACTGACATGAATTTCCCCATGTGCATCCAATTCTCCGCAAACAGTCACTCCGGTGTCTTCTGCTACCTCAAGATACCATTCTGCGAGTGTCCTCTCTTCTGAAACATGGAACAACTTCTTTTCTGAGGCATTCTCCAACACCAGATTGATTACTTTTTCTTCTTCCCATCTGTTTTTTATACTTCCAAAACCGACGGATTTTAAAAAACTATGCATAGTTTACCTTTCTGTCTGAAATTATTCTGCATACAGATTTCGCTTATTCTTTGCTTCCTCCAATGCCTTGCGTTCTTCCGAAGCCAGAACAACAAAAGATTCGCCCTTGATGATTTCCTTAATATACGTATAGCAGCCTTCTCTCGTATGCATCGATGTCAAAATAAAACCATTGTTTTCATCATCCAAAAGACAAAGAGAAAAACTCAACTTTCCTCCCATCTCCTTAAATGCATCATACTTTACAATACCAATTTTCTGATATGCGGTCAATAGAGTTTCACAGGCAACATTCAGTTTTTCCGATGTATATTGCTCTTCTGCCTTTAAGAGGTCAATTTCTTTAAACTTTTCCAAAATGGCCTCTTCCATCGTGATACCATTTGCTCCATTTAAAAATGTCTTATATTTTTTATTTAATTTTACATTTTTTACCAATGACACGATTGCTATCGCACACGTCGCAATCAAAAGTCCGAAAAGCACCCATATGAGTATCCACATCAATTCTATCGGACTGATTCCTGCATCTCCCATTGTTTTTCCCTCTTTTCTTCTCGCTTACGATCATTCCATCAACTCAATGATCCGTTCTAATTCTTCAATAGAATAGTATTCAATTTCTATTTTCCCGGTATTATTGGCTTTTCTCTTGATTTCTACTTTCGTTCCGAGTGATTTCTTTAATTTTTCTTCAATTTCACGATATACAAAACTGTCATCCTTCGTCTGCACTGTTTTTTCCGGAAGAATTTCCGTTTTCTGCTCCTGAATCTTTTTTACAAGTTTCTCCGTCTCACGTACACTCAGCATTTCATCAAACACTTTCATCGCAAGATTGAATTGTTCTTCTCCCTCTGTGATTGGAATCAGTGCACGCCCGTGTCCTTCGCTTAACATTTCGTCGATCAGCATCTGCTGTACTCTTACATCCAATTTCAGTAGTCGCATGGAATTTGTGATCGCAGTCCGGCTTTTTGCCACTTTTTCTGCCACCTCATCCTGCTTTAAATTCAATTCTTTAATCAGTTTCTGATATGCTACTGCTTCTTCAATCGGATTTAAGTCTTGACGCTGAATATTTTCGATAAGTGCGATCGTAAATATCTCGTTTTCAGAATACTCTTTAATGACAACCGGCACTTTCTTTAATCCTGCGATCCTTGCTGCACGCCAACGACGTTCTCCCGCAATTATTTCAAATCTTTTTCCTTTTTGCTGTACGACTAATGGTTCGATAATTCCATACTGCTTAATAGAATCCGCAAGTTCATGCAATGCATCCTCATCAAATCTCGTTCTTGGTTGCGCCCTGTTTGGTTCTATATCATTGATTGGAATCAATGTTTCACGTGAAACATTCTCCTCTGTTACAGTCTTCTTTCTTTCTGTCTTAGGCTCTGCAATTCCGATATCAGGAATCAAATTATCCAATCCCTGACCAAGTCCTCTTCTTGCCATGTGATTTCCCCACTTTCTCTCCATTCTAAAAATCCGAATACCAGTCTCTTACTCCGCGTTCCATAACTTCCTCTGCTAATTGACGATATCCCTCTGCACCTGCTGATTTAGGATCATACAGATTGATTGGAAGTCCATGGCTCGGGGCCTCTGCAAGACGTACATTTCTCGGAATGATTGTTTTATATATATTCTGTTTCAAATTTTTCTTTACGTTTTCAACTACCTGCAGAGAAAGATTTGTCCTTGCATCGTACATCGTAAATACGACTCCCTCCATCTCTAAATCCGGATTTAACCGTTTCTGAACAAGATCGATCGTATGTATCAGCTGAGACAATCCTTCCAACGCATAATATTCGCATTGAATCGGAACAAGTACCGTATCTGCTGTCGTCATTGCATTAACCGTCAGCATATTTAATGAAGGTGGACAGTCAATAATGATGAAATCGTATTCCTCTCTTACTGGATCGATTAGACGCTTTAATATAAATTCACGATTATCGACACCGATTAATTCAATTTCAGCTCCGGCAAGATCAACATCCGAAGGAAGCACATAAAGGTCTTTCATGACACTTTTGGTCTTACATTCTTCTAAAGTACACTCACCTAACATCATATCATAAACTGTCTCATTTAACTTCTTCTTTTTTATTCCAAGTCCGGATGTTGTATTACCCTGTGGGTCAATATCAACAACTAAAACACGGTTTCCTTTTTCCGCAAGACATGCAGACAAATTGATTGTCGTAGTTGTTTTTCCTACACCACCTTTTTGATTTGCAATTGCTATAATCCTACCCATACAATTCCCCATTTCTGTTCATGTTTCACGTGAAACATTTCTATCACAGTTTCACAATATGATGCTTAATCGCATAAACCGCAGCCTGTGTTCTGTCTGATACACCAATCTTTTTAAAAATATTGGTAATATGGTTTTTCACTGTTTTCTCACTGATAGAAAGACGAAATGCTATTTCTTTATTAAATAGTCCCTCTGCAATCAGTTTTAAGACTTCGACTTCCCGATTAGTCAGGTTCTCTTCATTAGAGCCACAATCCGTCCCTTTTTTAAACTCCAAGCAGGACGGATTAGAAGCAAGTAAAAAAATTTCATTTTTAAGCACAGAAAACGATACTTTCTTTGATAGGAATCCATCAGCTCCTAATTTTTGAGCACAAAAGCGATCCGTATCATCTTCCGACGACATAAATATGAGAACTTTAAGATCTTTCTTACCAGAACGAACCTGCTTTAACACATTCCATCCGTCCCCACCCGAAATTGCAGCATCCAGCAAAAGAACATCCGGTACTGTTTTCTCCAAAAGCCTTAAACAATCCTCTGCTGTTCCTGCTTCTCCCACAATTTCCATATCTGTCTCCTTTTCCACAAGACATGTCAATCCCTCACGGAAAACAGCAACAGCATCTGCTATGAAAAGTCTTACCTTCTTCATGCGTTATCCTTTCATTGACCTTTCTCTATCCTCTGAATTAATGCATTGCTCCTTTGTTACTTGCTTTATCGCACCATTGCGTTAATCAAAGAAAGATTAGCAATTTTCGGAAACAAATTTTCTTAATTCCTGTATAGCCACTATTTTTTTCATCATCGTGTCGCAAGAGGACGCATTCTCCTGAATCTTTTTTTCCAGTGCATCCAGTTCATTTTTATACCGCTCGAACTCTATAGTTCCATCTTCAGCACCGACAATTGGAGAAAACATCGAAATATTCGGGTTTCTCTTTTTTCTCTGTTCTTCCAGAATCAGCTCTTTTTCTCTCTTTAGGTACTGGAACTCATTCTTTTGACGAAGAAGTTCTTCTAGTTTTTCACGAACTTCCTGTTCCAGAGAAGAAATAAATTCCAGCTTTGCGTTTTTCTCTTTTTGAGTTGGAGCTGTCTTTTTCATCTGCATGATTCCTTCCTCTTATTTTACGTATGACGCTACTAACATAATATACTAAATTAATGCTTTCCGCAATCTCTCTTGCAGGTTGTCGGCATAATTTTCATTCTTTTTCCGCAATTTTTTCTTTCAATAAAACATGTTTTCTCTTCTTCTGCCTTAACAAACCCGATGGAAGCAAAAAAATCCTCACTTCCCGCCGGGACAATGGCAAATACTTCTTTTGCTCCCATTACAAAGGCCTTATCCACCAACATACGCACAATGAAATCGCCGTACTTTTTTCTCCGATAATCTCTTTTTACCGCAACCCCATCAATTTCACAGCAGTCATCCAGAAACAAAAGTCGTCCTGTTGCAACCGGAAGTAAGGTTTCTTCTGCTTTTTCCACATTTTTTTCTGTTTCATACGCCAATGCAAAAATAGCCGATGCATCTTCTTCCTCTTTTTTGCATTCGATGATCTGCGGACACTCTTTTGCAACCTCATTAAAAATGGTATGGCACTCTGAAAGATCAGATACCGCTCCAAGTAAATATTTTCCCTGAATATACATGGTTCTTCCTTTTCCTTTTCTTCATTTATCACTTACAGATGCTTCTGTGGCTGAAGAAGCGGTTGTTTTAAAGGTTTTCCACCTCCGCGCGGATACTTTCTCGGCGTTGTCTTCTTCTTTTCGATCAAAAGAAGTGTCCGACTGATATCTGAATCCGGCAGATAAAAGGATTCTTTCTTTTTATACTCTGCTCCCAGTTCACGGATTGCAAACTTTGCTTCTTTTATTTCGTCATCAACTTCACCTGACTTATACGGAATAAAACAACCGCCCTGCTTTACAAACGGAATGCAAAATTCAGAAAGCGACGTTAAACGTGCTACTGCACGGGAAACACATAGATCAAATGATTCCCGGTACTCAGGTTTTGCCGCCATTTCTTCCGCTCTTCCATGCACTGCCGTAATATTTTTCAATTCTAAAGATTCAATGACTTCCTGTAAAAACACGATTCGCTTATTTAAAGAATCCATCAACGTAATTTCCAGTTCCGGAAACATGATTTTTAACGGGATCCCGGGAAAACCGGCGCCCGTTCCCATATCAAGAAGTTTCTTTTTGGTTCCTTGAATCTTCATGATACGGCAAAGAGCAAGACTGTCAATAAAATGCTTTGTGATCACATCTTCATACTCCGTGATCGCCGTCAGATTCATTACCTTATTCTTCTCCACGAGCATATCATAATAAAGTTCAAACTGTCTGCACTGTGTTTCATCCGGCACAAGTCCCCATTCCCTCAGACCTGCCAGAAATAAAGAATTATCTCTTCCTTCCATGCTTCCTCCTTTTATTTCTGTTTCATATAGACAAGCAATACAGAAATATCCGCCGGAGATACCCCTGAAATACGGGATGCCTGTCCAATGTTTTCCGGACGTATCTGCTTCAATTTTTGTCTTGCTTCAATGCGCAGCGATGGGACTTCATCATAATCAAAGCCGGCCGGGATCTTTTTTCCTTCCATTTTCTTAAACTGCTCCACCTGCCGCTGCTGTCTTTCTATATACCCGGAATACTTCAGCTCGATTTCCACCTGTTCCTTGACATCTTCCGGCAATGGCTCTCTTTCCGCATCCAATTCCGCCAGCATATCATAATTTAATTCCGGACGCATGATCATATCGGCCATGGAAATTGCAGTCCTGAGCGGCACACTCCCGTGAGCTTCCAAAAATTCCTGCACCTGTCTGGAACCGCCTAACATCTTGTTTTTCAATCGCTCTGTCTCCTGTGCGATCTGCTCTTTCTTTATAAGGAGCCTCTGATACCGTTCTTCAGAAATCAGGCCGGCCTCATAACCAATCTTTGTCAGACGCAAATCCGCATTGTCCTGCCTGAGAAGCAGACGGTATTCTGCTCTGGACGTCATCATACGGTATGGTTCATGTGTTTCTTTTGTTACAAGATCATCGATCAGTACACCAATATAGGCCTGTGAACGGTCTAATACGATTGGTTCTTTTCCGCTCAGTTTTCTTGCGGCATTAATACCTGCCATCAGTCCTTGTGCTGCTGCTTCCTCATAGCCGGAACTTCCGTTCATCTGCCCGGCACTAAATAATCCTGAAATTTCCTTGAATTCCAAACTGCTTTTTAACTGCATCGGATTGATGCAATCATATTCGATCGCGTATGCGTTTCTTACAATGTTTGCATGTTCCAGTCCCAACACCGAACGATACATCCGATACTGCACGTCTTCCGGAAGAGAACTGGACATTCCTGAAATATACATCTCGTTTGTATAATTGCCTTCCGGCTCAATAAATACCTGATGCCGTTCCTTTTCCGGAAATTTCATTACCTTATCTTCGATGGAAGGACAATATCTTGGTCCCGTGCCTTCGATCGCTCCGGAATATAAAGGTGAACGATCAATGTTTTCCCGGATGATCTCATGCGTTTCTTCATTTGTATATGTCAGCCAGCAGGAAACCTGATCTTTCTTCATGGAAGCCGGATCCGTTTCAAAAGAAAACGGTACAACCTTCTCATCACCAAACTGCTCTTCCATTTTTGTAAAATCAATGGAGCGTTTGTCAATTCTTGCCGGTGTTCCTGTCTTAAAACGATACAGTTCAATGCCGAGATTTTTCAGACACTCCGTCAGATGATTTGCCGCCGGAAGTCCGTTTGGCCCGGTATAATGACTTACGTCACCGTAAATGCATCGTGCCTTCAGATATGTTCCCGTACAGATGATCACCGCCCTGCACGGATAAACCGCATTAGAATAGGTCTTTACACCGGTTACGCACATGTTATCCACAATAATTTCACAGATTTCCGCCTGTTTTACACATAAATTCGGTTGGTTTTCCACAATTTTTCGCATGGATTGTGAATAACTTTGTTTATCTGCCTGTGCACGCAGAGAATGTACTGCCGGTCCTTTTGATAAATTCAGCATTTTCGACTGGATATAGGTTCGGTCAATATTTCTTCCCATTTCACCGCCAAGTGCGTCAATTTCTCTTACCAGGTGTCCCTTAGAAGTACCTCCGATATTCGGATTGCAGGGCATCAAAGCAATGGAATCCATGCTGACTGTAAACATAACCGTATTCATACCAAGTCTTGCACAGGCAAGTGCAGCCTCACAGCCGGCATGTCCGGCACCGATTACCGCTACATCATAGCTTTCATAATAGTAGTTCTTTTTTTCGTACATTTTTTCTTCCTTTCTCAGCCCTGCACGTTCTATTTTCCCATACAAAATTCCTTAAAGATCGTATTTACCAAGTCCTCATCTACAGCTTCTCCAATGATTTCTCCCAGTGCCTGATACGCATTCATCAGATCGATCGAATAAAAATCTTCCGGCATCTGAAGTTCAAGACTCTCCATTACTTTTTCCAGGCTTGCCTTTGCTTCCGTAAGAGCCTCTTTATGTCTTAAATTTGTAATAAACACTTCTTCTTTTTTATCAATCAGCCCCTGGTAAAACATCTTTTCAACCGCTTCGGCAAAAGCCTCCATTCCCTGTTCTTCCTTCGCTGAGATCAGAAATACCTGTTTTTCGGTCTTTTCTTCTAATTCTTCTTTTGTCAGAATCCTGTTCAGATCTGATTTATTAAGCAAAACAACGGCTTTTTTTTCCCGGATCATTGCAATTACCGCAGCGTCATTTTCATCCAGTTCACGTGACGCATCCGCGACATAAATTACAAAATCCGCATCTTCTGCTGCTGCTTTTGCCTTTTCTACACCGATTTTTTCTACCGTATCCTTTGTTTCACGTATTCCAGCCGTATCAATGATCCGAAGTACGATTCCTTTTACCTGGATCAGCTCCTCTAACGTATCTCTTGTAGTTCCCGGAATGTCCGTTACGATGGCACGTTCTTCTCCCACCAAAGCATTCAGCAATGTGGATTTCCCTGCATTTGGTTTTCCAAGGATGACCGTTCGGATTCCTTCCTTGATGATCTTCCCGTTTTCCGCATGCTGTAAAAGTTCTTCAATTTCCTTTAGATTCTGTTCCGTATGTTCCGACAATATTTCAGTAAATCCATCCAGACTGATATGCTCCGGATCATCCAATGCTGCCTCAATAAATGCCGTATCCCGCAACACACACTCCCTGATTTTCTGGATTTTTCTGCTCAGATTTCCATTTAACTGACGAACGGAATTTTTTACCGCCTGCTCATTGGTGGCATGGATCAGGTCAATCACGGCTTCTGCACGGGACAGATCTATCCTCCCGTTCAAAAATGCACGTTTCGTAAATTCTCCCGGCTCAGCCAGTCTTGCCCCTGCAGAAAGTACCAGTTCTAATATCTTTTTTGTAACGATCACACCGCCATGACAATTGATCTCTACGATATTCTCTGTTGTATAAGTATGTGGTGCCCGCATAACGGAAACAAGCACTTCGTCCACCGGATTGTCTTTCTCCATGATCATTCCATAGTGCATGGTATGCGTCTTCTGCTCTGCCAGCTTTTTTTTCCCGATTTTCGAAACAAAAATGGAATCTGCAACGGAAAATGCATCTTCTCCGCTGATTCTGACAATACTGATACCCGCATTGGTCGTACCCGTTGCAATTGCAGCAATTGTATCCCGATTTTTCATTATACTCTCCATTCTGATAACCATAAACAAAAAGGTATCTCATCCTCATCGGCTGAGACACCTTTTTGTTTCTTTATTCTTCCGTCTGCTCTGCCGGAGTTTCTGTTTCTGTTTCATCCATATTTCCATACTGATATGGTTTATGATATCCGGACTTATGATATCCGCCCTTGTTATAACTGCTCTTGTTATAACCATAACCTCTGTTATAATCTCTTACACCCTTCTTTAATGTAACCACAATCTTACGATACGGCTCATCGCCTTCGCTGTGCGTTTCTACAAACTTGTCGTTCTGCAGTGCGGAATGGATGATTCTTCTCTCATACGGATTCATTGGCTCTAAAGAAACACTTCTTCTTGTCTTTTTCACCTTATAAGCAATGTTCTTTGCCAGATTTTCCAACGTTTCTTTTCTTCTCTCACGATAATTTTCGGTATCCAGCTTTACCTTAACATAATCTTCGCTTTCCTTATTTACCACAAGGCTTACAAGATACTGAAGAGAATCCAGTGTCTGACCTCTCTTACCGATCAGAACGCCCATATCTTCACCAAGAATATTGATGTTCATTGTCTTATCATCTTCGTTGTAATCCACTGCGATTTCAGATTTGATCTCCATTAAAGAGAAAATACTTTCCAGAAAATCCGATGCCTTATCAGCCAGAGTAGCCTTAATTGCAGCCTTTACTCTTGCAGGTTTCTTATTTAATCCTAAAAAACCGCTGCTTTCTTTCTCAATTACTTCATATTCTATGTTTTCTCTTACGGTTCCTAACTGAATCAATGCCTCTAATACTGCATCCTCTACTGTTTTACCTGTAACTTCAATCCATTCTCTCATGATCTTTACCTCTTTTTCTTAATCCCTCTTTAACATATTGGCATAACCGGAAATACTCTTTGAATCTGCAGTTGCACCTGCATTCTTTTCTTCCGTTGTATAAGTTTTTCCGGAAGTATTTGCATAATAAGAAGCACTGCCTTTTTCTTTTACAACAGTTTCTGTATTAATGGACTTAGTCTGTTTCTTAGCCAGTTCTGCCATTTTTGAACCATATTCAATACCAAGCTTTTCTTTTTTCTTGTTCTGTTTTTCTACATTTTTCTGAATCATCTCATCCATATCCATCTTATCGATATAACGATTGATGATGATCTGGTAGACCATTGTCACAACAGTACTTGCAACCCAGTAAATACCGATACAGATAGGGAACATCAGACACATAAAACCGGAAACAAACGGCATTGTATACATCATACCGTTCATACTCTGAGCCATCGGATTATCCGAATTGTCCTTCTTTTTTGTTCCTGCCATGGAAAGTTTGGAACTTAACAGCTGTGTTACCGTAGCAAGCACCGGGATCAAAAGTGCAAGACTCAGTCCGTAATGCATCGGGGTATTCAGAATATTAAATCCGCCTACCGAATTGATCGCATTGATCTTATCTACGTTAACACTGATGACATCTGAAATTGTCGGGAACTGTTCTGCCAGCAGATTCCACTGTTCCGTTCCGAATTTTGTCATGATATCGATCAGGTGATTATTTGTCATAACACCTTCAGAGATCTCGGTCCACTTGCCGGTTGCAACACCTACATCCGAAGCAACCTTGCTCATGTATTCAAAATATTCCATCGACTTTAATCCCTCTGCGATAGAATTATAAAGGACATAAATATCATTTACATATGCCGGAATTGCATAGATGACACGGTATAACGCAAACATGATCGGCAATGTAATAAGCATAGGAAGACACCCTGAAGTCGGGCTTGTCCCATACTTTTCATAAACTGCCTGCTGCTCCATCTGCTGCATACGAAGGGACTTTTCATCTTTCTTTCCCTTATATTTTTCCTGGATCGCAGTCAGTTCCGGCTGCATTTTATTTGATAATTTTGAAAACTTCTGCTGCTTGATGGTCAGCGGTGTCATTAAAAGTTTTGTTACGACAGTAAACAAAATAACGGTAACTGCTACATTTTCGATTCCAATTAAACTGAGTAATTCGTACAGCCACTCAAATACCTGTCCGAACACCCACGCAAAAGGCTTTAACCAGCCTCCTGTCTGCGTCAATATTACAAAATTCACTTTTTCTTTCCTCCTGATAATAAAAAATGGCTACGGTACCGGGTCATACCCTCCCTTATGAAAAGGATGACAACGGAGTATCCTTCTCACGGCAAGATAAGAGCCTTTTACCACGCCATATTTTTCCAACGCTTCGATTGCATACTGAGAACAGGAAGGCACATAAATGCATGTTGGCCTTCCTTTAAGAGGAGATATATACTTACGATATATTTTAATAAGCTGAATCAATATTCGTTTCATTTCTCATAAATGCCGTGCAGTCCGCCAAGATGCAGATATGCACTTTCTATATCACTGTAATTCTTCCCTTTTGCACCCGCTCGTGCGATCACAACAATGTCCCAACCACTATGGAACTTCCCATCATTCAACCGAAAACTTTCTCTTAACAGCCTGGCAATTCTATGTCTTACTACGCTGTTCCCGACTTTTTTACTCACGGATATTCCAAGTCGGTTCTTATTCGTGTCATTTTTACGGATATACATTACCAGATACTTGTTAGCATAAGACTTACCGCATGCATATACTGTTTTAAATTCGTCGTTTTTCTTAATTGACTCTATCAATGCAAGTATCTCCTTCACTCTTTTTCTACAACAGAGACAAAGTCTCTGTTGCTAAAGAGAAGAATAGGTCACAGTAACTGCGACCTATGCGGATAATTTATGTCTGCCCTTTGCTCTTCTTGCAGATAATACCTTTCTGCCGTTCGCTGTGCTCATTCTGGAACGGAAACCATGAACCTTGGATCTCTGTCTCTTCTTAGGCTGGAATGTCATCTTTGCCATGTTGTTACACCTCCTTCACAACTATTACATAAACACATATTTTCATATGCACATTACGTCTATTTTATCTAAATAACAGCATTATTATAATTTAATTTTTGCCCCTCGTCAAGCTTATTTTTACATATTTTCACCTCCTACCATATCTTGTTGTCTTTTTTCCCTTTCCTACTACTTGTGGATAACTCAATCCTACTCTCTACCTTATATAATATATATCATTTATTTGCATTTTCTTAATTCATTTGTTATAATGCATTTAGGTATGCTTATAGAAAATGGAGGTCTCTATGGAAAAAATAATCAGAGAAAAATGGAACGACATTTTGGAGTTCATGAAAACAGAATACAATATTACCGACGTGGCATATAAAACATGGCTGCTTCCTCTTGCCATCCACTCGGTAGATCATGATACCATTACCATTTCCGTAGACGATTCAAAGACCGGCGCACTCAGTCTGGATTTTGTACGCAATAAATATGGTGTATTTTTGAAAACGGCAATTGCTGAAGTAATGAATAAAGAATATGACGTTCATTACATTCTTTTAAGCAATGCCCCTTCCACTGCACCTAAAGCAAAAATAAAGAACGACAGTTATGCAAATTTGAATCCCAAGTATACATTTGATACTTTTGTCATCGGAAATAATAACCAGTTTGCTCACGCAGCGTCCTTAGCAGTTGCGGAAGATCCGGGCGGCGGCTATAACCCTCTCTTTATTTATGGAGGAGTAGGTCTTGGAAAAACGCATCTGATGCACTCTATCGCCCACTTTATCCTTGATCAGAATCCCGAAGCCAGAGTTATGTATATTACCAGTGAAAGCTTCACTAACGAAATGATTCAGGCAATCCGTAATAAAACCACCATCGAATTTCGTGAAAAGTACCGGAACATTGATGTACTTCTGATCGACGATATTCAGTTCATCAGCGGCAAAGAAAGTACACAGGAAGAATTTTTCCATACCTTTAATGCCCTGCACGAAGCAAAAAAACAGATCATCATCTCCAGTGACCGTCCGCCAAAGGATATCCAGACATTAGAAGCAAGACTCCGTTCCCGATTTGAATGGGGTCTGATCGCTGATATCCAAAGTCCCGACTATGAGACCAGGATGGCTATCTTAAATAAAAAACTGGAAACAGATAATATTTATATCGAACCATCCATTTTGGAATTCATTGCAACGAACATCAAATCCAATATCCGTGAGTTGGAAGGAAGCTTAAACAAGATCATTGCCCTCTCCCGTCTAAAAAAACAGGAGATCAATATGAGCCTGGTAACAGAGGCTATTCAGGACTACATTAATAATGACAGTCTTCATACCGTAACCTATTCCTACATCGTCGATATTGTAGCGGATCATTATGGAATTACCTCTCAGGAAATTTATTCAAAAAACCGCAGTAAAAAAGTAGCTTATCCAAGACAGATTGCCATGTACCTTTGCCGTAAATACCTTTCCATGTCTTTCGTCGACATCGGAAAATCCATCGGTGACAAAGACCATTCTACGGTCATTCATGCATGCAAGCTGATTGAAGATGATTTAAAAGAAGATGTTTCCTTGCAAAACACCATGGATGTTCTTGCAAAAAAAATTAATCTTCAATAATTATCCACCTGTCGTTTTGATTTTCGAGTCTTATTAATATAGAAGAAACTCGTTCGATTTGAATCACATGTTGTGGATTTAACTTGTTGATAACTTGTTGATTTATGTGGATAACTCATTTTTATGACTTTTTCCGTGTGGTTATTTTCCACATACCGTCCACGCTCCATTCCATTTCTTTTCACAGTCTTGGAAAGTCGCAAACAGGCATAAATAAAAGCTTTTTTACAGTTACCCACAAATTCACAACCCCTATTACTACTGCTGTAATTAATTTTAATTAATATATATATTATCAACCAGAGCCGGAAGGGAGAACTCTTATGAAAATTACATGTAAAAAATCCGAAATCTTAAACAGCGTCAATATTTCATTAAAGGCGGTACCTGCAAAAACTACAATGCCTATTTTGGAATGTATCATCATTCATGTTACGGACAGTACCATCCGTTTTATCACAAATGATATGGAACTTGGTATTGAAACTGTTGTCAATGGACTTATTACTTCTGCCGGAAGTGTTGCCATTAATGCAAAGATCTTTTCTGACATTATACGTAAACTTCCGGACAGTGATATTGTGATCGAAACAGATAACAACTTTATGACAACCATCAGCTGCGAAAAATCAGTATTTACGATTGCCGGTATGAGCAGTGACGAATTTCCGTCACTTCCTGTAATTGAAAAGAAAGAACCTATGGTCTTATCCCAATTTTCTTTAAAAGAAATCATCCGTCAGACCGTATTCTCCATTTCGGATAATGAAAGCAATAAGATCATGACCGGAGAATTATTTGAAATCAACGGCGATCAGTTTAAGGTAGTTTCTTTGGACGGACATCGTATTTCCATACGTAAGGTTACGTTAAAGAGCGAATATCCTGCTACAAAAGTGATTGTTCCAGGTAAGACATTAAATGAGATCAGTAAAATCCTCTCCGGCGAAGTAGAAGATGAAGTACGCATTTTCTTTACGGATAAGCATATTTTGTTTGAGTTTGACAATACCATTGTCTTATCCAGACTGATCGAGGGAGAATACTACAAGATCAATCAGATGCTTTCCGGAGACTATGAAACAAAAATGACAGTAAACCGTAAAGTATTCTTAGATTGTATTGACCGTGCCACTCTTCTCATAAAAGAATCGGAAAAGAAACCGATCATTCTCGGCATTACGGAAAGTGCGATGGAACTGCGTGTTAATTCTACTCTTGGTTCCATGAACGAAGAAATGGATATTACAAAAGAGGGTAAAAATATTCTCATTGGATTTAATCCTAAATTTTTAATGGAAGCACTTCGTGTTATTGATGATGATGAAGTAACTATTTATATGACAAATCCAAAAGCACCATGTTTTATTAAAAATGCGGAAGAAACATATATTTATCTGATTCTTCCGGTTAATTTCAATGCAGTGAGATAGAACTGCAGAAAGGAATCGGTATGGAAGAAATCATCCTGAGAGAAGAATTTATAAAGCTTGGACAGGCATTAAAAGCGGCCGGCATGGTAGATTCCGGTGTCGAAGCAAAGATAGTCATTACAGAAGGCGAAGTTTCTGTCAATGGAGAAGTGGAATATCAGAGAGGAAAGAAACTCTATGATGGAGATGTGGTTTCCTATAGAGGAGAAGAAATCATAATCAAAAAATGATAGTAAAACAGATTGAATTACACAATTTCAGAAATTATGACACGTTATGTCTGCCATTTTCGGAGCAGGTCAATATCCTTTATGGAGACAATGCACAGGGAAAGACAAATATATTGGAGTCTGTTTATGTATGCAGCACGACAAAGTCACATAAAGGAAGTAAAGACCGGGATATGATACAGCTTGGAAAAGAAGAGGCACATATACGGATGCTCCTGGAAAAAAAAGGTGTTCCGCATCGCATTGATATGCATCTGAAAAAGAATAAAACAAAGGGCGTTGCGATTGATGGCATTCCGATACGGAAATCATCGGAATTGTTCGGTCTGATGAATGTGGTATTTTTTTCCCCGGAAGATTTAAGTATGATAAAGAACGGACCCCAGGAAAGGCGCCGGTTTATGGATTTGGAATTGTGTCAGTTGGATCCGCTGTATCTGTATCAGCTTTCTAACTATAATAAGATTTTGGCACAGAGAAATAATCTGCTGAAGCAGATCGGGTTTCAGCAGTCTTTGAAAGATACGTTGGATGTCTGGGACAATCAGCTGATCGGATATGGTACTAAAATCATGGAAAGCAGAAAAAAGTTTCTGAAGGAAATGAATGAGATTGTGGAAGAAGTACATGCCGTACTTTCAGGCGGAAAGGAAACGCTGAAAATTTTTTACGAACCAAGTGTGACAGCAGAGGAAATGGAAGGTAAATTGAAAAAGGCAAGAGAACAGGATATTTACCGGAAAATGACGCACTATGGACCACATCGTGATGATATCAGTTTTTTTATCGGTGAGGAAAATATAAAACTGTTTGGGTCTCAGGGACAGCAGAGGACAGCAGCACTTTCGCTGAAATTGGCAGAACTTCAGCTGGTAAAGAAAAAGATCGGAGAAAATCCGGTTCTTTTGTTGGATGATGTCTTATCAGAGCTTGACAGAAAAAGGCAACATCATCTTTTGAACGGTATCGACGGGATTCAGACAATGATAACCTGTACCGGATTAGAAGAGTTTGTAGGAGACAGGCAGAAATTTAATCATATCTTCCATGTAGAGCATGGGACAGTAAAGGAAACGGAGGAAAAAAGATGAGCAACGAATACGGAGCAGAACAAATTCAAATTTTGGAAGGTCTGGAAGCCGTAAGAAAGAGACCCGGAATGTATATTGGAAGTACATCCGCAAGAGGTCTTCATCATCTCGTTTATGAAATAGTAGATAACGCCGTAGATGAAGCATTGGCAGGATTTTGCGATACGATAGATGTTTCCGTTAATGCAGACAATTCTGTTACGGTCATTGATAACGGTCGTGGTATCCCGGTAGAAATCAATAAGAAAAAAGGAATTTCAACAGTAGAAGTTGTATTTACCATCCTGCATGCCGGAGGAAAGTTTGGCGGTGGAGGATATAAAGTATCCGGCGGACTTCATGGCGTAGGTGCGTCTGTAGTCAACGCACTTTCCAACTGGTTGGAAGTAGTGGTGGAAAAAGACGGAAAAATGTATCGGCAGCGCTACGAAAAAGGAAAACCGGTGACAAGATTAGAAGAAATCGGTACTTCGGAAAGAACAGGATCTACCGTAACATTTCTTCCGGACGATACTATTTTTGAGGAAACCGTCTTTGATTATGATACATTAAAGCAAAGACTTCGTGAAATGGCATTTCTGACCAAAGGAATCAAGATCGTATTCCACGATAAGAGAGAAGGCCAGGAAAGAGAGGAAGTATTCCATTACGAAGGCGGAATCAAAGAATATGTAGAATATCTGAATAAGGGCAAGACGGCTTTATATCCGGACATCATTTACTGTGAGGGAATAAAGAATGATGTTTACGTAGAAGTAGCAATGCAGCATAACGACGGATATAACGAAGGATGCTACAGTTTTGTAAATAATATTACGACACCGGAGGGCGGTACACATCTGGTAGGGTTTAAAAATGCCCTGACGAAGATTTTTAATGATTATGCCAGGGAAAAGAAGTTTTTAAAAGACAGTGAACAGAATTTATCCGGAGAAGATATCCGGGAAGGACTGACTGCTATCGTAAGCATTAAAATTTCAGATCCGCAGTTTGAAGGACAGACAAAGCAGAAACTCGGAAACAGCGAAGCAAGAGGTGCCGTAGATGAAATCGTGAGCAAAAAGCTGCGGTATTTTTTGGAACAAAATCCAAATGTAGCAAAAGTAATCTGTGAAAAAGCAGTACTTGCCCAGCGTGCGAGAGATGCAGCAAGAAAGGCAAGGGATTTGACAAGGAGAAAGTCTGCTTTGGATGGGATGAGCCTGCCGGGAAAATTAGCGGACTGTTCCGACAAAGATCCGAAAAACTGCGAAATCTATATCGTAGAGGGGGATTCTGCGGGTGGTTCTGCAAAAACAGCACGTTCTCGTGCAACACAGGCAATACTTCCGCTTAGAGGAAAAATCTTAAATGTTGAAAAAGCAAGATTGGACAGAATACTGGGCAATAATGAAATTAAGGCGATGATCACTGCATTTGGTACCGGTATCGGAGAAGACTTTGATATCAGTAAGCTGCGTTATCATAAGATCATCATCATGACTGATGCCGATGTTGACGGAGCACATATTGCAACATTGATGCTGACTTTCCTGTATCGTTTTATGCCGGAGCTGATTCGACAGGGCTATGTTTACCTGGCACAGCCTCCTCTTTATAAGATTGAAAAAAACAAAAATGTCTGGTATGCCTACAGTGATGAAGAGCTGAACAACATTCTTGTTGAAATAGGCCGCGACCAGAATAATAAGATTCAGCGTTATAAAGGGCTTGGTGAAATGGATGCCGAACAGTTATGGGATACGACCATGGATCCTAAGAAGAGAATTCTTTTAAGAGTGAATATGGATGAAGAATCTGCATCCGAACTGGATGTCACATTTACCACCCTGATGGGCGATGAAGTCGAACCGCGAAAAGAATTCATCGAAGCAAATGCAAAGTATGTACAGAACTTAGACTTTAATGCATAATAAAGGAGATTCAGACTATGGATGAACACATTTTTGACAAGGTGCAGGAAGTTGACTTAAAGAAAACGATGGAAACATCATATGTCAACTATGCAATGTCGGTCATTGTAGCCCGCGCCCTGCCGGATGCAAGAGATGGATTAAAACCCGTACAGAGACGTATCCTGTACGCAATGATAGAATTAAATAACGGTCCGGACAAACCACACCGTAAATGTGCGCGTATTGTCGGCGATACCATGGGTAAATATCACCCACACGGCGACAGCTCCATTTATGGTGCCCTCGTAAACCTTGCACAGGAATGGTCTACCCGCTATCCTTTGGTAGACGGACACGGAAACTTTGGTTCAGTAGACGGAGACGGGGCAGCGGCAATGCGATATACAGAGGCAAGACTTTCCAAAGTTTCCATGGAAATGCTTTCGGATATCAATAAAGATACGGTTACTTTCATTCCAAACTTTGATGAAACGGAAAAAGAACCGCTTGTACTTCCGGCACGTTTTCCAAACCTTTTAGTAAACGGTACTTCCGGTATTGCTGTAGGTATGGCAACAAATATTCCTCCGCATAATATGAGAGAAGTAATCAATGCCGTAATAAAGATCATAGATAACAAAGTAGAAGACAAAGAAACTTCGATTGAAGATGTGATGCAGATCGTAAAGGGACCGGATTTTCCGACCGGTGCTACCATACTCGGCACAAGAGGAATCAACGAAGCATATCGTACCGGACGCGGAAAAATTAAAGTTCGTGCCGTAACCGATATTGAACCGATGGCAAACGGCAAAAACCGTATTGTTGTAACAGAACTTCCATATATGGTAAATAAAGCACGTCTGATCGAAAAGATTGCCGAACTGGTAAAAGAAAAAAAGATTGACGGAATTACAGAACTTCGTGATGAATCCGACCGCAGCGGTATGCGTGTCTGTATCGAACTGCGCCGGGACGTTAATCCAAATGTCATTTTAAATCAGTTATATAAACATACGCAGTTACAGGATACCTTCGGTGTCATCATGCTTGCATTGGTAGATAATGAACCGAAAGTTCTGACTTTACTGGATGCACTGAATGTGTATCTGCGTCATCAGGAAGATGTTGTAACAAGACGTACAAAGTATGATTTAAATAAAGCTGAAGAGAGAGCTCATATTTTAAAAGGACTGCTCATCGCCCTGGATCATATTGATGAAGTTATCCGGATTATTCGCGGTTCTAAAAATGTTGCGGATGCAAAAGCAGAACTGATAGAAAAATTTGGTTTGGATGAAGTACAGGCGCAGGCAATTGTAGATATGCGTCTGCGTGCCCTTACCGGATTGGAAAGAGAGCGTCTGGAACAGGAATATGCAGAACTTATGAAAAAGATTGATGAATTTAAAGCAATCCTTTCCAATGAGAAGCTGCTCCTTGGTGTGATCAAAGAAGAAATTTCCGTAATCCGCGATAAGTATGGGGATGACAGAAGAACATCCATCGGAATTGATATGGATGATTTTACGGATGAAGATCTGATCCCGGATGAAAATACGATTATTGCCATTACGAAACTTGGATATATCAAGCGTATGACGGTCGACAATTTTAAAGCACAGCACCGTGGGGGCAAAGGCATCAAGGGAATGCAGACCATAGAAGAAGATTACATGGAAGATATGTTTATGACGACGACACATCATTACATCATGTTCCTGACGAATAAAGGGCGTGCATACAGGATCAAAGCATATGAGATTCCGGAAGCAAGCCGCACTGCGAGAGGTACTGCTATTATCAATCTGCTCCAGCTTCAGCCGGGAGAAAAGGTAACAGCAGGAATTGCTTTAAAAGAATTTGATGATGAGCGATATCTGTTCCTTGCTACAAAAACGGGTATCGTTAAGAAAACAAAGATCAAAAATTTTGCAAACATCCGAAAAACAGGAATCCAGGCAATCAATTTAAAGGATGATGATTTGTTGATCGGTGCAAAAGCTACCAATAATCAGAATGATATCCTGCTTGTTACAAAACACGGTATGAGTATCCGCTTCAATGAAAAAGATGTCCGTGCTACCGGAAGAAGTTCCATGGGTGTTATCGGAATGACGCTTTCAGAAGGGGATGAAGTGGTTTCCATGCAGCTGACCAACCAGGGAGAATATGTATTAGTAGCTTCCGAATTCGGTTATGGAAAACTGACAGAGGTAAATGAATTTTCTGCACAGCGCAGGGGCGGTAAGGGAGTCAAATGCTACAAGATCGTGGAAAAGACAGGAGATGTGATCGGAGCCAAGATCCTGAATCTTGACAATGAACTGATGATGATCACAAATGAAGGTATCATTATCCGTATGTTGGTCAGTGATATCAGCATTGTCGGAAGAAATACTTCCGGCGTAAAACTGATCCATATCGAAAATGACAAAGGAATCCGTGTTGCCAGCGTAGCCAGAGTAAAAGAAGAGATGAATGCGGAACAGATGGAAGAAGAACTTCAGAAAGAAAATGAAGCAGTCGATGATGATTTTACGGAAGGCGAATATGCAGAAACAGAAGATTTGGAGACGGAAGAATAGAGAATAAGATAATATGAGAAACCGGGACACAATATGTTCATAGAATTTGCATGAATGTGAATGCTTTGATTGTTTTGTGTCCCGATTTTTTATTTTTGAAAGGCAGGATGGGTTGAGGTTTATGGAAAGTGATATAAATAAAGAAAATAATGAGTTAGGCAGATTTATACATACTGCAAGAATGGCAAAAGGTTATTCAATGGAAGAAGTATGCCGTGGGATTTGTTCCGTTCCTACAATGGCGAGAATAGAAAAAGGGGAACGAAAGGTAGATTATCTTATGATTGAACTTTTGCTAGAACGAATGGATATTTCCAAGGAAGAATACGAGTTTATATTGGATAATAATGATTATCAAGAATACATGGAGCGAGAAGAAATTAGAATGCTTATTGAGCAAAAGGAACTTGAGCAAGCGGAAAAGAAACTAAGATTGTATGAGAAAAGACATGTAAAGAAGAATCTGAATCTTCATCAACAATTTGTATTTTTGCAAATGGGTTATGTGGAAAAGTACAAGAACATATTAGAAAAAAAGGAAGTCAAAAAGTTATTTCATAAGGCAATCAGTATTACTTCTCCGGAGTATTGGAAAAATATCGAACAGAGAAAAGTGCTGAGTAATACAGAATTGAATGGATTGGTCGAATTAATAGAATGCATTGATGATCCGGAGAAAAGAGAAAAAAAACAGGAAATAATAAATAATTATTTTGAGTTGTGTCATGAGCGAGAACAGTTAGCATAAATTTTAAATTTACAACATACCAGAATTGGAAAAAAATCAATTTTTATTCAAATTTTCCAATTCTGGTATGTTACATTTAATTTTAATATGATAAAGTAGAGATAGAATACTTTTGAAATAAAAAAATAGTCAGAATAATTCCAAAAAATATTTTTAGATTATAGGAAAAATGCCGTTTACTCAATAAAAATGGTTATCTCCGAGTTCAACTTTGCTAAGTGAATCCTTTACAAAAAATAAAATGTGCCAGTTTCGCTATGGTGGAGATGAAAAAAACGGAATATAATGAAATTGTAGAGAAACATTTTTTATAAATAGAAAGGATCAGAATAATAAGTAAATTAAAAAATTCATAAGGGTTTTTAATAAAATTAATCTAAGAAGGGAAGGATCATATGAGAAAAAAGAGAAAGCAGGCAGTAAAAAGTATTTTAGTTGGATTAATGATAGTTGGTCTGTTTACTATTTCGGGGAAAGCAATGGCGGCAACTTGCACACATCCGTTTACATTTCTTGGAATTGATTCAGAAGCAGATAATCCTTATCATGAAGAATAGAATGTAAGTGAGAAAAGCGA
>CAZWCZ010000023.1:0-5873 GCA_964632165.1 uncultured Lachnospiraceae bacterium | reverse complement strand
ATTCAGAAGCAGATAATCCTTATCATGAAGAATAGAATGTAAGTGAGAAAAGCGAGGAATTACACATGAAAGGAGAAACAAAAATAAAGAAGCTCATGAAAATAATAAAAGAATATATTGACGTAATTGCATTCTTATTAATGACGATAGTGTTGATCGTATTGATTTGCAAAAAGACAGTTTCTTTGTATACTTCCATTTTTATATTTTTATTAATGACGATAGGATGCCGTACCATGGAATGGGCACCGGAAAACAGAGAAAACGAAACAAAACAGAAGATATTTAAAATTCTTTTTGGAATATATAGTGCAGCTGTAATTATAATCGGATTAGGCGAATTATTAATGTAAAATTTAGATAACATATAGCGGAGGAAAGAACATGAAAAAAATAGTGTTTTGTGTACTTTTACTTCTTCTGGCGGGATGTACAGAGAAAGGAACTACTAACGGTATTCCGGATCCGACGGAAGCTGGAAACGGTCTTTTTGAAACAGTAGATCGACCAAAGATTGAAGAAAATGGTGAATTTGTAGGAAAACAGGAAGAACTGGTAAAATCAGAAAGTGCCGGATGGGAGAAGTATAATGCTGTAAACCGAATGATGGTATCGGACACGGAGAAAAATCAGAATTCCTTATTTTGTATCGGCGGAGAAACAGGGATCATTTATTTTGTCAATCAGAAACAGGACTATTATATTTATCGTTTAAAGGATGGACAGGCAGAGCTGGCAGTGGAAATTCCCGCGAAGGAACTGTATTTTCAGGGAGATACTTTATATTTTATGGTAGATGACTATGACAGGTATCAGTTAAAAAATATGGAAGAAGGAGATATTTATTCTTATACTCCGGCAACGGGAGAAATAAAACTCATTTATCCGGCAGGCAGTATGATTTCCGAGGAAAACCTTGGACTATATGCCGGACTCAAAGACCAACTGCAAAAAATGACAGTGGATGAAACAGGAATTCATTTTATCGGAGGGTTGGAGGCAATTCAGATAAAAACAGGGGATGAAAAAGGTGCGATAGCAATCAAACAGAAATGTTATCATCTTGCATTTGGAGAAGAGGAACCGGTTCTTGTTGAAGAAAACAGCGTAAGTGCAGGCTGGAGAGATTATAATATTTTATTTACCAAGACAAATGGGGAGTATTGTATTGCATTAGTACCAAAAAATAAAGAAGAAAATTCAGAAAATATAGTGATACAGTATGCCAGCCACACTGCACAATGCTGTGTTCTGGATGACGTGCTTTATATCGCGGATGATAAGGAAATTACAGCAACCAATCTTGTTACAATGGAAAAAAGAAGTTACGATGTAACATCGGTTATTACTGAGAAAATTAATAGCAGTTTAGAGAGTCTTTTGAAGGCGGAGTATTTTTTCTCCATAACGCAAGACGATTTTTGGATTTTGATCCCGGATTATTATAAGATTATACAAATAAATCGGCAAACAGGAGAAAGCCGGTGCTATGAATTGACTGTAAAAGAGAAAATGACTGATTTATATACCGATGGAATGTTTGTTTATGTGGCGACAGTATCCGGGGTAAAAAAGATTTTGACGGAAGATATAGAGGATCAGGCAACCGGACTTTCGGTAAAACCATTAATAGAGAGGACAGAAAAATGAAAAAAAGTAACCTTGTATTTTTTCTTCTTTTGTTGTCCTGCATATGGATGGGATGTCAGAAGGAGGAGCCGGAAATGGAACTGTTGCCGGCATCTGAAGAAAATTTTCGTTATGAAGAGACCAAAGGAAGTACCGGCTTTACTGTTGATGAGAATGGAAATTTATATACAATAACCTGTATTTATCCGGATTTAAGCGGGACTGTTGTAATTGAAAAAGGAGAGCCGTTGCCGGACGCGGTGCAACGGATAGCGGTATATGATCTGGAGGGAAACTGCATAAAATCTGCAGAAGTAAAAGCCGGAAGCGGTAGTACTGCGAGTATGTGGGTTAAAGATGAAGTTTTATACTATATTCTTTCAAAATCTATGTCAGAATATGAAATGGAGACGTTGTTTGCCGTAGATACCAGGGACTGGTCAGTACGGATGCTGGCAACACTTCCGGAATTTGTGCGGATAGAGTCTACGGCACTGGTCGGAGACTTTATGTATATTCTGGGAGAAATAGAAGAGGAGCAGTGGACGGAAGAAGAAAAAAGTACCTTTAACGACAAGGAATACGGCAGGAGAAACTATGTGATATACCGGATCAATGTGATGGCGGAAGAATTGAAGATAGAGAGGATGAAGGTAAATTTTCCGATCGGAATCTATTGCACAGAGCAAAACACACTGATGATCATTGTGTATTCTTCGGAATACGGATATGGACTGACGGAGTTTGATGAAGAAAGAGGAACTTTGACGGAGCTGAGATGGCTGTCGGATGTATTTGTAAGAGGCAATGTTAGCGGCTGCAAAGGCGGATTTCTATGTACGGCTATAAATCCATCCGGGACGGATACTGCTGCTTACTATGTTACTCTGGACGGAAAAACCGCACAGATTTTACCGGAAGAAGATATACTTACGTCTTTGTTAGTATACCGAAAAGGATTTGTTTTTTACAAAAATATGCAGAAAGGAAATTATGTAGAACGGATTTGCATAAAAAATACGGTAAGAAATGATGGGGCAATACGTGTTCTGAGTGCAGACATGACACAGAATGTTCCGTTTGGTTGCGGTGTACTTATGGAAAACCAGGTGGTGTCTGACGAAAAGTTTGCATTGAAGGTGTTGGCAAGGGATACGGATTATGATCTGTTCTATTTAAGTTCCAGGGAAACAATGGCATATAATATCAGAGAAAATGGAGTGTTTTATCCGTTGAATGAGGTAGAAGGGGTACAGGAATATTTAGATGCCTGTTTTCCGTATATCAAAGAACTGGCGACGGACGAGGAAGGAAATATCTGGATGATTCCTGTGAAGACTGCGGTAATAGGTCTTTTGTATAATAGGGAATTTTGTGAAACCAACGGAGTAGATCTTACGTCTATGGATTGGATAGAATTTTTGAATTTCACGGCGGAAAGCAAAAAGGCAGAAGGGAGCATTGCAGATATTTCTACGTATGTTCTTAAGGAACAGTTTATTGAGCAGTATCTTACGAAGTATGATACGTTTGATACGCCGGAATTTAGGGCTTGTGCAGAGCAGTTCAGAAAGGTGATGCAGGAGCAGGGAGAATGGATGATCTATTTGAGTATTACCGGCCCGATTGAACAAGGAATCATTTCGGAATGCTATTATGAAGGTTTTGTATATGATCGGGCAATCGAGGATGTCGTAGAAAAAATAGGAGACAGTGATTCTGTTGGAGTTATCGGCATACCAAAAATATCAGAGGATATAAAAAATGTAGGGTCTATCACTTTTTTAGCGGTGAATCCTGCCTCGGACCGTTTGGAACAGACATTGGATTATATTACGGCATTTTCAAAATATATGATGACGGAAAAAGATACATTTCTCTTGGAAGATGAAACAATGTACACAGATATTCCAATCATAAAAGAGGCATATCAGATGTATGCGGATTCAGAAATCTATTTTCAACTAGACTATTCAGTGCTGCATACAAGCTTTGTACAGTATCTGAACGGAGAAATTGAACTGGATGAGGCAATAGAGGAGATGGATAGAAGATATAAAGTTTATATCGGAGAGTAAAAAAGCAAAGAGGGAATATTTTTATCAAAACTAAACAGGAAAGTTATTGGTCTCTCAAAGAATCTATACTAAAATGAAAGAAAATTTGAGATATAGAGGAGAGAGAAAAATGACAAAAGAAAAACAGGTACGTAAACTTGTAGGAAAGCAAATGGAACATTGGAAATTTTATGTGGTGTTTTCATTTTGCATGGCGATCGGCATAAGACTGATTGCGATGATTCCTCCTTTTGTAATGCAAGAAATAACAGATGTATATCTTCCTGCAAAAGACTGGAACAATATTTTTGCCGGAATCCTGGTTTGTGTTATTGTGCCTTTGTTGTCTGCAATGCTGACGGCATATTACAATTATAAGCTGAATGCTGCGGGACGGAATATGGGAGCACTGTTGTCACTGCGGGCAGGAGAAAAGCTGGTATATCAGCCTGTTTCCTTTTTTAAGGATAAAAACTCGGCAGAACTTGCAAGTTATTGTAACAGTGAATCTATGAAATATATTGTATTTTGGCTGTTTGATGTACCGGAGCTTGTGGCAAGTCTGTGTACGGGGGTATTTGTGCTTTTGTATATCGCGACACAAAGCATGGCTTCCGGAATCATTCTGTTGTTTTATATTCCAGTAATGCTCGTTCCGGGAAATTATTTTGCTGAAAAAGCTGCTGTGTTGATCAAACGGGTAGTTGGCAACAAAGGAAGGTCCATGCAGCTTTTAACGGATACTTTTCGTGGGATCAAAACAGTAAAAGCAACCGGGACGGAACAGTATCATTTAAAGGAGATAAAGAAGATAAATCAGGATACGGCATCCATATGGGGCAAGGTAGCAGCGCTGGACAATTTGAGCGGTATGTGGACGAACAGTGTGGCTGATCGTCTGTTTACAGGAATTGTATTCGGAATATTGATAGTATCGATAACAAATAAGACGGCGACAATAGGACTTCTTCTGGCTGTTTTGAATTATCTTCCGTTGTATTTTGAGACAGCAAAAAAAATGACTACGACAAATCTGGAATTTAAGAAGCAGCAGGCAGAATTTGACCGATTGTTTGAATTGATCGTAATGGAAGATGAGCGCGATAAAAGATCAGGAGCACTTCCGTTTTGTATGAAAAAAGAGATTACAGCAGAAAATGTCAGCTTCCGATATGAGGATGAACTCCCGCTTGTTCTGGACGAAGTATCGTTTTCTGTAAAAAAGGGAGAATGGGTTGGAATTACAGGTGAAAGCGGAGCGGGAAAGAGCACATTATTCCAGCTGCTGATCCGTTTTTACGAACCTCTTTCCGGTATGCTGAAGATAGACGGATGCCCGATTGACCAGATATCATGTGAAGAATTGAGAAAAAATGTGGTACTTGTTTCTCAGGATACCGTTCTTTTTCCGGGAACACTTCGGGAAAACCTTCTCATGGTAAAAGAAGAGGCTTCGGAGGAAGAACTGAAGGATGTGTTGTACAAAGTCGGATTAAACGAACTGCTCAGCAGGGAAGAAGGTCTGGACAGTATGCTTGGCGAGAACGGATTGCTGCTGTCCGGAGGGCAAAAGCAGCGGATTGGTCTGGCGCAGGGGCTGCTGAAAAAAAGTGAGATCCTTTTGTTGGATGAAGTAACTGCCAATTTAGACAGTAATACGGAAAAAGATATTAGAAATACCATTGCGCAATTACAAAAGGAAAGAGGGCTCACAGTACTGTCAATTTCACACCGTCAGGAATTTTTAGAGCAGGCAGACAGGATATACGAGATCCGTAACGGAAAAATTTTTCCTAAAAAGGCAAAAAATAATTGACAGAGGATACTATTTGTGATATATTAGATAATGCACTAGCGTGGTAACACGTATAGATGCTTTGAAAAATCAATGCCTTGGTAGCGAGTTTTTCAGGCAAGGAGATGTACTCAAGTGGCTGAAGAGGCGCCCCTGCTAAGGGTGTAGGTCGGGCGACCGGCGCGAGGGTTCAAATCCCTCCATCTCCGTTCAACTGCGAAATAGTTAAAAACTTTTAAAAAGCAGTTGACAAATCGCAAAAGCGGTGGTAAAATAAACAAGCTGATTCAAACAAGTTGTTTGAAAAGCCTGAACAATTACGAAAATTCAAAATTCAAAAACTTTTTTAAAAAAGTGCTTGACATTGAGAATTGAGTATGTTAAACTAATTA
>CAZWCZ010000022.1:0-32901 GCA_964632165.1 uncultured Lachnospiraceae bacterium | reverse complement strand
AAGAAATATTGACTCAAATTTGTATTGGTTATAAAGAAATGGAGGAGGAAGAGAGAAATACAATGGGAAGATATTTATTGAGTTAATTTTATAAACGATGTGGACAGGGCATTGTTTATAAAATGAATTATTCAGACGAATATGTCGGATTTAGCAGCCATTGTTTTTTACATACGGTTTTAATAATTTCAACTTGGAGGGATTAAAACATGAAATATCTTTGGTCAAGATTTACAATGCTAACTCAAATGGACAATAGTATTATACTTGTCAATTTGAAATATTTTGATATTATCAAAATTAAAAGAAATGGAAGAGTTCATAACAGTTTTCTTTCAAAGGAAATGGGTTTATTGAAAGATTCGGATATAGAATTCCTAGCAATTAATAATTTCTTGATAAAAGAAGAAGTGGATGAAATCTATGAATGTGATTTTGTAAGAAATCGATCGGTGTTTTCTGACTCTGTCCTTGATATTACTATATTGCCTACGGATTCTTGCAATTTTAGATGCGTGTATTGTTATGAGTCTGTAACGAATCAACATCTTTCCAAAGAAAACGAAGAGTCTATAATTAAATTCATTAAGCGAAATGCTCATAAATACAAGCAAATACGATTGGCTTGGTTTGGCGGTGAACCGTTGATAAAGAAAGAACAAGTGCTAAGAATGACCAAAGAAATAAATGATATATGCAAAAGTAAAGGCATTCTTTTTTCTGGACGGATGACAACTAATGCCTATGAATTAGATATTGATACGTTTAATGAATTGGTGCGGAATAGGGTGTTAACCTATCAAGTATGTATTGATGGTAATAGAGAATCTCATAACAAGCAACGTCCACACGTTACTAATAGTGATTCTTATGATAGAATTCTGAATAATATAAGAACAATCGCCCAAAATGCCAAGTCTAATATGTTCCTTATTTCCCTCAGGACAAATATTGCTTATGAGACAGAGGGTTTTATCGAGGAATATTTACATGATATGTATGATATTATCAAAGATGACAAGCGGTTTGAAATAGTTTTCCAGGGAGTTAGAAACTGGGGCGGAGAAAGGATTAATAATAACAAAGTAGTTCTTGTTGATAAAGAGAGTGAATTATATGAAAAATGGTATACAAAAGCTGCAAAAATCGGACTTAATTCGGCAGAAACGATGGACTTGTCTATATACTCTTCAATGTGTGCGGCTAATTTTATTGCTGGGTATGTGATATATCCAGATTGCAGTGTCCATAAATGCACATTAGCGTACTTTAGCGATAAATCTAGGAATGAAGGATGCATAGGACGGATAGACGACAATGGCAATTTATCTGTCGATTATGCTAAAATTATGAAATGGACAGCACATGATTCCTGTAATGAAAAATGCCTTAACTGTATTTTGTATTGCATATGTAAAGGTGGTGCCTGTCCGTATTCATCCAATATAATCGGAAAGCCTATAAACAAATCTAATCATTGTAGTGAACTGTACTCTCTGGTAATGTCAAAAATCAGATGTCTTTATCTAAAAGAGAAAATCGATATATATTTGGAGGATGAGTAGATGATTGAAATTAATAAGCTTCTTTTTGAAAATGGGATTGTGATGGATTTAAATGATAAGGATGTTCCTTTAGAAATGGATTCAATAGCTTTTGCTTCTCTTATAATTTCTATTGAGAATTACTGTAATGTTACAGTTCCAACAGATATGCTGTTATATCAGAAATGGAAAACAATATCGATGATTGAAAAAAATATTATTGATTTAGTGCAACGAAGTCAAAAGGGTCCTGTGAGTGACCTTTTTTGAATACATATATCAAAATTAGAATAATTAAGAAAGGAGGTTGAATATGTTAAAGAAGAAGAAATCTTTTTCTAATCCAGATATGAAAAATTTGTTATCATATCTCTTTGGGCAGGCACGTCATGGTGGAAACGATAACGGAGAATCTGATTGCTGCAACGGTAATCAGAGTGGTAGTTGCCATGATAACGGAAATCCACAGTGCTGTAATTAATTTGTCAGACTGCGATCATAATGAAATGTGTAATCGCAGTCTATAAGAAGTATTCTTGCGATTCAGAAATAATGCCAGTTAAGGGATTATTATTGTTTGTAACTTTGTGAATCGCTGTACAAGTTGAAAACACGGATTTTTGGAGGAAACAAATAAAGAAAAATAGGAGAATCGGATATGGTATTTGAACGCTTGAAATTTGGGCAGGACGGGAAAAAGACGGTTACGCAGATGAATGGGGTACATGCGGATATGTTAATGGATATCACGGTACACCGGCTGAAAAAAGGAGAGACCGTAACGGTTTTGGAAACGGACAAAGAAGCAGCAATACTTTTGCTGGAAGGAAAGGTTGTTTTTTCTTATGCAGATAACAACGTGATCGCTGCCAGAAGAAACGTGTTTGAAGACGCTCCGTACTGCCTGCATATGTGCAAAGAGAAAAAGGCAGCGGTAACGGCAGAAGAGGACAGTGAAATACTTGTTCAGATGACAGAGAACGAGAGAATATTCGAAACCGTCTTTTATACACCGCAGGAGTGCAAGATCGAGGTAATGGGAGAAAAACAGTGGGAAGGAACGGCAAAAAGAGAAGTACTGACAATCTTTGATTATCAGAATGCGCCATATTCCAATATGGTCTGCGGAGAAGTGATCACAAAAGCCGGACGCTGGTCGAGTTATATTCCGCATTCACATCCGCAGCCGGAAGTTTATTATTATAAATTTGAGAAACCACAGGGGTTCGGAGGATGCTTTATTGGGGATGATGTATTTAAAGTAACGGACGGAAGTGCGGCATGCATTCCGGGGGGACTGACACATCCGCAGACGGCAGCACCTGGATATAACATGTATTATTGCTGGATGATCCGTCATCTGGACGGAAATCCGTGGACGACCAGAGAAAATGATCCGGTGCACACATGGCTGTTGGATACATAGAAATGAGGAATGGTATGGAAAAAATAAGAATGACAGTAGGTCAGGCGATCGTCAGATTCCTGGATCAGCAGTATGTATCGCTTGATGGGACAGAGGAAAAATTTGTGGACGGGATCTTCACAATCTTTGGACATGGTATTGTGCTTGGCATCGGTCAGGCGTTGGAAGAAGATCCGGGGAAACTCAGGGTTTATCAGGGACGGAATGAGCAGGGAATGGCACATGCCGCAGCGGGGTTTGCTAAGCAGAATAATCGGAGAAAGATCATAGCGTGCGCATCATCCATAGGACCGGGGGCTGCCAATATGGTAACTGCGGTTGCAGACGCAACGGTAAACAATGTTCCGCTGCTTGTATTTACCGGAGATTCTTTTGCAACAAGACAGCCGGATCCGGTTCTGCAGCAGATAGAGCGGCTGCACGACATGTCGATCACAACAAGCGATGCTTTCCGACCGGTTGCAAAGTATTGGGACAGAGTCCATCGGCCGGAACAGGTGATGAGTGCATTGTTAAATGCAATGCGGGTACTGACGGATCCGAAAGATACCGGAGGAGTATGTATTTCTCTTCCGCAGGATGTACAGGGAGAAACTTTTGATTTCCCGGCAGAGTTTTTCAAGAAAAGAGTATTCCGGATTTTAAGACAGGTGCCGGATCTGGATGAAGTAACGGAGGCAGCAAAAAAGATACAAAGCAAGAAAAAACCGTTAGTGATCCTTGGAGGCGGAGTGCGCTATTCGGAAGCAGGGCAGAGTGTGACCGATTTTTGCGAACAGTTTCATATTCCGTATTGTGAAACACAGTCCGGCAAGAGCGTGACACCATCGTCTCATCCGCTGAACCTGGGAGGACTCGGAGTGACAGGAAATCTTGCGGCAAACCGACTGGCAAGAGAAGCGGATGTCATTATCGGTATCGGTACAAGACTCAGTGATTTTACTACCGGGTCAAAAGAACTGTTTTCCAATCCGGAAGCAGAGTTTGTCATGGTCAATATATCAAGATTCCATGGATTAAAACTGGATGCCTGTCCGGTAGTCGGAGATGCAAAGATCGCTGTGGATGCGTTGGCGGCAGAACTTGCAGCCTTTGATTACCGCAGCGGATACACAACGGAAATTGAAGAAGCAAAGGCGGATTGGGAAAAAGAAATGAGTTTTCTCGTTTCCACGGAATATACAAAGGAGTATCAGCCTTTGATCAAGGCTATGGAACCGGGGGTGCTGGAAGAATACAGAAAAACGATCGGAGGTGTGATCACGCAGACAGCTGCCATAGGTGCAGTCAGAAAACATATTGAGAAAAATGCCATTGTAGTTGGTGCTTCCGGAAGCCTTCCGGGTGATCTGCAGCGGATGTGGACAACGGAAGAAAAAGACTCTTATCATATGGAATACGGATTTTCCTGTATGGGGTATGAAATCTGTGCCGCGTTCGGAGCAAAGCTTGCGAAACCGGAACAGCCGGTTTATGCGATGGTTGGAGACGGTGCTTTTATGATGCTGCATTCAGAAATGGCTACTTCATTGCAGGAAGGAAAGAAGATCACAGTTCTTTTGTTTGATAACTGCGGATTTGGCTGTATCAATAATCTGCAGATGTCAAACGGCGTGAGAAGCCTTGCGACGATGTTCCGTTATCGTACGGAGGAAGGAAAGCAGAACGGCGGATTGATTCCTACGGATTTTGCGATGATTGCAAGAGGATATGGAATGCAGGGGTATACGGCGACGACGATTCAGGAATTGGAAGAAGCACTGGAAGCAGCAAAGAAAGACACAAAATCGGTGCTGATCGATATCAAGGTACTTCCGAAAACGATGACGGATGGGTATCTTTCCTGGTGGCATGTAGGACTTGGCGACAGCGGGACGAATGAAAAGATCCATGAAAGTTACGAGAATCGGATGGAACATCTTGCAGGGGCAAAAATGTATTAAATGCATGGGAAAGCGAATGGAACCATGTAATAATAAGAAAACAAGGAGAAGGATGTATGCTGAACAAGGATAAGGTAAAATTGGGAATTGCGCCAATCGGCTGGACAAACGACGATATGCCGGCATTAGGAGGAGAAAACACATTTGAACAGTGCATCAGTGAAATGGCACTGGCAGGGTTTACAGGAAGCGAAGTCGGAAATAAATATCCGAAGGACACAAGTGTATTGAAAGAGGCACTGGAACTGCGGGGAATGCGCATAGTGAGCAAATGGTTTTCGTCGTTTCTTGCAACAAGACCGTATGAAGAAACAGAAGCGGAATTTTTAAAGGAGCTGGAATACCTTGGAACAATGGGGGCAGACAGAATCAATGTTTCTGAACAGAGTTATTCCGTGCAGGGAAAGGAAGAACTTTCCATTTATGATTGCAAGGTACATTTTACGGAGGAAGAATGGAAGAAACTGTGTGACGGCTTGAACCGCCTCGGAAAAGCGGCAAAAGACAGGGGATTTAAGCTCTGTTTCCATCATCATATGGGAACCGGAGTGCAGACAATAGAAGAAACAGAACGCCTGATGGATAATACCGATCCGGAACTGGTATTTCTTTGCTACGATACCGGACATTTTACGTTTTCGGGAGAAGATCCAATGTATATTCTGAAGAAATATCCGGAAAGAATAGGTCATGTCCACTTAAAAGATGTCCGTCCGGAAGTGCGTCAGCGTGCGGAAGAAGGAAAATGGTCCTTCCTGAAAGCAGTAAGAGAAGGCGTGTTTACGGTCCCGGGGGACGGATGCGTGGATTTTGAGCCTATATTCCGTGCACTGGATGAAATGCAGTATGAAGGGTGGCTTTTGGTAGAAGCAGAGCAGGATCCGGCAAAGGCAAATCCGTTCCGCTATGCAAAGATGGCAAGAGCATATATTGCAGAAAAAACAGGATTATAAAACAGAGCGGAAATCTGAGATGTAATTTTGAAAGGTCTGTATGCCGACGTTGCGGGAAGGTAACATCGGTATACAGACCTTTATTATCGTCGGGCATTTTCCTTGAACTTACTTGGAGAAATGCCGCATACTTTATGAAATACGCGATTAAACTGCGAAAAACTGTTAAAACCGCACAACTCTGCGATCTCTGTGATCTTTTTATCATCAGACAGGAGCATCTGCTGTGCATTACGTATGCGTGTCATCTGGATGTAATTGGTAATGGTAAATCCGGTGATAAGCTTAAACTGATGAGAAAGGTAATAGGTACTGATATAAAACTGTCGGGATAATTCTTCTAGCGACAGATCTTCCGCAAAGTGGGAATGGATGTAGGAAGTGATGCAGTATATTTTAGAAGTCAGGCTGTCTTCGCTGCGGTTGTTGTAAATGTTTTCTCCTTTGTGCCTGTAAAGGCAGGTAAGGAAAGAAATCAGGGCAGAATGCAGCCGGAGACTTTTGATGTCTGAATCGCTTTTGCAGGTATGAAAGATGTTGTTCAGACAGGCAGCAAGCTCATCCTGTACTTCACGCTCAAATCGGTAGATCGGGGTATCGGAACGGAAGACGGACAGGACTTTTTGAAAGTCATTTTGCACAGAGGAGTGTTCGGCAACCGGCATGCAAAAATCAATGATCAGCCGCTTGACTGCGGGACCGTCCGGATATTCGGATTTGTGCAGGATGCCGGGAGAGAGCAGAGTGATATCAAAGTTCTTTAAGTGAAACATATTCCCTTCTATGAGATGGTTAGCTTCCTTGTCCAAAAGGATATGGATTTCATAAAAACGGTGGAAATGCTGAAACTCCATGTTGATGTCTGCAGAACGGTCATCGTAGTCGAAAAGGAAATAAACCTCCTGATTCGGAGTTCCGATTTCGGTAACAAAACTTTTTTCATATAAAACAAGGTTGTCCAATAACATAAGTTCTCCTTTTTTGCTTTTTAAATAGTGGATTTTTATAAAATGCATCTGAAAAATATCTAATTTTGATAAATTATATCGCAAAAAGAATTTCATATTTGACATATTTATAACACAGAAAAGCAAGAAATGCAATATTTTGAGTGAAAATTGACAAATAATGCGTTGCATAGAGATAGGGCATTTGTTACAATGGAAATACAAAAAAGAGGCAGTAAAAGAGTAAAATTGCACAAAAACCTTTTTGAATTGTGGATTTGGGACTCGGGAGGATAGTGACATGAAGGCACAGGCAGAAAAAAAGCTGGAACTGCTGTTGGAGAGTTTCCAGAAAGTATTGTATGAAGAGGATGACGGTTTTTTACAGGGAATGCAGACCAGAAACCTTGCCGGTGATGATATTAACAAATATAGGTTTTGGGAGTGGACTCAGGGAGTCGGATTGTATGGCATGTGGAAAATGTTCGAACGCACCGGGGAACAGAAATATCTGGACATTCTGCTGAAATATTATGAAAGACAGCTTGGGATCGGGCTTCCGGCAAAGAATGTAAATACGACGGCACCTATGCTTACACTCGCTTTTGTGTATGATCATACAAAAGACGAAAGATACGGAGAGCTTTGTAAAGAATGGGCAGAATGGCTGATGCACGGCCTGCCAAAGACGAAGGAGGGCGGTTTTCAGCATCTGACATCTGATACGCTGAATGACCAGGAACTTTGGGATGACACATTATTCATGTCGGTGCTGTTTTTGGCGAAGTGCGGTGTGATCTTTGGTAATAAGGAATGGGTAGAAGAAGCGAAATACCAGTTCCTTTTACATATTAAGTATCTGGCAGACAAGAAGACAGGACTCTGGTTCCATGGGTTCACATTCCACGGAAATCACAATTTTGTGGAAGCTTTATGGGGGCGTGGAAACAGCTGGGCGACTGCAGCGATCCCGGAGTTGCTGAGCATGATCGAAGTAGAGCCTGCGGTTCGCCGGTTCCTTATCGAGGCTTTGCACAATCAGGTGGAGAGTTTAAGAAAATTTCAGGATCCGACCGGAATGTGGCATACGCTGATCGATGATCCGACGTCTTATGTGGAGACCAGTGCAACCTGCGGATTTGCCTACGGGATATTAAAGGCAGTACATGACGGACTGATCGACAAAGAATACGAGTCCTGCGCCATGAAGGCACTGGAACCTGTTCTTGCAAACATCAGTGAAGATGGTATTGTGAACCAGGTATCTTATGGTACGGCAATGGGCCGCGAAACAAAGCAGTTTTACAAAGAAATAGAGATAAAATCCATGCCTTACGGACAGGCAATGGCAATTTTATTTTTATTAGAGATTATTTAAGGAGGATGTATTTTTATGAAAAAAAGATTACTTGCATTGTTGATGGCAGGTACAATGGTTCTTTCTCTTTGTGCTTGTACAGGCAACGGCGGAAATGACACGACACCGACTCCGACACCGACTCCGGCCGGTGAAGAAGAGGGAACACCGACACCTACACCAACGCCGGTTCAGGTAGAAGAATTGACGTTTACAGGTTCTCCGACACTCAGTGGGGATGCAGCAGACAGACTTCCTGTAAAGGATGACGTATTTGTATCACAGACAGATGCAACAGGAAAGACATTGGAGATCGGTACATATGGTGGTACGATTCAGCTGATCAGCGGCGGTAGCAACTGGGATCTTTCCAGACCTACATTGGAGAGTATCGTACGTTATAATACGGACGGCTCCTATGTACCTAACGTAATCAAATCTTATGAGCATAATGATGATTACACAGAATGGACCTTCCATTTAAGAGAGGGCATGAAGTGGTCGGATGGTGATGACTTTAATGCAGATGATATCACATTCTGGTATTATATGTGCCATTTGACCAACTTCGATACAAAGAAGAGCTGGACAGCATTAAAGGACGGCGATGACAAGTGGGCAACTTTGATTAAGGTAGATGAAACTACGGTTAAGTGGGTATTCGAAAATCCTAAGTTCCCTGCAGACTTTATTGAGAATGGCGACTTTAAGTGGTGCTGGGCTCCTTCCCATTATTTAAACGACCTGATTCCGGATTCCATTTATGTGGAAAATGAGTACTGGCCTGCAACCGGTCTTTCAGATGAAGATGTATTAAAGAACGCACAGGCTAAGGGCATTGACAAGGCTACGATCAAAGATCTTGGTAAGGCAGTTGCTTACTATTGCTGGAACGTATCCGGTATCCCTACAGTAAACTCTTTTGTATTAAAAGAAGGCAATTCTAAAGATGATATGACATGTATCATGGAGCGTAACGCTTATTACTGGAAGGTTGACGCAAAGGGACAGCAGCTTCCGTATTGCGATGCGATCCAGTTTAATAAGACTTCTGCAGACGGTCAGGATCAGTTAATGTTCCGTTCCGGTGAAATCGATATCATCAGTGTGGCAATGCAGGATATTTCTTCCATCCTTTCTGATATGGGAAATGCAGCAGAGCTTCGTACTTTTGCCGGTGTTGACTGGGGCAGTGTGAAGGTTACATTTAACTACACACATACAGACAGCAATTATGCAACATTATTTAATAATGTTAAGTTCCGTCAGGCGATCTCCATTGCAGTAGATCGTACACAGGTTTCTGAATTACTTTCTTACGGTTTCCTGGATCCGGGTCAGTGTTCTCCGTCCGAAGGAAACTTTGGTTATGATGAGGAATGGGAAAAGAAGTGGACGGAGTATGATGTAGAAACAGCAAAGAAGTTATTGGAAGAGTGCGGACTGGTCAAGGGAGCAGACGGCTTCTATGATTTCGCAGACGGCTCTGACTTCTTATTGACTTTCTATGCTTATCTGGATTCCGGCGCTCAGAATGAGTATCCGATTTTAGAGCAGTATTACAATGCAGTAGGAATCAAATGTGCATTCAAGGAATTTGAAGTAGCAGCATTTGACGGTGAAATTGACAACAATACATGGACCGCGGTTTTAGATCCGCATACATCCATCGGAGGTCTTTCCATGAGAGACCGTGTAGCTCCGTTTGTTCCGATCCAGCAGGCGGCAGAATGGTATGGTGAATTCGGTACATGGGTAGCTAACAATGGTGAAAAGGGTGTAGAACCTACCGGAGATATGGCGAAACTGGTTGAGATCTGGAAGAAGTGGGAAGCAACTCCGGATTCTGCAGAAAGAGATAAATACAACTTAGAGATCTATGAGATCCATAAAGAAAATCTCTGGACAATTGCATACTTAAAGGGACAGGGTTCTTATAACCTGATCAGCTCCAAGTTAAAGAACTATCCGGATAATCTGGTAAGTGCAGACCTGTATCAGTATGCTAATATTGTTCATTACGAGAATTTGTTCAAGGCAGAATAATTTTAGCGGGCAGATTGACCCAAATGTATTATGACTAGCTTTTCGGAGGCGGGGAACCCAGTTTCCACGCCTCCGATTTTTTAAGAAGGGGAAATTTTGAATGGATGATAAGACTTATACCTCTGAACAGAATAACCAGCCAAAGAAAACCTTTTTTGAGTCGGTAAGGGATTTTTTCAGAAAAGATCTGGTGTCATACATTGTAAAACGTCTTTTGATGTTTATTCCGACGCTGTTTCTGATTTCAATCCTGGTTTTCTTCGTGATCCAGCTGCCGGAAACCGACTATGTTGACAGAGAGATTTCAAAACTTCAGATGGAAGGAGAATATTTCAGTGATGAAGAGGCTGCTGCTTTGCGTGAGCAGTACGGCTTAGACCTTCCTGTGTATGAACGCTATATCAAATGGATTTCGGATATTGTCTGGACTCCGACGGATTCCAGTTATTATAGACTATATGGTTCACATCATGACTGGAAATACTCCTTTGCTTATGGAGAAAATGTATGGAGCGTTATCGAAAAACGTCTGGGACTGACCATTGCGGTTACCGCTCTGATCATGTTATTCCAGTATGGAGTATCCATACCGATTGCAATTTATGCATCGACGCATCAGTATTCGGTAGGAGACTATGTTTCTTCATTTATCGGATTTTTAGGAGCTGCCATACCAAACTTTGTTATGGCGTTGGTCATCATGTATCTTTCGTATAAATGGACCGGGAATGCACACGTAGGTTTGGATACGGGTAATGGTTTTCTGGCATTTATGAAGAGTATGATCATTCCGTTTATTGTAATCGGTACGAGCGGAACCTGTGGTATTATCCGTCAGGTCCGTGCACAGATGTTAGATGAAGTAGGAAGACAGTATACATTGACGGCAAGAGCCAAAGGTGTGTCGGAACGAACCATTGTTATGAAATATTGTTTCCGTGCAGCGATCAATCCAACAGTATCCGGGCTTGGCGGCGTACTGTCCAGCCTGTTCTCCGGTTCTACGGTTACAGCGATGGTACTGCGTCTGGATATTCAGGGACCGGAATTATTTAAAGCACTTCAGACGCAGGATCTGTATCTTGCCGGTGCCATCGTAATGGTACAGGCGGTTCTTGTTGTTATCGGTATCTTGCTTTCTGATATTGCACTTGCATTTTTAGACCCTAGGATCCGGTATTCGGGAGGTGGCAGATAATGAGCATATTCAAGAAAAAACAGAAAAACAAAGACGATTATTATCTTGCCTCTCAGTGGACTCTGATGGCACGAAAGTTAAAGAAACATAAGCTTGCCAAGTTTTCCATGATTGTCCTTTTGATTTTATATCTTGGAGCTTTGTTTGCGGATTTTCTGGCTCCGTACGGATTGGATGAATTTGATGGTCTGTATAAAGACTCACATCCAACAAAGGTTCACTGGACATATGAAGGCGAATTTATCGGTCCACATGTGTATAAACTTACAAAAACGATCGACAAGAAAACATTTACGGTTACCATTACAGAAGATACATCGGAATATTATCCGATTAAGCTGTTTGTAAAGGGAAGAGATTATAAACTGTTCGGTTTTATTCCATGCAACATTCACTTATTTGGCGTTGGGGAAGGAAGCAACGGAGGTTCAGGAGCAAAAATTATGATCTTTGGTGCGGATGGTCTCGGGCGAGATCTGTTCTCAAGGGTTCTGTATGGAGCACAGGTTTCTTTAACGATTCCGTTTGCCAGTGCCATTATCAGTCTGTTCCTTGGTATTATGATCGGATCGATCTCAGGTTACTTTGGCGGAGCTGTGGATATTATCATACAGAGAATCATCGAAGTGATCGGTGCGGTTCCGCAGATCCCGCTTTGGATGGCTTTGTCCACAGCGATTCCTGCAGGAGTATCTACGGTTAAAATGTATTTTTATATGACATTGATCCTGTCGTTCATTAACTGGACCGGCATGGCACGTGTAGTTCGAGGAAAATTCCTTTCTCTGAAGAACGAAGATTATGTCATGGCGGCAAAACTGTCAGGTGTTTCTACATGGAATATTATCTGGAAACATCTGGTACCCGGATTTATGAGTTATCTGATCGTATCGGTAACTCTTGGAATTCCAGGTTCTATTGTCGGGGAAACCTCTATGTCCTATCTTGGTCTTGGAATTAAATCACCGGCGACCAGCTGGGGGGTTCTTCTGGAAGAATGCAGTACGGTTACGGATATTGCAGTAAACCCTCATAAGCTGATCCCTATTATTTTTGTAACAATTACCGTCCTTGCTTTCAATTTCCTTGGAGACGGTTTGAGAGATGCGGCTGACCCATATAAGTAAACAGGAGGAAATGAAAAATGAATAAGGATAATATTCTTGAAGTAAAAGACCTCCATGTGGATATTCATATGGCAGAAGGTCTTCTGACTGCAGTACGCGGTGTGAATTTTGAAATGAAAAAGGGGGAAACGCTGGGACTGGTGGGAGAATCCGGATGCGGAAAATCCCTGACCTGCAAAGCAATCCTTGGAATCAATGAAAAGAAATGTGTTTCCAGTGGTCAGATATTATTTGATTCGGAAAACATGGGAGAAGTAGAACTGATTTCCTTGGCGAACGAAAAAAAGAATGATAAGATACGTTCCATTCGCGGAAAAGAAATTTCAATGATTTTCCAGGAGCCGATGGTAGCGTTTTCTCCGATGTATACGATCGGAAATCAGATCAATGAGGCAACGCGGCTTCATATTACAAAAGACAGAAAGAAATCGAAAGAAATTTCTATGGAAGTCATGCGTAAAGTCGGGATTGCCAATGTGGAAAAGCGTTACAATCAGTACCCGCATGAATTTTCCGGCGGTATGCTGCAGCGTGCCCTGATCGCAATGGCTCTGGTGTGTAATCCAAAGCTTTTGATTGCGGATGAGCCGACAACGGCACTGGATGTTACGATTCAGGCGCAGATCCTGGAATTGATGAAGGAATTACAGAAGGATTTTAATACGGCAATCCTTTTTATCACACATGACCTTGGTGTTGTAGCAAAAATGTGCGACCGGGTTGCGGTAATGTATCTTGGAAAGATTGTAGAAAGTGCAGATTCCAAGGAAATCTATGCGAATCCGCAGCACCCTTATACAAGAGGTCTGATCGGCTCGGTACATAAGATCGGTTCTAAGAAAGACGAAAGACTGTTTTCCATTGAAGGGACAGTGCCTCTTGCCATGAACCTGCCGGAAGCCTGCGGTTTTTATGACCGATGTGATGCAAGGATTGAAGGACTTTGCAATAAGGCAGATCCGGAATTGGTTGAAGTAGCTCCGGGACATAAGATCGCATGCTTTAACTGCCCGCATGAAGCCTGTCGCGAGCAGAGGGCGAGGGTAGAGGCTGTCCTGAAAGAAAAGGAGGCTGCAAAGAATGAATAAAGAGTATATCCTGGAGGTAAAAAACCTTCATAAACGGTTTACATCGAAAGGGGTTACCGTTAAAGCAGTAACGGATGTCAGCTTTGCGGTAAAACCGGGAGAAACAATTGGAATTGTCGGTGAATCCGGGTGTGGTAAGACAACACTGGGACGCTGTATCGTACGTGCCTATAAAGCATCGGAAGGAGAAGTGTTTTACCGTACAAGAGCAGGAGAAGAGGTTGATTTCTTAAAGGTAGATAAAAAGAAGATGAAAGAAATCCGAAAGGAGATCCAGATGATCTTCCAGGATCCGTATTCTTCTCTTGATCCGAGAATGACAGTCCTTGACATTATCAAGGAACCGTTAAAGGCAAATTATCCTAAAATGCCAAAGGCAGAGATGGATGCCCGTGCCAAAGCGGCGGCAGAAAAAGTCGGACTGAATCCTACGTATCTTATGCGTTATCCACATGCTTTTTCCGGCGGACAGCGTCAGCGTATCGGAATTGCAAGAGCCCTGGTTATTGAACCACAGATTATCGTTTGCGACGAAGCGGTATCTGCTCTGGATGTTTCGATTCAGGCACAGGTTATCAATCTTCTCAGGGATTTACAGAAAGAACTGAATCTGACTTATTTGTTTATCAGCCATGATCTGTCAGTAGTAGAGCACATTTCGGATAAGGTTGGCGTCATGTATCTGGGACGAATGGTAGAATTTGGTGAGACGGAAGCCATGTTTGAAAAGCCGATGCATCCGTATACGGAAGCACTGCTTTCTGCAGTTCCGGTGGCAGATCCTACGGTTCAGATAGAGCGGATTCCGCTAAAAGGAGAAATACCAAATCCGGCAAATCCGCCGAGCGGGTGCTATTTCCATGAAAGATGTCATTACTGCACGGAAAAGTGTATTCATGAGGTTCCGGAATTAAAGAAGATGCCGGACGGCAGACTTTGTGCATGCCACAGAGCAGAAGAATTATCTTTGAGAGGCTTTAGTTACGAGACGAAGGAAAAAGAAGAAGCGTAACAAATAAAAGGAAGTGGCTGGTCTGAAACCGGCTGCTTCCTTCGTTTTTCGGATTTTAAGTTTTTATTAATCTCATTAAAGTTTTTTTAGTCATGTTAGTTTTGACAAAAAAGAAAATGCATGATAGCATAAAAATGAAAAAAGCTTTATTGAGCGGATAGAAAGAACAGAGAGGACAGAGAGGACAGCGGGGATGAGTTGGTATATTGAAATATCAGATTATTTGGGAGAATTGAACATTGTTTCCACGTTTGTACGGCTGGCACTCGCATTGGTGTGCGGCGGGATACTGGGCATGGAGCGAGGGAAAAAGAATCGTCCGGCAGGATTTCGGACCTATATGCTGGTATGCGTCGGAGCGGCTTTAGTCATGTTGACAAATCAGCATATGACACAATTATACGGATTGGGGGATCCGGGAAGAATGGGAGCCCAGGTCATTAGCGGCATCGGCTTTTTGGGAGCCGGAACAATCATTGTGACAGGACGTAACCGGGTAAAAGGACTTACTACTGCGGCGGGACTTTGGGCGGATGCCTGTGTAGGACTTGCACTCGGCATCGGATTTTATTCCGGAGCAATCCTTGGCTGCGTGATGATCTTTGTTGTCATGTCTGTACTGCACCGTCTGGACACAAGGATACTTTCTAATACGAAAGTGCTTGACCTTTATATCGAATTTCAAAAGATGTCCGACCTTGGGAATTTTATGTCGTATGTCAAGGAAAAAGGGATCAAGATCACGGAAGTTGAAATGACAAAATCAGAAAACATCGATGAGATCGGTGTTGCTGTACTTATGACGCTGACACTGGAAAAAAAGCGTCCACATACGGAGATCATCCAGCTTTTATCGATGGCAAGCGGAGTTATTTATATTGAAGATCTGTAAAGAACCACATAAAGATCGGATATCAAAAAAACAGGGTATAGGAAGAAAGGAGATCCTCGTTTTAGAGTGATCGGACCGCAATCTTCTTATACCCTGTTGATATATGAAATTCAGTTGTTCTTTCTACGGAGCATTTCCGTGTAAGCGAGCAGGAACGGTCCTACTCCCTTTGCATCATCCTTTACGATCGGCTCGGACATATAGTAATCATATGTGCCGTCGCGCATCTGTTTTCCGCCGAGACCGGCAACCAGGCAGATGCCGTCAAGACTCATATTTCCGGCTTCGGTAGTTAAGTAGCGGTTGCAGATGCCGTGAAAGGCCTTTTCACCGGACACGGCAAACTCATCAGGGAGAAATCCAAGACGGACTCCTTTTAAGAAAGCATAAGAAAGGATGGCACTGCCGCTGGTTTCCAAATAGTTCCGCTCTCTTCCCGGGAAGTTCGGGATCTGCCACCACATTCCGCTTTCGTCCTGGACGGCTTTGAGCGCATACATATATTCGGTATAGATATTTTTCAGCTTTTCATAGTTCTCAGGGCATACAGAAGCATCACATTTGTCCAGTGTGTCTAACAGTGCCATGGCATACCAGCCGAGAGCACGCAGCCAGAAATTTTCAGAAAGCCCGGTAGTTTTATCACACCAGAACATTTCTCTGGAACAGTCATAGGCATGATAGTAAAGTCCGGTAGTTTCGTCCTTTAGTTTATCTGCGACATTAAAAAACTGACGGAAAATGTCATCATAATTTTCTTTGTTATTAAAGCGGGTTTCATATTCCATATAAAAAGGCTGTCCCATATAAAGACCGTCTAACCAGACTTGCGCCGGATAGATCAGCTTATGCCAAAAATTGCCTTCCTTTGTACGCGGCTGACGTTTCACCTGGGAATAGATCAGGTCAATGGCACGGCGATACTTTTCCTTTCCGGTCAGATCATATAATTCAAACAGCGTTTTTCCTGCATTAACATCATCAATATTGAATTTCTCCGGATGATATCCTGAAATGGAACCATCTTCCTGCACGCGGTGATCCAAATAACGCTCTGCAAAATCCCGGTACTTTTCTTTTCCTGTAATGGCATACATTTCAAGAATTGCCTTGATCATGCAGCCGTCAATATAGTTCCACTCAGATTTGATTCCTTCCCGCATTTTTTCGATGTTCCATGCAGGAAAATCAAGGGTACTTTTCTCTAAAAGCTCGTCGATATAAGCTTCAATGGTAGTTTCTTTCATAATGTGACCTTTCTTAAAAAAGTTCTTTTCCATATAGTATCATGCAAGAAATTTTTTTTCAATCAGTTTGTTTAATTTGGCTGTTGTACTTTGCAAAAAAGACTTTGAAAGAATTGCGAAAAAGGTATTGACAAATAAAAGACAATGTAGTAGACTTACAACAGTTAGATAGTTCTAACTAAAAGTAGATGAATGAAATAGCAGTGAGACGAAACAAACATCATGTGATATACGGAGGCAGTTATGAATCTCTTAGAGGCAATTGAAGAACAAGAATACATCATCAAATCAATAGAAACGGATGACGAGGATCTGGATGCGTTCCTGTTTTCCCTTGGCTGTTACAGCGGTGAGCCGATCACTGTGATCGATCACAAAAAGAATAATTGTGTCATATCGGTAAAAGACGCCAGATATAATATTGATAATGAATTAGCAAAAGCTATTTCTATATAAGAAGAGGCTGGGTAACCGGCCACTTTTTACGGCATAAAGTTAGTTGAATCTAACTAAAGTTATACCGGAAAAACAAAAAGAGGAGTGAGGACAAAAATGAGAATTGCATTAACAGGTAATCCTAACAGTGGGAAAACCACCATGTACAATGCTCTGACCGGAAGAAGTGAAAAGGTCGGCAACTGGGCCGGTGTTACGGTAGAAAAGAAAGAGCATCCGATCAAAAAATATTTTTATGAAGGGGAAGAAGAACTGATCGCGGTTGACCTTCCGGGTGCTTATTCCATGTCTCCGTTTACATCAGAGGAGAGTATCACAAGCAGCTATGTAAAGAACGAGAATCCGGATGTTATTATTAATATTGTGGATGCAACGAATCTAAGCAGAAGCCTGTTCTTTACCACACAGCTTCTGGAACTTGGAGTTCCGGTTGTAGTTGCTTTAAATAAGAGCGATATTAACGAGAAGAAAGAAACAAAGATCAATGTAGATCTGTTATCAAAGAAACTCGGCTGCCCGGTTATCCGGACGATATCTACGGTTTCCGGCGAAAATGGTTTGAAGGCAGTGGTGGAGCAGGCAGCTTCTTTGAAGGGACAGGGGCAGAAAGCTCCTTATACACAGGGGAATATTGATATGACAGACAGAAAAGCGGTAGAGGCAGAAGACCGAAAGCGCTTTGAGTTTGTAAAACAGGTAGTAAATGCAGTAGAAAATCGTAAAGTACTGACAAGAAAGAAGAACAGACAGGATAAGTTAGACAATATTTTGACCAATCCGTGGTTTGGCATCCCGATTTTTGCTGTGATCATGTTCCTTGTGTTTTACATTTCACAGACGACCGTCGGGACCTGGATTGCTGAATGGCTGACCGGAGTTTTGGAAAGTTTCCAGGAATGGATAGCAGGACTTGTGGAAAATGCCAATCCGTTCTTGCAGTCTTTACTGGTAGATGGTATTATTGGCGGTGTGATAGCAGTAGTCGGATTCCTTCCGCTTGTTATGGTAATGTACTTCCTGATTGCTTTGCTGGAAGACTGTGGTTATATGGCTCGTGCAACAGTAGTGCTTGATCCGATCTTTAAGAAAGTAGGACTTTCCGGTAAGTCGGTTATCCCTATGGTTGTCGGTATCGGATGCGCCATCCCTGGTGTTATGGCCTGCCGTACCATCCGCAGTGAAAGAGAGCGCAGAGCAACAGCTATGCTGACACCGTTTATGCCATGTGGTGCAAAGCTTCCCGTTATTGCACTGTTTGCAGCAGCGTTTTTCGGAAATGAATGGTGGGTAGCACCTTTGATGTATTTTTCAGGGATACTTTTAATCTTACTTGGTGCACTGCTTGTAAAGGCAATCACGGGATATAAGTACAAGAAATCGTTCTTTATCATTGAACTTCCGGAATATAAGGCTCCAAGCTTAAAGAGAGCAACGTCATCCATGCTGGAGCGTGGTAAGGCTTACATCATTAAGGCCGGAACTATCATCCTGGTGTGCAATGCAGTAGTACATATTATGCAGACGTTTGACTGGAGTCTTCAGGTGGTAGAAGAGGATGCTGCAAATACTTCAATCCTTGCAACGATCGCTTCTCCGATCGCGGTTCTTTTGGTCCCAATCGTCGGAGTGGCAGCTTGGCAGCTTGCAGCGGCAGCAGTAACCGGTTTCATTGCAAAGGAAAATGTAGTAGCAACCCTTGCCGTATGCTATGGTCTGACCGGTGTTATTGATACGGAAGAGTTAGTTTTGGTCGGGGACGGCAATGCGGTAGTAACAGCAATGGCGATCACGAAAGTAGCGGCACTTGCATATCTGATGTTTAATCTTTATACACCTCCTTGTTTTGCTGCTCTTGGTGCGATGCGTTCGGAAATCGGCGATAAGAAGTGGTTCTGGGGCGGAGTCGGCCTGCAGTTTGCAACCGGATATACGGTAGCATTTTTGGTATATCAGATCGGTACTCTGATCACAACCGGCAGTGTTGGAGCCGGATTTATACCTGGACTGATCGCAGTGGCAGTAATTGCCGCAGTGATCATTACCCTGGCAATAAAGGGAAAGAAACAGACAGCATAAAAGGAAAACAGCCGCCATTTGCGGCAGGTTATTTTGGAAAAGAGGTTTTGTATGACGGCAGCGGATATTATCATTATTCTGATTCTCCTGGCGGTGGTTGGTTTGGCAGCGACGTATATTATAAAAGAAAAAAAACGTGGTGCGAAGTGTATTGGATGCCCGTACAGCAAAACCTGTTCTCATCATTGTTCAGAACAGAAATCAAAAACTACTCCTAAAAAATAAATGATATAGGGACAAGAAAAAAGGAACTGTAGCCATGTGCAGTTCCTTTTTTGTTCCTGTGCGGACGGCAACATCTGATATTTATGGAATATAGTAATAAGAACGTAAAATGAAAATGAGTGAAATTATGGAAGAGTGGATACTTCTCACGCAGGAGAACTGGAGCTATGACGGGAAAAGTCCGGTACAGATTACAGAACTTCTTGGAAATTATAAAATTGTAACGCTCCTGCCGCAGGAGGCAGGGGAGTTTCTTAGAAACCCCGGGATTTTGTATGCAGAGAGGTCGGAAGAACTGTTTGCACAGGCAGAGTCGGGAAGAAGTATCTCATGTCTGAATTTCAGGCCGACGGCACAGAATGTAACAGACCGTCTGGATGGAAGCGGAGTTTTGATGGGAATATTGGATTCCGGGATCGACTATACACATCCGGATTTCAGAAGGGAAGACGGAACAACGAGGATTGCGGTCTTATGGGATCAGACGTCTGATTTAGGGGTTCCGCCGCAAGGATATCCTTTAGGGAGTCTGTATTCCGAAGAACAGATCAATCTGGCATTGGAACAAAAAGACGAAAGCAACAGGGAACGGATCGTGCCGGAAAGAGATATTTCAGGACACGGAACTCATGTGGCGGGAATTGCCGCAGGAAACGGAAGAGCATCGGACGGACGCTACCGAGGGGCTGCTCCGGGAAGCGAACTTTTGATCGTAAAGTTAAGACAGAACAGCAGGGGAAGCATATCTTCGGTCAATACGGCAGGACTGATGGAAGGGGTAGATTTTTGTATTCGGTTTTCTCAGAAGAGGAATATGCCGTTGGTGCTGAATTTCAGTTATGGAACCAATGCAGGAGCACATAACGGGAAGAGCCTTTTGGAAACCTATCTGGATACAGTCATCCCAATGGCAAAATGTGTGGCTTGCGTCGGAATGGGAAATGAGGGCGTAGGCAGAAGTCATGCAGGAGGGAAATTAAAAAACGATGAACTTGTAGAAGCAGAGATTTTGGCAGGAGCCGGAGAACAAAGCATTGAACTGCAGCTGTGGAAAAGTTATGCGGATGAGTTCCAGGTGGAGGTAGAAGCAGAGGGAGTGGGAAACTCTGTTCAGATCCGCACTTTTGGGCCGACCGTGTACCAGAATCTGGAGGAGATCCGTATAAGGATTGAGTCAGAGGGAGAAAGGCTGCAGGAAGGGACTTTTCGCATTCGGCTCATACCGGAAAATATTGTGCACGGAGAATACGATATCTGGATGGTGCGTAGGAGCTTAAATCAGGAAAGCGGTTTTTTGATCCCGACACCTGAGCGTACACTGACCGTGCCGGCGACGGCGGAAAATGTGATTTCTGTCGGGGCGTATGATTTTGCTACACTGGCAACGGCTCCGTTTTCCGGAAGAGGGGAAGCGAGGCAGTCCGGGCGGAACAAACCTGATCTGGTAGCACCGGGAGTGGAAATCGTATCCTGTGCACCGGGAGGAGGATACAGCACGAGGACAGGAACTTCTATGGCAACGCCGTTTGTGAGCGGGGCGGCAGCACTGTTGATGCAGTGGGGGATCGTAGAGGAAAACGATCCGTTCTTGTATGGAGAGAAGCTGCGGGAATATCTTTTGAAAGGTGCGGTAAGGCTTCCGCAGGAAGAATATCCAAACCCAATTTCGGGATGGGGAAGGCTTTGTTTTGCGAACAGTCTTCCAAGATAACGAGAAGAAAAATATTTGTATTTTGCTTGTATTTCGCATGGTAAAATGCTAACATATCTATGTGTATCCCGAAATTTTGTTTTACACACGTTTGGTAAAAAAGTGGTGAAAGGAACAGTTGATATGAGTAGTTTACTTAGAAAGTTTCATTTACAGGATAAATTTCTCGGTGCATATGAGGCATTGGTTGCAGAACAGGTCATTCCGTATCAGGAAAAGGCACTTTTGGATGAGATACCGGATGCAGAAAAAAGCCATGCAGTGGAAAACTTTCGTCTTGCAGCACAGGTTTTAAAGGAAGGAGAATGTTCCCGTGAATTTTACGGAATGGTATTTCAGGATTCTGATGTGGCAAAATGGCTGGAAGCGGCAGCTTATTCCCTGGTCAATCATCCGGACGAGGCGTTGGAACGGCGGCTGGATGAAATGATTGCACTGATCGGCAGTGCACAATATGAAGACGGGTATCTAAATACGTATTTTACGGTAAAGGAACCGGACAGAAAATGGACGAATCTTCAGGAGGCACATGAACTTTATTGCGCCGGACATATGATGGAAGCAGCAGTTGCCTACTATGAAGCAACCGGAAAGGACAGTCTGCTCAAGATCATGGAAAAGATGGCAGACCATATGTATCGTCACTTCATTACAGATGGTGCGGAAGGATATCCGGGACATCCGGAAGTTGAACTGGCACTGATGCGTATGTATCATGCAACAAAAAAAGAAAAGTATAAAGAACTGGCGGCACATTTTATTAATGTGCGCGGGGTCGATTCTGATTTTTATAAGAAGGAAGCCAAAGAAAAAGGATGGAAAGTCTGGGGAATGAATCCGGACGATAAGGAATATGCGCAAAATTATGCACCGGTGCGTGAACAGAAAAAAGCAGTGGGGCATGCAGTGCGTGCGGTATATCTTTATACCGGCATGGCGGATCTGGCAGCAGAAACAAAGGAAGAATCCCTGATAACTGCCTGTGAAACACTTTGGAACAACATTGTAACACAGCGGATGTATGTGACCGGAGGGATTGGTTCTACGGTGCATGGAGAAGCGTTTACAAAAGATTATCATCTGCCGAATGATACGGTATATGCGGAAACCTGTGCTTCCATCGGACTGATGTTTTTTGCCAACCGGATGCTCAACTTAAAAAAAGACAGCAGGTATGCAGATGTTATGGAGCAGGCACTTTACAATACGGTACTTGCCGGTATGCAGCTGGACGGAAAAAGGTTTTTCTATGTCAATCCGCTGGAAGTGATTCCAGGCATCAGTGGAGAAACGGCAGGATACCATCATGTATTGCCGCAGAGACCAAAGTGGTTTGGATGTGCCTGCTGCCCGCCAAACGTAGCAAGGACTCTGACTTCGATTGCGGAGTATGCCTGGACGGAAACGGAAGATACCATATTTTCGCATCTGTATGTCGGCGGAGAACTGGATCTGACGCAGACAAAAGGGTGGAAGCTGCATGTAGAAACCGGATATCCGTATGATAAAACGGTTGTGTACCGTGTGGAGGTGCCGGAGGGAAAGAAGGCTGCTTTTACGCTTGCTATCCGTATGCCGGGCTGGTGTCATAAGTGGAATGTGAAATGGAATGATACAACGATTGGTGCAAAGTCAAAGGAACATGGTGTGGAAACAACGCAAAAGGCAGTGTATAAAGACGGTTACCTGTATATCGGTAAGGAGTTTGCGGACGGAGACACCATTACTTTTTACATGAGTATGCATGGTGAAAAGATCTATGCAAATCCGGCGGTGGCGGAAAATAACGGTAAGGTCGCCATCCGGCGCGGTCCGCTGATCTATTGTGCGGAGGGGATTGATAATGACTCAGATGTACTCGGACTGTTTGTAGGGGGCGGGCACATGGAAGTTGGGGAATATCAGCCGGAACTGTTGTCCGGGGTCCGTATTCTGAAGATACCCGGATTCCGAACGAAAAGGACGGAAGCATTATATCTGTCAGAACGACCGGAAAAGGAACCGGTCACGATCACGGCGATTCCGTATTATGCCTGGGGAAACCGTGGACTGACGGAAATGAGAGTGTGGCTTCCGGAAGCATAAAACGGCATTATGATACAAAAAGGAGAAGTGTAAAATGAAGAAAACAGTAACCATCTGTCAGGATGAAGCGTATAAAAAGCTGGGAGATCTGTACGGTCTGTTTTTTGAAGATATCAATCATGCGGCAGACGGAGGTTTGTATGCAGAAATGGTACAAAACCGTTCGTTTGAATTTGACCCGATAGACCGGCATGATTATCACAGCTTTACGGCGTGGGAAAAATCAGAAAATGTGGTATGGGAAATACTGACGGAAGATCCGATCCATAAAGAAAACATTCATTATGTGCATGTAAAGGCAGCACCGGGAGAGTTTATCCGGAATACGGGATTTAATACCGGAATGTTCCTGGAAAAAGGAAAACGGTATGACTTTTCTTTTTATGCAAGAAAGCATACGACATGTGGCGGATCTTCTGAAAACACAGTAGGTGTAAAAGTAACGGTAGAAGAAAACGGAGAAATCTGCACGGAAGATGCTGCTCTGACATTGGAGAAAGACGGAGATTGGAAGAAGTATGAAATGGTCCTTTCGGCAAAGAAAACGACGGTAAACGGACGTTTGGTGCTTACCTTTCCGGATGGAGCCGACTGCGATCTTGATATGGTCTCTTTATTCCCACAGGATACCTTCCTTCAGAAAAAGGGCGGTCTCCGGAGGGATATTGCGGAAGCACTAAAAGAAATGAAACCGAAATTCATGCGTTTTCCGGGAGGTTGTCTGACACATGACGGAAGCCTGAACGAATACGACAGAAATTCCATGTACCGTTGGAGGAGGACACTGGGGCCGGTGGAAGAACGCCCGACATGGCGGAGCAACTGGGGATACAATCAGACATTGGGACTTGGATATTATGAATACTTCTGTTTTTGTGAGGAAATCGGAGCGAAGCCTCTGCCGGTTGTACCGGGAGGGTTTAATCCGCACAGGGGAGAGGGGGTACCGCTGGAAGAAATCGGCTACTGGGTACAGGAAACTCTGGATCTGATCGAGTTTGCAACCGGAGACATCTCCACACCGTATGGACGCGTACGTGCCGAAATGGGGCATCCGGAGCCGTTTGGATTAGAATATATCGGTATTGGAAATGAAGAGATCGGAGACGGATTTTTTGAAAGATATCCGTATTTCCATACGGCAATCAGAGAACGCTATCCGCAGATAAAGATCATCAATACCGCCGGTCCGTTTGCGGTGGGAGAAGGCTATGAAGCAGGATGGCGTTCGGCAAAGAAATATGGTTCGGATCTTGTTGATGAGCATTACTATTCTTCTCCGGAATGGTTCCTTGGCAATATGCACCATTACGAAGATTATGATGAAAACGGACCGAAAGTATTTCTTGGAGAATATGCGTCCTGGGGAAATACATATTATAATGCCATTGTCGAGGCAGCCTATATGACTCATCTGGAACGTGCAAAAGCAGTGTCACTTGCCTGCTATGCACCGATGTTATGCAATGTGGATTATGTCAATTGGCGTCCGGACATGCTGTTTTTTAACAATCATGCAGTTTTAAAGACACCGAATTACGAGGTGCAGAAAATGTTCATGATAAATCAGGGAACGGATGAGGTAAAAGTGGAACTGGACGGATTGTCGGAAGTGATTTCTCTTTCGGGAACAAAGACGTTGTCGGGGGACATTACCATCGGCGGAAATGATATCGAAGGACGGATTTTCGACATACGCGTCACAGATGGTGGGAAAGTGACGGAGTTTTCTGACATTACAGTTACGACAGAAAACAAAGAGCATACCTTACTGCATACGGAAAGCGCCGGATACACACTGGAATTTAAGTTTCAGAGAAGTAAAGGCAGAAAGGGGCTGCGTATCAATGTAGGAAAGACTGCGCAGGAAAGTACGTTATGGGAGTTTGGCGGCTGGGATAACTGGGACTGCAATCTGACTTCTTTCCACAACGGAAGAAGTTCGGTCATATCGCATCGCATTTTTCATGTGACTGATGAAGAATATTGCCTGCGTCTTGAAGTGGATGGAAGAAGGATCCGTACTTATGTGAACGGAGAATTGTATAACGATACCGTAAATGCATTGCCGGAAATTGAAGAATTATATGTCTGTGCCAGCACGGAACTGAGGACGGACGGCCGACAGCGCACAATAGTAAAGGCTGTTAATCTGACAGGAGAAGAGAAGGAAACCGAGCTGATATTAAAAGGAAGTGCGAAATCCAAAGTGACGATAACGCAGCTGGCCGGGCACGCTCTGACGGCGGAAAATACATGGGAAACACCGGAGAACATTGTTCCGGAAAGCAAGGAAAGCGTACTGACAGGGAACCGTCTTTACCATACGTTCCCGAAACATTCGGTTACTGTTTTATCATTTGAAGAGTAAAAGCGATGAAAAGGCATGGAGAAAAAAAGTATGTTTGAAATGGAAGAAAAACCGGAAAGGCTGATCCTGGTCGGAATTGCGACACAGGAGCAGGATGACACAAAAGAATCGCTTGAGGAACTGAAAGAACTGGTAAAGACGGCCGGAGCACAAACGGTGGCGGTTGTCATTCAGAACAGAGAGCGTCCTCATCCGGGAACTTATCTTGGAAAAGGAAAGATCGAAGAACTGCTCCGGCTGATCGGGGAACTTTCGGCAGACGGAGTGGTCTGCGATGATGAACTGTCTCCGGCACAGATGAAAAATCTGGAAGATGCCCTGGGGACAAGGATCATGGATCGGACCATGGTGATCCTGGATATTTTTGCACAGCACGCTTCCACAAAAGAAGGGAAGATCCAGGTAGAACTGGCACAGTTAAAATACCGTTCTTCCCGACTGATCGGCATGGGGCATGTACTTTCCCGTTTGGGCGGCGGGATCGGTACCAGAGGACCCGGGGAAAAGAAGCTGGAAATGGACCGCCGTCTGATCAAAGACCGCATATCTCAGCTCGGACGGGAACTGGAGGATGTGGTAAAAGCGAGAGAAGTATTGCGGGCGGCACGAAACCGGAATCCGATCCCGGTTGTAGCGATCGTCGGATATACGAACGCCGGGAAATCAACATTGCTGAATTATCTGACCGGCGCGGGTGTGTTGGAAGAAGATAAGCTGTTTGCGACGTTAGATCCGACAACCAGAAACCTGGTGCTGCCAAGCGGCCAGCAGATATTGCTTACAGATACGGTGGGATTTGTCCGGAAGCTTCCGCATCATCTGATCGATGCATTCCGCTCAACTTTAGAGGAAGCAAAGTATGCGGATATCATCCTCCATGTGGCAGATGCGTCCAATCCGGATTGCGACAAGCATATGCATGTGGTCTATGAAACACTTCGTGGGCTTGGAGTGACGGATAAAACGGTAATTACCGTTTTTAACAAGCAGGATGTGTTGAGAGAAAAGCTTGCCGCAGGAGAACTGCTGTCTGATGTGCAGAAAGATCTGAAAGCGGACGAAACGGTAAAAGCTTCGGCCAAAACAGGCGAGGGCATGGAAGAGGTACTTGCCGTATTGGAGAGGATACTGCGTGAAAGTAAGGTTCTGATCGAACATGTTTTTCCATATACGGAAACGGCAAAGATACAGCAGATCCGCAAGTACGGTCAGCTTCTTACAGAGGAGTACAGAGAAGACGGAACATATATTAGGGCATATGTTCCAAAAGAAGTTTATATGCAGCTTTTTTGCTGACAGAAGGGAAAAGAAGTTACATGAAAAATAAGAAAACAGGTTTCTGCTTTGCTTTGGCGGCAACGGCAGTTCTTACTTTAACTGCGTGCGGCGGCAACGGTGGTGGGGCAGCACCGACAGAGATTCCGAAGGAAGAAGGTCTGAAGGCATATTATGAATTAAAAACGATCGAAGGGACAACGGTGCCGGATCTTTCCGGAAACGGATATGACGGAACGGTATATAACTATTCCGGTCAAAAGATGGAGGAAAAGTACGGAGCGGTATTCCTTTCTGATGGGGCATATATCGAACTGCCTGCAGAAATTTTCCTGGGGGAAAATGTGCTGACTATTTCCGTCTGGTTGAAAAACTGTTCCGGTTCTACAAATACAAGTGCCCTGTTTTTCGGGACAAAGGAAAGCAAGCCGATCAATTACTGGCTGTTAAATCCGGCAAACAAATCGGGGTGGCTGAAATCCGTATTTACGGACGGAGACAGCACTTATGCACCATTTGATACCGAAATCGGGATTTCTCCGTCTGATATCAAGAGAGGGATCAAAGGACCGGTAACTGATCTGCTTTGGAACCATTATGTTACCGTGATCACGGAGACGGAACTGACCGTTTATATGAACGGAGAGCAGGTCGGCACGGTGGAACACACAAAAACGGTAAGCGACTTTGGCAATGATCTGGCAGCATACATCGGAAAATCATCTTATGCAGCAGATGATACGTACTCCGGATATTGCAGGGAAGTCAAAATATATAACAGAGCACTGACGGAGGAGGAGATTAAAATGGAGTATGAAAGAACAACATTTGAGGTAAAGGCAGGAGCGACAGAAACGGATATATTTATTGCTGACCGGGCAGATCCGTATATCACAAAGGGAAGTGACGGATATTATTATTTCACGGCATCTTATCCGATGTACGGAAGCGGTGACAGAGAAGGATATGACCGTGTGATCTTAAGAAGGGCAAAAACGATAGAAGAGCTGGCGACGGCAGAGGAAATTGTCATCTGGGATGAAAAGGACGATCCAAATGCATTCCGTTATATCTGGGCACCGGAAATCCATGAGATCGCAGGTAAGTGGTATGTTTTATTTACCGCCAGCACGGAAAAGGATAATGTCTGGGGAATCAAATGCCATATGCTGGCATGTGAAGGAGACGATCCGTATACAGACTCCTGGGTAAACAAAGGGGTAATGCAGGCATTGCCGGGGGATACGTTTTCTTTCCGGTGGTTTTCGCTGGATATGACATATTTTGAATGCAATGGAGTGCATTATGTTGCCTGGGCGCAATCAGATGAAAATTCTAATGTGTACCTTGCAACCATAAATCCGGAAGAACCGTGGAAACTTACCAGCAATGCAATGTTGCTTACAAAGCCGGAATACTATTGGGAAAAAGTTTCGATCCCGGTAAATGAAGGACCTGCAGTCATGATAGAAAACGGAAAAGTTTATCTGGCATTTTCCGCATCGGCTACCGGACCGGAATATTGTATCGGACTGCTGTCGGCTGATGTAACAGCCAATCTGATGGATAAAACCTCCTGGACAAAGGAAAAGTATCCTTTGCTGACATCGGATGATCTGATCGGAGAATATGGCCCGGGACACAATTCCTTTGTAAAGGATGAAAATGGTGACTGGGTATTTGTATATCATTCCAGGAGCGAAACGTGTTACAGCGGACAGTGTGGCTACAGTCATAACGATCCGTTGTACGATCCGTGCCGGAGCGCGAGGATCCGAAAGGTAAAGTGGGATGAAAACGGAATGCCGATACTGAATCAGTAAGGAGAGAAGAGTATGAGTTATGCAGATGATGTGTTTATCCGTATGTGCCGGGATATCCTGGAAAACGGCACCAGTACGGAAGGGGAAAAAGTACGGCCAAAGTGGGAAGACGGAACATTAGCCTATACGATAAAACAGTTTGGTGTGGTAAACCGTTATGATCTGTCAAAGGAATTTCCGGCACTGACACTCCGAAGAACGGCGATCCGTTCCTGCGTGGATGAAATGCTTTGGATCTGGCAGAAAAAGTCGAACAATATCAAGGATCTGCACAGTCATATCTGGGATTCCTGGGCCGATGAAAACGGCTCGATCGGAAAAGCTTACGGGTATCAGCTTGGCGTAAAACATCAGTACAAAGAGGGTTGGATGGATCAGGTGGATCGTGTGATCTATGATCTGAAAAATAATCCGTACAGTCGCAGAATCATGACAAATATTTATGTACATCAGGATCTGCATGAGATGAATCTGTATCCTTGTGCTTATAGCGTGACATTTAATGTAACAAAAGCAAAAGAGGGAGAAAAACTTCGGCTGAACGCTGTTTTAAATCAGCGCTCGCAGGATATTCTCGCAGCAAATAACTGGAATGTCTGCCAATATGCAGTGCTTGTTCATATGCTGGCACAGGTATGCGGCATGGAAGCCGGCGAACTGGTTCATGTGATCGCAGATGCCCATATTTATGACAGGCATATCCCGATCATTCGGGAACTGATCGAACGGCCGACGTATCCGGCACCGAAGTTTTGGCTGAACCCGGATGTGAAAGATTTTTATCAGTTTACAAGAGATGACGTCAGACTGGATGAGTACGAGACCGGACCGCAGATAACAGGGATACCGATCGCAGTATAAGGAGGAAAACATGAACTTAATTGTTGCAGTAGATAAAAATTGGGCCATTGGTTTAAAAAATGACCTGTTGGTCAGCATTCCTGCCGACAAAAAGTTCTTTCGCTTTGAAACCATGCACAAAGCAGTGATCATGGGAAGAAAGACTTTGGAAAGCTTTCCGGGCGGACAGCCGTTAAAGGACCGTACCAACATTATCATCACGAGAAAGCAGGATTTTAAGTGCAACGGGACGATTGTAGTCCACAGCGTGGAAGAAGCCCTGGAAGAAGCAAAGAAGTTTGCACCGGAAGATGTATATGTCATCGGCGGTGGTGAAATTTATCGGCAGATGCTCCCGTATTGTGATCTGGCACATGTGACGAAAATAGATTACGCCTATCAGGCAGATACGCATTTCCCAAACCTGGATGAAGATCCGGAATGGGAACTGACCGGAGTGTCCGAAGAGCAGACCTATTATGATCTTGTTTATGAATTTTGCCGTTATGAAAGAAAAAAGACAAAACAGTAACAGAGACGGAAAGGAAAAAGCAGAAAATGAATGAAGTAGATTATATTGTGGAACAAATAGAAAATCTTGTCAATATTCCGAGCCCGTCCGGATTTACAAAACAGGCGATGGATTATGTAGAAGCAGAGGCAGGAAAATACGGATTTTCCTGCACGCATCTTAGAAAAGGCGGAGTTGTCATCCATGTCAACGGAACCGAACCGACAGAGGAACGGGTGATCGGTCTGTCTGCGCATGTGGACACGCTTGGTGCCATGGTACGTTCCGTTAACGGAAACGGAACGCTGAGGATCGTATCGATCGGCGGGTATATGATGCAGACCGTGGAAAGCAGTTACTGTAAAGTGCACACGAGAGACGGCAGAGTGTATACAGGAACCATTTTGACGAAAGCACCGTCGGTACATACATTTGATGACGCAAGAACGATGGAACGCTCTGAAAAAAATATGGAAGTGCGTCTGGATGAGATTGTGGAAAACCGCAGTGATGTGGAAGCACTGGGAATCGAGGCGGGATGCTTTATCAGCTTTGATCCGTGCTTTGTTGCCTGTGAAAGCGGGTATATTAAATCAAGACATTTGGATGATAAAGCTTCGGTTGCAGTATTGTTGGCATTATTAAAGCATATGCATGATACAAATACTTATCCGAAATGCGATGTCCGTATCGTGATCTCCGGTTATGAGGAGATCGGATTTGGCGCAAGTTTTCTTCCGGAGGAGATTACGGAATTTGTTGCGGTAGATATGGGAGCAGTTGGTGAAGATCTGTCAGGGGATGAAAGAAAGGTATCTATTTGTGCCAAGGATTCGTCCGGCCCGTATGACTATGAACTGACAGGAAAACTGATTTCCGTCGCAAAGGAAAAGAAGCTGGATTATGTTGTTGATGTATTCCCACATTACGGCTCGGATGTTTCTGCTGCATTAAAAGGGGGAAACAATATTTGCGGAGCATTGATCGGTCAGGGGGTACAGGCATCGCATAATATGGAAAGAACGCACAGACTGGGTCTTGCAAATACGCTGGAACTGTTAAAAGGATATGTGCTGGAATAAGGAGGAACTATGCTCGGATTTTTAATGGAAGAAAATGCAGGAGTTGCTGCAACCATTGGCATTCTGTTTGCTTTTTTTGCCACAGTGCTTTTATTGTGGAGGTGCAAAGACAGATTGCCAAGAGATATGGGAAGGGATTTTGCGGTAGACGGGAAACTTTCTGCCGGAAAGCCGAGAGGAGCAGGGTTCCTGTTTGTGCTTGTATTTGCCGTGGCAGCTTTGGTATTTGTCCCGATTGAAACAGAATGGCTGATCTATTTGTTGCTGGTAGCAGCTTCCATGCTGACAGGATTTTTGGATGATTGTGCTAAACATCCTTGGGGAGAATATAAAAAAGCGGTACTTGATCTGGTCATTGCAGTTATGGTGGCAATGACATATATGAATTATCATGGTACAACGATCGCGTTTCTGACAACAGGAACGTCGGTGGAACTTCCGGCATGGCTGTTTGCACTTCTTGCCGTGGCACTTGTTTGGGGATCCATCAATGTAACAAACTGTGCAGACGGAGTGGACGGACTTTCGGCTACACTTACAACGATTACGTTATTGTCTTTTTATATATTAAACGCTGTTTTAAAACAGGAAACGATTTTTAATTATCTGCTTTTGCTTTTTATCGCCTGCCTGCTGGGTTATCTCTGGCATAATGCTACACCGAGTACGATGCTGATGGGAGATGCAGGATCCAGGGCAATGGGAACACTGATCGCCATTGCAGCATTGGTTTCCGGCAGACCGCTTGTGTATCTGGTGTTTGCAGCAGTTCTTATGGTAGACGGTGGAATCGGCCTGATAAAGGTGGCACTGCTACGTTTCTTAAAGATCAAGATTTTAACTAAAGTGCGTACACCGCTTCATGACCACGTGCGTAAGATTTCGGGCTGGTCCAATACGCAGGCAGTATATCGCTTTGCAATCATTCAGATCGTACTTTCTGCAGCAATGCTGTATCTGGTGCTGGCGACAGCAGTATAAGATCATATCAGGAAAAAGATAAATGCCGCAGGTGTGGAAAAAAATCCATGCCTGCGGCATTTGTTTCATTTTAAGTCTGTAAGTCCTGAGGTACGGGGTCAGGAATATTCTGCAATCCGGCTGACGGCAACATAAATGGAAGAAATTTTATACCAGGTATTAAAGCCTACGATGCCGTCCGGAGTCAGACCGAAAATCTCCTGGAAGCTGCGTACGGCATTTTCGGTTCCGTCGCCGAAAATGCCGTCGGCTGCAATTTTTGGAATCCGCGGATAAGCATTACTGATCTCGTTTAACTGTTCCTGAATGGTACGGACGCTGTTGCCGGACGAACCGACAGAAAGCGCAGTGCCAGGATAAGAAGACGGAATGCCGGAAATCAATTCTGTAGAATTGATGTACAGATTATTACCGTAAAAATTTCGGAGGATCTGGATGGCGGAGTATCCCTGTTCGCCTAAATCCTTGCTTCCCCATTGGCTCATAAGACCCGGGCATTGCACCTGGCGGCCGTCACAGTACTGGGTCAGGATCGGCTGCTTGACGTTAGGACGGGATAAGTAGTTGTTGAAAACATTATCTACGGCAGCATCAATGGTGTCATAAATATTCCGTTCCGGGATCCATTTATGATCAAAGGCAGTCGAAGAAGTGATCGTAAAGTTGTAACCACGGCTTCGATACC
>CAZWCZ010000021.1:0-33383 GCA_964632165.1 uncultured Lachnospiraceae bacterium | reverse complement strand
TTGGAATAGATGCCATGTAAAAAATGTTGCAATGTCTCTCTAAATGTTGTATACTGAAAGTTAGTTGTAGAGAACACACCACATAACGGAGGGATTGCGATGGTAGAAGCAACGAGCTGTGGCGGTGTAGTTATATTCAGAGGAAAAATTTTATTACTGTATAAGAATTACAAAAATAAGTACGAAGGCTGGGTTCTTCCAAAAGGCACGGTGGAAGAAGGCGAAGAGTATAAAGAAACTGCACTTCGCGAAGTAAAAGAGGAAACCGGTGCAGATGCGTCGATCATCAAATATGTCGGTAAGAGCCAGTATACATTCAGTACTCCGCAAAATACAGTATTAAAGGACGTTCATTGGTATTTGATGATGTCAGACAGCTATTATAGCAAGCCGCAACGTGAGGAGTACTTCACGGATTCCGGGTACTATAAGTTTCATGAGGCGTATCATTTGCTGAAATTTGCAAATGAGAAACAGATCTTAGAGAAAGCTTACAACGAGTATCTGGATTTAAAGAGAAGTAATCTTTGGGGAAACAAAAAGTATTTTTAGAAGAGAAGACTCAGTTCGTCAAAAGAGGAAGTGAGTCTTTTTTTTGTAAGAAAAATGAATTTGTAAGAAAAATGAATTTGCCTCTTGAAAAAGAAAAGAAGATGTGGTAACATAACAATGTTGCTGGTGTGGCGGAATGGCAGACGCATCAGACTCAAAATCTGACGGGGGCAACCTCGTGCGGGTTCAAGTCCCGCCACCAGCATCTGAGAGAACCTTTTAGGTTCTCTTTTTTTTCATTTTTATTGAAAATATGTGTCAACTCGGTTATACTGGATAGTGAGTTATCTTGCCTGAAAAGAGAGGGTATTATGAAGAAGAAAACAGACAGTCTGTCTTGTATACAAGTACAGCATTCCATAAAAGAATATTTGCATAATCAGATGACGTTGAAAGAGGCAGATGCATTTGTAAATCATGTCCGGAATTGCAGGGAGTGCAGAAATGAGCTGGAAGAGTATTATGCATTTTCTTCTGCACTGGTTCAGTTAGATGACACGGCAAACGACATGGAAAAGGGAAATTTCTTTCTGAATGTGGAAAAATTATTAGAAAAAACTGAAAGCCAGGTATTAAAAGAGAAAAAAGACCACAGAAAAAGAAGATTGGTCTATGCATTGATCGTATTTTTGGTTGCTGCGGCAATGGGAGTCGGGTTTGGAATATAAAAGAAAGTCAGGTGAACCGAATGAAAGAGAAAATTGTATTGATTGACGGAAACAGTATTTTGAACCGGGCATTTTACGGTCTCCCTGATCTGACGACAACGGATGGCAGACATACGAATGCGGTTCTTGGGTTTTTGAATATATTGTGGAAACTTTTGGATGAGGAAAAGCCGCAGTATCTTGCGGTTGCTTTTGATGTAAAGCATCCGACGTTTCGACATGAGAAGTACAGGGAGTATAAGGGAACGAGAAAAGGGATGCCGGAGGAATTAAAAGAACAGGTACCTGTTCTGAAGGAAATTCTGGATGCCATGGGGATTCTCCGCCTGGAGCGCCCCGGGTATGAAGCGGATGACATTCTTGGCACATTGGCAAAAAAGAGCGAGGCAGACGGGCTTTTGGTATCGTTGGTTTCCGGGGACAGAGACCTGCTTCAGATTGCAGATGATGTGATCAAGGTAAGGATTCCAAAGACGAAAAAAACAGGAACAGAAATAGAGGATTATCATACACAGGATGTTGTGGAAAAATATTCGCTTACTCCGGCACAGATCGTTGATCTGAAAGGTTTGATGGGAGATGCATCCGATAATATTCCGGGAGTTCCGGGAATCGGAGAAAAAACTGCAGTAAAACTGTTAACTCAATTTGAAACAGTCGAAAATACAATAGCACATATAGAAGAAGTTATGCCAAACAAGGCAAGAGAATCCCTTCGGGAGCATCAGGATCTTGCACTGCTCAGCAAGGAACTTGCCACGATTAAGACGGACTGTGAACTGGAGTTTTCTTATGAAGCAGCACGGCACGGGAACATATGTACAAAAGAAGCCTATCAGTTACTCAAACAGCTGGAAATAAAATCGTTACTTGCAAGGTTTACATTGACCGAACAGGAAATTTCGGAAGAAAGTCCGATTCCGGAAGAGTATGAACGGATATCAGGATTAAATGAGGCAGAGGAAGTGTTCGCGGAATTTCTGCGGCAGAAAGAAGGAACGGTATTTGGTGTGCTTCCGGTTTTTGCAGAAGGCAGAATGCAGGCCTGTGCCGTAGCAACGGAGGATAAAACCTATTGCTTCCTGCCGGAATGGTTTCTGACGGAAGAATTTATATGGGAAAAGCTGAATACTTTGGCAGAATCAGGAAAAGTGCTTGCTTTGTTCGAACTTAAAAAGATTGCCGGATATTTTTCCGAAGAGGCGGGAAAAAATCTATTTGACCTGAAGCTTGCCGCATATCTGATGAATCCTTTGAAGGATTCTTATGAACCGGTGGACATTGCGAGAGATTATCTGTCCGTATCCATTCCGTCCGTGGAAGAAATTTTGGGAAAGCAAAGTCTTGCACAGGCACTGGAAGAAGAAAAGGAAGAGGGATTTCGGCTTCTTTCAAGAAATGCGATCGTGACAAAGCTTGGAAAGAATGCACTTGAAAAAGCACTTTACGAGGCGGGAATGAAAGAATTGTTTGATACGGTAGAACAGCCTCTGGCGTTTATCCTTCATGCAATGGAAGAAACAGGAATCCGACTGAACCGGGAAGAACTGCAATCTTACGGAAAACGTCTGCAGGAAGGGATCGAAAAGACAGAGGAAGAGATCTATCATATGGCAGGAGAAAGGTTTAATATCAATTCTCCCAAACAGTTGGGAGTTGTTCTGTTTGAGAAACTGAAACTTCCGTATGGAAAAAAGACAAAGACGGGTTATTCCACTTCGGCAGAAGTTTTGGAACGATTAAAACCGGAAGATCCGATCATAGAAAAAATACTGGAATACCGGACTCTGACAAAGTTAAAAAGCACTTATGCGGATGGGTTGGAAACGTTCATACAGGAAGACGGAAGAATCCACACGAAGTTTCATCAGACCATAACTGCAACGGGCAGATTGAGCAGTACAGAGCCGAATCTTCAGAATATTCCGGTAAGGATAGAACTTGGAAGACAGATCCGTAAGCTGTTTACACCAAAAGAAGGATGCATTTTTGTTGATGCGGATTATTCTCAGATCGAACTGCGGATTTTGGCACATATGTCCGGGGATGAGAGTCTGATCCGGGCATATAAAGAAGAACAGGATATTCATCGGATGACGGCATCAAAAGTATTTCACATTCCGTTTGATGAGGTTACACCTGAACAAAGGAGCAATGCAAAAGCAGTCAATTTTGGAATTGTGTACGGAATCAGTTCCTTTGGTTTGGGACAGGATCTGAATATTACCAGAAAAGAAGCCGAAACTTATATCCGGCAGTATTTTGACACGTATCCGGGAATCAAACGGTATTTGGACGGACTTGTAACAGAGGCAAGGGAAACAGGAGCCGTAAAAACGATGTTCGGCCGGAGACGTCCTGTTCCGGAGATCAGCTCATCCAACTTTATGCAGCGCAGTTTCGGAGAACGTATCGCCATGAATTCCCCGATTCAGGGAACGGCTGCGGATATCATGAAGATCGCCATGATCCGCGTGGACCGTGCACTGAAAGAACAGGGACTCAAAACAAAGATACTTTTACAGATACATGATGAACTTTTATTGGAAGCTCCGAAGGAAGAAGCAGAAAAAGCTGCTGGGATCCTGTGCAGAGAGATGATGGCGGCAGCTGAACTTTCTGTTCCGCTTTCGGTGGAAGTAAAGACAGGAGTGAACTGGTATGAAACAAAATAGATCATTTTTGACAATCGGACTTACAGGGGGAGCCGGAAGTGGAAAAACAACTGTAGTCAGCTGCTTAAATGAGCTGACGGAAGTGTGTTTTCTGCATTGTGATGAGATCGCTCATGAGTTAATGGAGCCGGGACAGAGATCGTATCAGGCATTGCTTTTGGAATATGGCACGGGGATCCTTGACGGGACAGAAGCGGGGAGTTCTCCGATCAGTAGGGAAAAGCTTGCTAAAACGGCGCTTGCCACAAAAGAGGGGGCCGAGCGTCTGAATGCAATTACTCATCCACTGGTAAAGGAACGGGTTGAAGAACGATTACGGGTGCTTGATGGGCAGGGATTTACCGGAGTTGTTGTGATCGAGGCGGCACTTTTGATCGAAGCGGGCTTTACAGAACTTTGCGATGAGGTCTGGTACGTTCATGCACCGCTTGAGGATAGGATCCGCAGAATGACGGAAAACAGAAAATATTCGGAAGAAAAGGTGAAACACATACTTGCAGCACAACTGACGGAGAACGAGTTCCTTCGGTATGCGGATGCTGTCATTGATAACCCGGATGCAGAACCACTGAAACAAAAAGAACATCTGAACCATCAGCTGAAAGATGCCTTACACCATGAAAACCGTATTTTCAAAAGAAAAACTGGAAAGTAGACAGAAGGTATGCTATAATTAATCAGATATTAAACTATAAGAAAATAGGACAGAAAGAACAGACGGAAAGAGAAAAAACATGAGATTTTGCAGTATAGCCAGTGGGAGCAGCGGGAATTGTATTTATATCGGCAATGGCATAACCCACATCCTTGTGGATGCGGGAGTCAGCGGGAAACGGATAGAGGAAGGACTGAACAGTATTGGAGTGAATCCGGCAGAACTTTCCGGGATACTGATCACACATGAGCATTCGGATCATATCCAGGGGGCCGGTGTTTTAGTAAGAAAATACGGGATCCCGTTATATGCTACGGCAGAAACTTTTTGTGCAATGAAAAAAGGAAAGAGTTCCGTTGGGAAAATAGAAGATGCTTTGTACCGGCAGATTTTACCGGAAACCGTATGTACCATAGGAGAACTGCAGGTAACACCGTTTTCGGTTTCGCATGATGCAGCAAATCCGGTGGCATATGTTCTGGAGGCGGACGGAAAAAAAATAGGCATGGCAACAGACCTTGGCACATATACGGAAAAGACGCTGGATTATTTAAAAGATTCGGCAATCTTATATGTAGAATCCAATCATGATGTCAATATGCTGATGGTAGGGAACTATCCGTATTATCTGAAACAGAGAATTTTAGGGGAACAGGGACACTTGTCCAATGAAGCTGCGGCAGAACTTTTGTGCAGACTCTATCATGAAAAATTAGAATATGTGCTGCTGGCACATTTGAGCAAAGAAAATAATTATCCTGATCTGGCATATGAAACGGTACGTGCCGAACTTTTACAGTTGACCGGCGAGGAAAGGCTGCCAAAGCTTTCTGTTGCGCCGCGTGATATTCCGTCAGGGATCATTACAATATAAGGGATGCAGGGAAAGGAAAACAATATGAAAAAAGCAGTAATCACAGTAGTAGGAAAAGACCGGGTAGGTATTATTGCAAAAGTCTGCACTTATCTCGCAGAACACGGGATCAACATTCTTGATATTTCTCAGACCATAGTGCAGGAATATTTTAATATGATGATGATCGTGGATATCAGTAAAACGGAAACAGAGTTCCTTTTAACGGCAAAAGGGCTGGAACAGTATGGAGAAGAAATCGGGATAGTCATCAAAGCACAGAGAGAGGATATTTTTGATATGATGCACCGCATTTAGGAAAGGACAAACTGACGTGATTAATATTTCTGAAGTAATTGAAACAAATCAGATGATTGAAAAAGAAAATCTGGATGTCCGGACGATTACGCTTGGAATCAGCCTGCTTGACTGTATTGATTCGGATCTGGAGGAATGTAAGAAAAAAATCTTTAACAAAATAACGACAGTTGCCGGAAAACTGGTAGAGACCGGAAATATCATCGAAAAGGAATATAAGATTCCGGTGGTAAATAAGCGTATTTCCGTCACTCCGATCGCTTTGATCGGAGGAGCTGCCTGCAAGACGCCGGATGACTTTGTAGAAATTGCCCAGACGCTTGATGAGGCGGCAAAGGCAGTAGGCGTAAATTTCATAGGAGGATATTCTGCTCTGGTCAGCAAAGGAATGACGCAGGCAGATAAAAATCTGATGTTATCCGTTCCTAAGGCATTGGCAAAAACAGAGCGGGTGTGCAGCTCCGTGAATGTCGGTTCGTCAAAAACCGGCATTAATATGGATGCAGTAAAACTGCTTGGAGAAATCATATTGGAGACGGCAGAAGAAACAAAAGAGAAGGATTCTCTCGGTTGTGCCAAATTTGTGATCTTTTGCAATGCACCGGATGATAATCCGTTTATGGCGGGAGCGTTCCATGGAGTTACGGAAGCAGATGCGATCATCAATGTAGGAGTCAGCGGCCCCGGAGTTGTAAAAACAGCATTGGAGCAGGTACGCGGAGAAAATTTTGAAGTACTTTGTGAAACGATCAAGAAGACAGCATTTAAGATTACAAGAGTAGGACAGCTGGTGGCAAAGGAAGCGGCACAGATGCTCGGAGTGCCGTTTGGCATTGTGGATCTGTCGTTGGCACCGACCCCGGCGATTGGTGATTCGGTTGCAGATATTTTAAAGGAAATCGGTCTGGAACATCCGGGAGCTCCGGGAACAACTGCTGCACTCGCCTTGCTGAACGATCAGGTAAAAAAAGGCGGTGTCATGGCATCTTCGTATGTCGGAGGACTGAGCGGAGCCTTTATTCCGGTCAGCGAGGATCAGGGAATGATCGATGCCGTAAAAGCAGGTGCGCTTACGTTAGAAAAGCTGGAGGCAATGACGTGTGTCTGCTCGGTGGGGCTTGATATGATCGCAATTCCGGGAGATACGCCTGCTGCAACGATTTCTGGTATCATTGCAGATGAAATGGCAATCGGGATGATCAACCAGAAAACGACGGCAGTACGTCTGATCCCTGTCATTGGAAAAGGCGTTGGTGAAATCGTGGAATTCGGCGGCCTGCTCGGATATGCGCCGGTCATGCCGGTCAACGGGTTTTCCTGTGAAGCATTTGTAAATCGAGGCGGACGTATTCCTGCACCGATCCATAGTTTTAAAAATTAGAATACAATATGGAAAAGAGGCAGAAAATGAGTTATTTTTTAGAGCAGTATGATTATAAAAAAGTGTTATATTATTTTGAAGAACTGACAAAAATCCCACATGGCTCCGGAAATGTCGGGGCAATTTCTGATTATCTGGTAAACTTTGCAAAAGAGCAGGGGGTACGGTATATACAGGATGAAGCAAAAAATGTGATCATTTGGAAAGATGCAGCTCCCGGATATGAAGATGCACCTGTGGTAATGATCCAGGGGCATATGGATATGGTCTGCGAAAAAAATGCAGACTCTGGCCATGATTTTTTGAAGGATGCATTGGAGTTACGGATGGTCGGCGATGATCTGATGGCAAACGGAACGACGCTCGGTGGTGATGACGGAGTGGCAGTGGCTTATGCGATGGCACTGATCGCAGACAAAGAAGCAAAGCATCCGGCATTGGAACTGGTGATAACCACAGAAGAAGAAACAGGAATGGACGGGGCAAAGGCACTGGATATGTCCGGGCTGAAAGCATCTTATCTGATCAACATTGATTCGGAAGATGAAGGTGTTGTGTTATGCAGCTGTGCAGGTGGTATGCGTCAGACATGTACGTTGCCGTTGCAGCGTGTACCAGAACAGGGAACCGCAGTCAGATTATCACTTACCGGATTATACGGGGGTCATTCCGGAGCGGAAATCGACAAAAATCGAATGAATTCCGTTTATGCAATGACGAGGGTATTGTTTGAACTTAGGGAAAAAGCAGAATATTCTTTGTTTGATTTTTATGGTGGCTGTAAGGATAATGCCATTCCAAGAGAAGCGTTTGCTGTTCTGGTAACAGACGAGGCAGAGGCACTGCTTTTAAAGAAAGAAGCAGAACTCCTTGCTGCAAAATATAAAGAAGAACTGACATCCATAGAACCCGGATTTTCCTTAGTGGCAGAAGTGGGAAAGACAGATACTTACGAGGTACTTTCTCCGGTTTCTTTTGAAAAACTGCTCTTTTTCCTGATGCAGGCACCAAATGGGATCCAGCGTATGAGTGGAGATATTCCGGGTCTGGTAGAAAGTTCATTAAATCTCGGTATTTTCAAACTGGAAGAGGAAGAAGCGGCGTTTGATTTTTCTTTGCGTAGTTCTTCTAAGACATACAAATATTTTATGCGGGATAAGGTAGAATACCTGATTGATTTTCTTGGTGGAGAAAGCGTAACACACAGTGAATATCCGGCTTGGGAATATCGCCGGAAATCAAAGCTGCGTGAGCTGTTCAGGGAAGTCTATACCGGACTGTACCAGAAAGAGCCAAAGATGGAAGCAATCCATGCAGGACTGGAATGCGGTCTTATCGCAGAAAAAATGCCGGAATTGGATATGATTTCCATTGGACCGGACATGAAAGACATTCACACACCGCAGGAATCTTTAAACTTGCCTTCTACGATTCGTTTGTATCAGTTTTTAGAGAAGTTACTGGAGAGAATGAAAGATCATGAATGAAAAAAAAGAAAACAGAGGGACGGAATTTGACCCGTCAACAAGCAGAGAATTTTACGAAAACCTGGAGTCAGCATTAGAATTGGAAGAAGACCCCGTGCCAAAGAAAGAGGAGGAAATACTTCCGGAAGTGATCTTGCCGGAGGATATTTTTTCCGTGGATGAAAATTTCCAGACAGAGGAAGAAGCACAGGAAGCAGCAGAAGAAGAGATGTTTCTCGGTGTAGATGCCGCATTAAACGAAAGACTGGAAAATGAGTTTGGGAGCACGGCTGCGACCAGGGAGAGCATAGGGAATAAACTTTCAGAGGGACTAAAAATGATACCGAAATGGACAAAAGTACTGGTTACGGTAATTCTTTCTGTTTTACTGTTTTTTGGATTTTTATTCGGGACAAAGCCGGGACGTGTACTTTTTTCGAATGTCGTAGCTAAAATTATTTTTTCGGGAATTGATGTTGTACCGGATGAACCGACTACGCCTCCGGTGCAGAATGTTACACCGGGGATCAGCGAGACACCGGTTCCTACACCAACCGAATCATTGATGCCGAGTACGACTCCGGGTGTTACGATGACGCCGACGCCGACACCGGAACCGATCATGGACAGTGAAGATGTGATCAACATTTTGCTGCTCGGAGTTGAAAATATTTTTGGAGAAACCTACGGCAGATCGGATTCGATCATGGTAGCTTCATTAAATAAAAAGACAGGAGAGATCGGTCTTGTATCGTTCCTCAGGGATACTTATGTAAAAATACCGGGACACGGAAGTGACCGTTTGAATGCTGCTTACAGCTATGGCGGTGCAAAACTTATCATGGAAACGATCGAAGAAAACTTTAGGGTGGATATTGACAGCTATGTAATCATTAATTTTGAAGGTTTTGAAGCGCTGATTGATGAACTCGGAGGGATAAAGATATCACTGACGCCTGCCGAGTCAGAATATCTGAACACGACAAGATATATTTCAAACCCGGAAGAAAGAAATACAGTAGCGGGAGTACAGACGATGAGCGGCAGCCAGGTGTTGGGATATTGCAGAGTCCGCAAAGTGCCGACAGCAAACGGACTGCAGTATGATTACGGAAGAACCTATCGTCAGCGTACGGTTTTGAAAGCAGTTTTTGATAAATATAAAGAAAAGAATCTGGTAGAACTGTATACCGTGATGAAAAAGTGCTTCAGCTACGTGACTGCTCCTGCAAGTCTGGAAAGTATTGCCGCAGAATGTTTACAGATTGTTATGGAACACAGAACACTGGAGTTTGAAACGCTTCAGATTCCGGCGAAAGGATATTTTAAAGATGCCACGATCGGGGGACAGGAAGTATTGTCCTTTTATCCGAAGAATATAGATATTCTTCAGGAATTTCTATATGGGGAAGATGCAGAATAAAGGGGAGCTTGAATTTTTTGGAGGTTTTGCTTCATGGACATACAGCTTTGGAGAGAACTTTTGGAACCATATGAGCTGGCAGTGGATGAACTGGTGGTAAAGTTTGATCATCTGATCCTTGCCAGCCGTAAGGCAGGAGTGTACTCTCCGATTGAACAGGTAAACGGAAGAGTAAAATCGATTTCCAGTATTTTGGAAAAGTGTCAGAAAAAAGGGATTGATTTTGAAAACTTTGAAGAAGAAGTGGATGATATTGCCGGAATCCGGATCATTTGTCAGTTTGTAGAAGACATTCATAAAGTGGTGGAACTGATCCGTCAGCGGACAGATATGAAGGTCTGCGGAGAAAAGGATTATATCAGCAATATAAAAGAAAGCGGATACCGCAGTTATCATATGAATGTGCTGTATACGGTAGAATCCTTAAAAGGACCTAAGGAGATTCAGGTAGAAATTCAGATACGTACCCTTGCCATGAATTTTTGGGCCGTGATCGAACATTCGCTGCAGTATAAGTATAAAGAAAACATGCCGCAGATTTTGCGTGAACGTTTGCAGACGGCAGCAGAAGCCATTAAGATACTGGATGAACAGATGGCCTCTGTGCGTGGTGAGATCATGGACGCACAATATTTTTACAGTACTAAGGCAAATACGGTATCAGAAATCCTCACGGCAATTCAAAATCTGTATAAAGTAGCAAATAAGAGAGAAGTAATTAAAATCCAGGAAGAATTTTTTAAGATCTACAGTGAAGGCGATTTAAATGAGCTGGAAAGGTTCAATAAGGAACTGGATGTGATCGCGGAAGGCTACCGTGCACAAAGCCTTCATTAGGAGGAAACAGTGATAAATTTACCGCAGAAATTTGAACAGAGAATGAGGGAGCTCTTAAAAGAAGAGTTCCCTGAATTTTTAAAAGGATTTGAAGAAGAGCGTTATGGCGGAGTACGTTTTAATTCTCTTAAAATTGAAAAGAAAGAATGGGAGAAGATGGCACCTTTTGCAATATCGCAGGTGCCTTGGATCGAAAACGGCTATTATTACAATCTGAGCGATCAGCCGGCAAAGCATCCGTTCTATTTTGCCGGATTGTATTATATCCAGGAGCCGAGTGCCATGACTCCGGCATGCATTCTTCCGGTGGAACCGGGAGACAGAGTATTGGATATTTGTGCAGCACCGGGAGGAAAAAGCACGGAACTGGCAGCAAAGCTGCAGGGGAAAGGCGTTCTTGTATCGAATGATATCAGCAATTCCAGGGCAAAAGCACTGCTTAAAAATCTGGAACTGTTTGGCTCAAGAAACTCTTTGATCCTGAGCGAAGCTCCGGGAAAACTGACAGACAGATTTCGTGGATTTTTTGATAAAATTCTGGTGGATGCACCTTGTTCCGGCGAAGGAATGTTCCGTAAAAGTCCGGCGATCATGAAGAACTGGGAACAGTATGGGGTAGAATATTATCATAAACTTCAACTGGAAATCCTGGATGCGGTAATTCCTATGCTGGCGCCGGGCGGACAGATGGTATATTCCACCTGCACGTTTTCTCCGGAAGAAGATGAAGGAAGTCTTCAGTACATTTTGGAACGGTATCCGGAAATGCATGTTGTTTCTCCGAAACTGCAATACCGGGGATTTTCCTATGGTCATCCGGAATGGATAGAAAACGGAAAAGAAGAACTAAGCCATGCCGTCCGTATCTGGCCTCATAAGATGGACGGAGAAGGGCATTTTGTGGCATTACTGCAAAAAGACGCGGATGCAGAAGAAGTATATTATCCCGTGACAAAGACTAGGGTATCTTTGCCTATAGAGGCAGAAAATTTTCTTGGGAGGATCGGCTTTGAGATTCCAAGAGAACGTCTTGAAATCCGCGAGGAAAGACTGTATCTGCTTCCGGAAGTGATCCCGGATACTAAAGGGCTTCGGGTAATGCGGTCCGGACTTTTGCTTGGAGAATTGAAGAAGAACAGATTTGAACCAAGTCAGGCACTTGCCTGCGCACTTAAAATGGAAGAATATGATGCCGTATATAATATGGAGGCATCAGCGGAAGATGTCATCCGATATTTGAAGTGTGAGACGATCACGGCAAAAACGGATGTGCCGGACGGATTTGTCCTTGTTTGTGTGGAAGGGTATCCGCTGGGATGGGCAAAAGCACAGAACGGAACGTTAAAGAATAAGTACCTTCCGGGATGGAGAATGATGTAAAAGGAGCAGGAACAGTGGCAGAAAAACAGGTTCGGTTGGATAAATGGATCGCAGAAACGGCAGAACTGACCAGAAAAGAATCAAAAAATGCATTGAATAAAGGCAGGGTAACCGTAGACGGTAAGGTGTGTAAAGAAGGAGAAAAAAAAGTCTCCGAAGAAAACAGGATCTGCCTGGACGGAGTAAGGCTGCAGAAAGCAGAAAAATTCCTGTATCTGATGATGAACAAACCTGCAGGAGTGATTTCTGCGACGGAAGATTCCAGAGAGAAGACAGTGCTTGAACTGGTGGACTGCAATCGAAATCTGTTTCCGGTAGGACGACTGGATAAAGATACAGAGGGTTTTCTGCTGCTTACGGACAATGGAGAACTCGCTCACAGACTACTGTCGCCCAAACGCCATGTGGACAAAGTTTATTATGCAAAGGTAGCTGGAATTGTTCCGGAAGATGCTGTACAGCGGTTTGAAGAGGGAATTATGGTAGGAAAAGAATACAAAGCCCTGCCTGCCGGATTAAAAGTGTTGGGACGTTCTGAACAGGAGCAGTGTTCTGAAATAGAGGTCACGCTGCAGGAAGGAAAATTCCATCAGGTAAAACGGATGTGTCACGAAATCGGATGTGAAGTCACTTATTTAAAAAGAATATCGATGGCCGGGATAACATTGGATGAAAAACTTCTTCCCGGAATGTATCGAAAACTTACCGAGCAGGAAGTAAGCATGTTTTACAAAGCTGCAGGAATGACAGAAAATCAGGGGGAGATTGACCAGGGCGGTCGATAGAAGAGATTATGTTGGAAAAGAAAAAAGCGGTTATTTTTGATCTGGACGGAACACTGATCGATTCCATGGGAATGTGGAAAGATATTGACATTGAATATCTGGGACGTTTCGGGATACCTTTGCCGGAAACGCTGCAAAAGGATATTTCAGGCATGAGTTTTACGGAAACGGCACAATATTTTAAAAGTACCTTTCAGATCCCGGATTCCATCGGGGAGATAAAAGCGGCATGGAATGAAATGGCGATGTATAAGTATACTCACACAGTGCCATTAAAACCGGGAGTATTGGAATTTTTAAAAAAGCTGAAAAAAGAAGGGTTTAAAACAGGGATTGCAACAAGTAATTCGGTAGAATTGGTTCATGCGGTGTTAAAGAGCCTTGCGATTGATGCTTACTTTGATGAAATCCATACTTCCTGTGAAGTCCCGAAAGGGAAACCGGCACCGGATATCTATCTTCATGTTGCAAAATGTTTAGGGATTGAGCCGGAGGAATGTCTTGTATTCGAGGATATTGAAGAAGGCATTCTGGCAGGAAAGCGTGCAGGAATGGAAGTCTGTGCTGTAGAAGATGAGTTTTCAAAACAGATGGAAAAAGAGAAGCGGGAACTGGCCGATTATTATATTACGGATTATTACGAACTCTTAAAGTAGATTACGCAGGAAGAAAGGAAAGGTAAGGTATGACAGAAAGTAAAAAACCACAAAAGGGAGAATATGGGTATTTAGGAAGAAAGAAGAAAGAAGCGGTTTTACATACCTTTCTGATGGTAGCCGTCGGGCTTGGGATTTTTGCACTCGGTCTTTTATTGAATAAGATGGAAGTGGCCAATATTTTTACCGTATTTGCATTCTTATTTGTGCTTCCGGCAGCAAAAGCATTTGTAAATATCGTTGTTTTGTTTCCGTATAAGCAATCTACAGAAATAGAATGCGAGAAACTTTTTGCCTATGCAAAGGAAAATGACAAGGTTCTTGTCGATGTGGTATTTACTTCTTCGGAACGGGTAATGCATTTGGACTGCATTTATATTACCGGACATCAGATCATCGGATACACATCAAGGGAAAAGGATGATCTAACAAAGATTGAGGAATATTTCAAAAAGGAATTAGAAATTCGACAGATGTCGTATAAAGTGTTTGTTACGTCATCCGAAAAAGAACTGGCTGACCGGATGAAGCTGCGCGGAGAAGAAAAAGATATTGATGTAAACCTGCAGGAAGAAGTGGAAAAACTGCTGAAAGTCTTTGTTGTATAGGGAGAAAAGAGCGGAATGAAAGCATTTCTTGTAACAAAAAATGAGGCGGGACAGCGGCTGGACAAACTGCTTGCCAAATATATGGATACAGCACCAAAAAGTTTTTTTTATAAAATGCTTCGCAAAAAGAACATTACCCTGAACGGGAAAAAGGCAGACGGTGCAGAAAAAGTCGCAGAGGGAGACGAAGTCCGTCTATTCTTGTCGGATGAAACGATTTTAGGGTTCCAGTCGGAAAAACGACAGAAATCTACAAAAGTAGAAAAAACAATCCCGGGATTAAAGCCGCAGGAAATAGTTTATGAAGATGAGGATATCATTATTGTAAACAAGCCGGCAGGAGAATTGTCTCAGAAAGCAAAGAAAGAAGATATTTCCATAAACGAGAGGATCGTTGTATACCTTCGGGAACGGTATGGCATTGGAGAGGATCACTTTACTCCGGGAATTTGCAACCGCCTGGACAGGAATACGACAGGGCTTCTGATCGCAGGAAAGTCGCTTGCAGGATTACAGGAAATGGCAGAACTTTTAAAACATCGGACCCTGGATAAGTATTATTTGTGTATTGTTGTCGGTGAAGTGAAAAAGTCTCAGCGGCTGAACGGTTATCTGAAAAAAGATGAGACATCAAACATGGTGCAGGTTTATTCTGAAGAGGATATGATAAAAAGAAGATCAGATCGGAGCGGATTTGACCGGATTGAGACACAGATAAGTCCTCTTATTGTAAAAGACGGATTTTCCTTGCTCGCCATCCGTTTGATTACCGGAAAAACACATCAGATCCGTGCTCATCTGGCAAGTATCGGTTTTCCAATACTCGGAGATACAAAATACGGAACGGGAAAACAGCAGGAGAGCATGCAAAGTATGTGCAGGAGATTTCATCTGACGTGTCAGCTTCTTCATGCATATCGACTGGAGTTTCCAAAAACGAAAGGGGCACTGATGAATTTGTCAGAAAAGGTCATCACGGTAGAACCGCCTGCAAAATTTTTACGCATTATGGAGGAACTTTTTGCAGAAAAATCACCGGAGCAGTTGTGGCATATGATATCTGAACTATAGCAAAACGGAAAAGAGGGGAAGAAAATGCCGTCCTGGAATTCCAGAGGATTAAGAGGTTCTGCGCTGGAAGAACTGATCAATATGACAAATGAAAAATATAGGGAAAGCCGTCTTGCCCTGATACAAAAAGTTCCGACACCGATCACACCGGTACAGATGGATCAACAGACACGCCATATCACACTGGCATATTTTGAACAGAAAAGTACGGTTGACTATATTGGTGCCGTGCAAGGGGTTCCGGTCTGTTTTGATGCAAAAGAATGTGCGGCGGATACTTTCGCTCTGCAGAATCTGCATGCGCATCAGGTGGCATTTATGGAAGAGTTTGAAGAGCAGGGCGGAGTGGCATTCCTTCTGATCTGTTACACAAAGAAAGACCGGTATTTTTATCTCCGGTTTCAGAAAATAAAGGAATTTTGGAATCGTATGGAACAGGGAGGCAGAAAAAGCTTCCGCTTTGAAGAACTGGAAGAAGAATATGAAATCCCGAAAGGACATGGAGTGTTTATTCCCTATCTGATCCCGCTGCAAAAGGATCTGGAAAGCAGAGAAGATTAAGTTTTTATAAAACGTAAGTCAATGGCTTGTACCTTTAAAAATAATGGCGTATAATAAAAAAAACAGGAAAACGGAGGTAGCAATATGGCAGAATTTCTTGCAGAACTGGTTTCTTCTTCAATACAGTATGTGTTTATGATAGGTGTAGCAGCAGGGTGTTTCTGCCTGGGGGCTGTGTTGGCAAAACGGAAGAAAAAGTAGACAAACAGTACAAAACAATACAAACAACGAATCAAACGGGATCCCGGAACAACTCCTGCAGGACGGCAGGAATGGTTGAATCCGGGATTTTTTTGTTTTGAAAAAGCTCAACGGCATATTTTGCCTGAGCTACCAGCATTTCCATACCATTGACGGCAGTGATACCGCGCGTTTGTGCCTGAGCAAGCAGTCTGGTCACGGCAGGGTTATAAATAATGTCAATGACTGCTTTCAAATCCGTATACGGGGAAAGATCCATAGGGGAATCATTTACGTTTGGAAACATTCCGACCGGGCTGGTGTTTACAATGACTGATGCATCGTTATGAAAACGTGCAGCCTGTTCATAAGTGACTGTTCCCGGTTCTTCTTTATATTTTACAGTGATCAGTTCGCCCGGAGAAAGGGAAGAAAGTGCTGCAACTACTGCTTTTGCGGCACCACCATTTCCGAGGACAAGGACTTTCTTTCCGGTTATCCGGATGTGATGGACGCGCAGTGTGTATAAAAAACCAAGATAATCGGTATTGTATCCATAAAGTTTGCCGTCACGGTTGACGATGGCATTGACAGCACCGATATTTTTCGCAGAATCAGATAACTTGTCCAGATAAGGAAGAACAGCCTGCTTGTACGGAATGGTCACATTGATGGCAGAAAAATCCCGTTTTTCCATGAAATTATGAAATTCTTCGCGTGACAGGGGAATCAGTTCATAGGTGTAGTCCGCCAGTTTTTCGTGTATCTGCCTGGAATAGCTGTGCCCCAATTTTTCTCCGATCAATCCGTAACGTTCCATTACAATTCTCCTTGTCTGACTCAGAATCTTATTACCGCACAGTATAGCACAGTTTCATAGAAAAAGGAAGAAAATCATAGAGTGAAAAATGAAAAACGGAGAAAGGTATCATACTTTTTAAGTCCCGTTCATAAGATAGGACAAGAACGGAGGAAACCTATGGCAAGAGACATTGATAAGATATTTCCAAGCGGATTGCGCAAGCATATGGAGACTGTTGACGGACTTGAGGAAGAATATACGGAGGTAAGATTTCGATGTAACTGTCCGGTAATTCTGCAAAAAGGAAAGAGAGAATTTTTTTTACATAAAGAATGCGGGATTACAAAAAAAGTATCGGAGGCATATCGGATAAACGCGGGAGAAATCAAAGAGATGATGGAGTATATCAGTAACTTTTCCATCTACGCATACGAAGAAGAAATGAGACAGGGATTTCTGACATTACAAGGGGGACATCGTGTAGGAATATGCGGCAAAACGGTTATTTCCGGAGGAAATATAAAAACCATACGGAATGTGTCTTTTCTCAATCTGCGTCTCGCACATCAGAAAAAAGGATGTGCAAAGCAATGGGTGCCGTATCTGTTCGAGAGAGAAAAATTGTGCCACACGCTGATCATTTCACCTCCCGGGTGCGGAAAAACCACTTTTTTGAGGGATATCATACGGATCCTTTCTGACGGAGAGGGACTGCAGCACGGGTACAAGGTCGGAGTGGTAGATGAACGTTCGGAAATTGCAGCCTGTTATAACGGAATTCCGCAAAATGAGATAGGGATCCGTACGGATGTACTGGACGGATGCCCGAAAAAAAGCGGGATGGAACTGCTGTTACGGTCTATGTCTCCGGAAGTGATGGCTGTTGATGAAGTTGGAGGCGTGGAAGATATTGAAATGATTAAAAAAAGCATCTGCAGCGGGTGCAGGGTCATCGCAACTGCGCATGGGGAAAGGAGTATGGTCTGGTTTGAAAAGCAGCGAAGACAGGAGGTGATACAGAGCATTCCGTTTGAACGGTATATTTTTTTGAAAGAAGGGAATACACCGGGAATGGTAGAAAAAATCTGTGATGCATCAGGCAAAAGCATATGGATGGAAGGAGAGGTTCCGTGACAGTAAAACTGGTAGGGGCAGTCCTTGTCCTGATTTCTGCAACTGCAATCGGTGCTCTTCTTGCCATGCAGATAAAAGAGCAGGAGCAATGGCTGAAAGATATCAAGATGTCACTGTTTTTGCTGGAAGGAGAGTTGGAGTATCATCAGATCCCTCTGCCGGAGGCGTTGTATCTGACAGGAAAGAAGCACGGAGGAAGAATGCAGGGATTTTATCTGGATATTGCGGAGAAACTTGAAAAAAAAGAAGAAGGGTCTTTGAAATATCTGTGGGAAACTACGGCGGAAGAAGCTCTGAGGACGGTTCCGCTAAAAAAGGAACAAAAAGAAGAGTTTATGGAGATAGGCAGATATCTTGCAGAAGCAGACAGAAACGTCAGAAAAAATGCGCTGGAATTTTATTTTTCAAGACTTGAAGAGGAGATTGTCTGTATTCGGGAAACGGGAAAGGAAAAAGCGAACCTGTATAGAATGCTTGGTCTGCTCGGCGGGATTTTTTTACTTGTAGTAGCAATTTGACTGGAGGCAGGATATGACGATACAGATGATTTTTAAGATTGCAGCAGTCGGGATCTTGGTTTCGGTATTGAACCAGGTATTGAAACATTCCGGGAGGGAGGATCAGGCATATTTGACAAGTCTTGCCGGACTGATCCTCGTATTGTTCTGGATCATCCCGTATATAGCAGAACTGTTCCAGACCATTCAGGAATTGTTTCAATTGTAATGGCAGAGATCGTGCAGAAAGGAAGAAGAAATGTTAAAAACTGCGTTGCTTGGAATCCTGACCATTGTGATCGCTATGGCAATGAAACAGGGAAAGGCAGAATACGGATTGTTTGTGTCTTTTACAGGAAGCATTTTGATTGCCTGGATCGCCATTCAGCTGCTCTACGGAATCAATGAAAGTCTGGAACGGCTGGAACAGCTGATGCACATTGAGACGGAGTATATTGTACTCATGATGAAGATGATCGGCGTAACGTATCTTTCGGAATTCGCCTCTTCTTTATGCAAAGATGCAGGATATTCAGCGGTTGCAGGTCAGATTGAACTTGTCGGAAAACTGACGATATTAACGATCGGAATGCCGATCGTCCTGGCATTGTTTGAAATGATGGCAACGATGGTGTAAAGGAGAAGAAAAGGATGGAAGAGTTACAGCTGGATTACACGGAACTGCAGCAGACCGTAGAAGAACTGCTGCCGCAGGGTACAAGCATATCCATAGCGTCATTGTTTGAAGAACTGATGACAGGAGGCGGAATAAAAGAATTTTTTTCTACCCTTGTCAAGTGGCTGGCATCATATGTGACGATTCCGACGACGCAGGGAATACATCTTGTGGCATTACTGTTGTTTTCTGCTCTTTTTACAAATCTTACAAGAGCATTTCAAAGAAACGGAGCATCACAGATGGGATGTCTGTGTACGTATCTGCTTTTAACCCTATATATCGCAAGCGGATTTCAGTCTTCGCTTACGATGGCAAAAGAAGGAATTACAAATTTGTGCCGGTTTACGACGGTTCTGCTTCCGACATACTGTGTCAGCATTGCATTCGTGACAGGAAGTCTGACAGCAACCGGTTATTATCAGGGAACGGCAGTTCTGATCACGGTACTTGAATATGTGACAGAATATGTGCTGCTCCCGATGAGCAGGATCTACTTATTAATTGCCGTAGCGTCCTGCATGCAACGGGAACCGATTTTTACAAAATTGCTTCAGATGATCGCCACGGTGTTTTCATGGATTCGGAAATCCATGCTTGGAGTGGTGCTTGCCTTTGGAGCGGTTCAGGGGATATTGTGCCCGGCCATAGACAGCGTAAAAAGAAATACGCTGGTTCAGACTGCATCTGCCATACCGGGCGTGGGGAATCTGTTGGGAGGAGTCTGGGAAACTGTAATGGGTGCAGGAATAGTATTAAAAAATGCTCTTGGGATCGGCGGCGTCTGTATTTTGTTTGCGATTGGGATGCTTCCTCTTTCCAATCTGTTTTTGCAATACATGGTCTATCGTGTGGTTGCTGCTGTCACAGAGCCGGTAATACAGGAGCAGACGGGAGAACTGTTGAATCATGTGGGAACAGCACAAAAATTTCTGTTGCAGACGGTTGCACTTGGAATGTTATTGTTCCTGCTTTTATTGGTCATAATGACAAGGATAACGGTGTGATGTTGGAGTGGATTAAAGATATTGCAATGTTTCTTGTATTTTCCGGTCTGCTTCTGGAAATGACAGCGGAAACAAAGTATTATAAATTTTTACGCTGGGGAGTAGGGATGATGCTCCTGCTGCAGGTTATTCGGCCAATTACGGACGCACAGGGACTGTGGGAAAAGATGCTGGCAAAAATACAGTCATTTGAGTACGCAGTAGGGTCTGAGAAAATTTTAGAGCAGCTGTATGAAACTTCAGAACTTGAAAAAAAGACAGTAGAGGATAAGTATAAACAGGCAATTACTGCACAGGTAGAGAAAATATTAGACCGGTATGAAACAGAGCTGGTCTATACAGAAATCGAACTGAACGAAGACGGATCGTTGAGCAGTCTTTTTGTGAAAGGAGAATACCGAACAGAGAAAAAGGAAGGAGGGAGCATAAGTATTCCGACGATCCGTCCAATAGAAACTGTTCAGACAGAAACGGACAGAAAAGAAAATGACACGGTAAAGAAAAATTCTCCCATGGAACTGTATTTAAGGGAAACACTGGCAGAATTTTACCAGTTGGATGAGAATAGGATAGAAGTAGTGATACAGGAGGCGGAGCGGTGAACATTGCAGAATGGATGGAAAAAGGAAAAGAGCGGATTAAAAAGTTCGGTTTAAAAGAATGGGGAACAATACTGATCGTAGGACTTTGCTTTCTTGTAATGGCGATCCCGGGTGGGACAAAAGAAAAGGAGGAAACGGGAAAAAAGGAACAGGAGGCTGCAGAAACAGAATCGGAAGAAAAAAAATCTTATACTGATCGTATGGAAGAAAGGGTTGAGGAACTGCTTTCCTGTGTGGAAAATGTCGGGAAGGTAAAGGTAATGATCACGGTAGCATCTACTGAAGAAAAAAATGTTTTAAAGGACGGGACGAGTCAGACAGAAAGGACGACAGAAAATGACAGTACAGGAGGAAGCAGGATCATAGAAAAGGAAAGTGAAGATAAGGAAAGTATTTTTTCCGGAGAAGAGCCGTATCTTCTGTCGGAAAGTTATCCGGAAGTCATTGGCGTGGTAGTGCTTGCACAAGGAAGCGGAAAAGGGAGTGTGGATTATGACATTTTGAACGCAGTACAGGTACTATTTGATATTCCGGCGCATAAAATTAAAATAATGAAAATGAAATAATATGCCGATGGGCAGAAATGGAGGATGGATGAAACAGATATTTAAAAAGAATCAGATCATTATTACAGCATTGGCACTGATGATTGCTGCAGCCGGGTATCTGCAGTTTTCTAATCCTGCAGCAACTTCCGAAGATCCGGATCAGGTTAAGATCGGAACTGCCGATGATACAAAAGACGGAGTCAGCCTTGCAGAAGGATCTTCGAAAGAAAGTGAAGACGGAAAAGTGACGATTTCTGTAGGAAATAGTGTTGGGACTCCGTCCCAAAGTGCCGAAAATCAAAAGGAAGACGAAGAAGATCATCAGGTGGGAGAAGCCATTCTTGTCAGCACAACATTACAGGGGAATTTTACTTCCAATGCAAAACTGGTAAGAGAGCAAAGACGCGCCATGAGTAAAGAAACACTGATGCAGATCATTGATAATCAGTCGTTGAGTGATGAACAGAAACAGACGGCAGTGGAGACTCTGGTAAATCTGACCAACATTGCAGAAAAAGAAAATGCAGCAGAACTTTTACTGGAAGCGAAAGGATTTTCAGACCCGATTGTCAATATCGTGGATAATGAAGTGGATGTTGTTATCAATGCTGTCAGTATCACAGACCGTCAGATCGCGCAGATCGAGGACATTGTGACAAGAAAAACAGGATTTGAACCTAAGAATATTACAATTACTGCAGCAATCCAGGAAGACTGATACATAAAAAAGTAAGAAAGACTTTGCAAAACGTGGAGAGTTTGGTATAATAAGCAAAAGAGAAGAATTTACCGTGGTGTTTGGTCACCATGATGATCAGGAGGATATACTATGACATTGGAAACAGAAAATGTGACTACGCAGGAAGAAAAAAAATTTACATCGGAAGTGAAGATCGCAGGAGACGTTATTGCAACGATTGCAGGTCTTGCAGCTACGGAAATCGAAGGAATCGCATCCATGCAGGGAAATCTGACCAATGAACTGGTGGGAAAACTCGGGGTAAAGAACCTGACCAAGGGGGTTACGATCCGTTTTGAAGAAGACGGAACCAGTGTACATGTGGACTTATCGGTAATCATCCGTTACGGTTACAGCATCCCGAAAGTTTCAAAAGCCGTGCAGGATCGTGTACAGACAGCCATTGAAAGCATGGCAGGTTTAAAGGTATCGGGAGTTAACATCAATATTGCAGGAGTGGAAACTGAAGTTACGGAATAGAAAAAAGACAGCAATAGAAGCCCGTTTTGAGGGTTTTCTATTGCTGTGGTTTTAATAAAGAACATGATGTCAGACAGAGATGGAGAGAGAACATGACAAAAAGAGAAGAAAGAGAACACCTGTTTAAACTGTTATTCTGCAAGGATTTTCATGAAGCATCGGAATTGCCGGAACAGGTAGAAATGTATCAGGAAAGAGAAGTGGAAGATGCAGCGTCATTTGAACATTTAAGGAAAAAGCTGGATGCCATCGTGGCAGCAGAAGGAACGATAGACATGATCCTTTCCAATGCGGCAAGCGGCTGGAGATTAAACCGTATGGGAAAAGCAGAACTTACAATCCTGAGAATAGCAGTATTTGAAATGCGTTATGACGAAGAAGTACCGGAAAAGGTTGCTATTAATGAGGCAGTGGAACTTGCCAAAAAGTATGGAAATGAAGCGGCACCGGGCTTTGTAAACGGTGTACTCGCAAAGCTGGTAGAAAAAGAATAAGGGAGAATCGAATGGCAGAGATTTATTCTGTATCCCAGATCAATACTTATGTAAAAAACATGTTTGCCGGAAATTCTCTTCTGAACCACGTCTATGTAAAGGGAGAGGTTTCCAATTGCAAATATCATACGTCCGGTCATGTTTACTTTACGTTAAAGGACGGTGCAGCTCAAATTGCATGTGTTTTATTTGCCGGTCGTCGTGCCGGCATTTCTTTTCGGATGGCAGACGGACAGAGTGTTATTGTATTTGGCAGTATCAGTGTGTATGAAAGGGATGGGAAGTACCAATTATATGCAGACGAAATACGTCAGGATGGTGCCGGACGTTTGTATGAAGAGTTTGAGCATTTGAAGAAGAGACTGGGAGCAGAAGGAATTTTTTCACAGGAACATAAAAAAAGGATTCCTGTATATGCAGAAAAAATCGGGATCGTCACGGCTTCCACCGGAGCAGCTTTGCAGGATATCATACAGATTTCGAAAAGAAGGAATCCATATATTTCACTTATCCTATATCCTGCCAGGGTACAGGGTGAAGGAGCAGCAGATACGATCGTAAAGGGAATACGGACACTGGACGGAATTGCAGATACGATCATTATTGCCCGAGGCGGCGGCTCTATAGAAGATTTATGGGCATTTAATGAAGAGAAAGTGGCAAGAGCAATTTATGCATGCCATACACCGGTCATTTCGGCTGTCGGGCATGAAACAGACGTTACGATTTCAGATTTTGCCGCGGACCTGCGTGCACCGACTCCTTCGGCAGCTGCGGAACTTGCTGTATATGATGTACACCGGCTGCTTTCGGAACTTGCACGAAAACACGGAGAACTGGCACTGAGTGTTCTTGAAAAAATAGAAAAAAATCGGGTGTATTTAAAGCAGGAGGAACTCTTCCTGAAGCAGGCACATCCGGAGTATCAGTTGAATCAGAAACGGCACAGGGTGCTTGAACTGGAAGAAAAGATTTCAGCACGGATGAAAGAACAGATAAACGGGAAAAGACAAAGAACAGCATTGCTTGCCCAGCGGCTGGAGGGAGCATCTCCTATGGGGAAACTGACTTCTGGTTTTTCTTTTGTAACGGATCGAACAGGGAAAAACATTAAGGCTGTGGAACAGACAAAAGAGGGAGAAATGCTGAACATTGAAGTGACAGACGGCACGATTAGTGCCACTGTGGTCAAGACGGAGAAAAGGAAACGGGAAATGAGGTAGGATATGGCAGCAAAAAAGCAGGAGTCAGGGCAAAAGACGCTTTCGTTGGAACAGGCAATGAAAGAATTGGAACAGGTAACCGAAAAACTCGGAGGGCAGGAACTGACATTGGAAGAGTCGTTTGCATTATATAAAAAAGGAATGGATCTGTTGCTGACTTGCAATCGTGCGATCGATAAAGTAGAAAAAGAATTGACGGTATTGGAGGAAAACGGAATTGGCGGAGAATTTTAAAGCAGCACTTAAAGAACGGCAGGATTATATCAATCATGTCCTGGACATGTATCTTCCGGAAACCGAAGGCAGACAAAGTACGGTACTGGAGGCAATGAAGTACAGTGTAATGATCGGAGGGAAGCGGATCCGTCCAATTCTGATTTTAGAGATGTTTCGGTGCTTTGCTTCTGAGGAAGAGGAACAAGAACGTGTGGAACCTTTTTTGGCTGCCATGGAGTTCCTTCATACGTATTCTCTGGTGCATGATGATCTGCCGGATATGGATAATGACCGATATCGCAGAGGGCAGCTGACGACGCATGCAAAATTCGGACCGGCTATGGGGATCTTAGCCGGAGATGCACTTTTAAATTATGCATTTGAGACAGCGTGCAAAGCGTTTTCCATCACGGATGAGGAATGGGATTTCAAAGTTGCAAAAGCAATGAAGGTTTTTTCGACAAAGGCCGGGGTATACGGAATGATCGGCGGACAGGCGGTTGACGTGGAAAAGACAGGACAACCGCTGGATACCGAGGAAATCTCGTTTATCTATGAGTTAAAGACCTGCGCACTTCTGGAGTCCGCTATGCTGATCGGAGCAATTCTCGGCGGGGCAGATGACGCACTGTTCCAGGAAATCGTATGGATGGCATCCTGTATTGGAATGGCATTTCAGATCAGGGATGATATCCTGGACACCGTTGGAGACGAAAAGAAACTTGGAAAACCGGTGGGAAGCGATGCGAAGAATGAAAAAACAACATATGTTACCCTGCATGGGACAGAGGCCGCAAAGGAAAAGGTAAAAGAACTGTCTGCAGAAGCACTACAGATAGCGGAAAAACTTTCATGCACGGAGTTTATGAAGGAATTGATCGTGTATTTGACAATACGGGAATACTAATTGGAGCAGATTATGGCAGGAGTACTGGATAGAATTAAACAACCGAATGATATAAAGAATGTCAACCCGTCACAGTATAACCGGCTGGCACGGGAAATCAGAGAATTTTTGCTGCATCACGTTTCTGCAACAGGCGGGCATCTGGCATCCAATCTTGGTGCGGTAGAATTGACAATGGCATTGCACCTGTTTCTGGATTTTCCGAAAGACAGGCTGATCTGGGACGTGGGACATCAGGCATATGTTCATAAGATACTGACCGGAAGAAAAGAAAGTTTTGATACATTGAGACAGTATCAGGGAATGAGCGGATTCCCAAAAAGAAAAGAAAGCGACTGTGACGCATTTGATACCGGACACAGTTCGACTTCCCTTTCCGTTGCCAATGGCATGGTAAGCGCAAGAGAATTATCCGGTACGAATGAAAAGATTGTTGCAGTGATAGGGGACGGTGCATTAAGCGGAGGCATGGCATTTGAGGCATTGAACAATCTTGGAAAGATCAAAAGCAATCTGATCATCATTTTGAATGATAACAAGATGTCCATTTCTGAAAATGTGGGAGGAATGGCAAATTATCTTGCTAAAATCCGCACGAACATGGCATATACAGGATTTAAAGGCTCCTTGGAGGAAACTTTAAATAAACTGCCCAACGGTGAAAAAATCGTTGGGAAATTAAAGCGTTCCAAAGACTCCATCAAGCATCTGATGATCCGGGGCATGTATTTTGAAGACATGGGGATCACCTATATCGGACCGATTGACGGGCATGATATTTCGCAAATGTCAAAAGCTTTGGAATCTGCTTCTAAAATGCCTAAAGCAGTTTTGATACACGTAGTGACGAAAAAAGGGAAGGGATATGAGCATGCAGAAAAAGATCCGGGAAAATTTCACGGAGTAGAACCGTTTGCTCTGAAAACAGGAGAAATCCTGCATAAAGCCGAAAACGTTACTTATACAGGTGCTTTTTCAAAGGCACTGACCGAACTTGGAGAGAAGAATCAAAAGATTGTTGCCATTACTGCGGCAATGCCGTCCGGAACAGGACTGAATACTTTTGCAAAAAAATTCCCGGAGCGTTTCTTCGACGTCGGGATTGCAGAAGAACATGCGGTTACTTTTGCGGCAGGCATGGCGGCAAGCGGGTATCATCCGGTGGTAGCGGTCTATTCTACTTTTTTACAGCGTGCGTACGATCAGATACTTCATGATGTCTGTATCGGAAAACTCCCGGTAATATTTGCCGTAGACAGGGCAGGAATCGTAGGAAAGGATGGGGAGACCCATCAGGGAATATTTGATCTGTCGTATCTTTCCCACATTCCGAATCTGACGGTTATGGCACCTAAAAATACAAAAGAGCTGAAAAAAATGTTGTTTTATGCTGCAGAATGCGATTTCCCGGTTGCCATCCGCTATCCGCGCGGCGAAGCAGGAGAAATGGATGAACTGCCAAATGAAGAAATACAGTATGGAAAATCAGAAGTACTGAAAGAGGGAACAGAGATAGCGCTCATATTTGTAGGAGATACAGGGAAGGTAGCACTTTCTCTGCAAAAGACACTGGAGAAGCGGGGAATTTCCGTGACTTTGGTAAATGCAAGATTTGTAGCTCCTATGGATGAGGGAAAGATACTTTCTGTTGCAAAAACGCATCGGTTACTTGTTACACTGGAAGAAAATGTGGCAAGAGGAGGTTTTGGTGAGAGGGTGGCGGCCTTATTAAAAGAAAAAGAAGAAGATATCCCTTTGATAACGGCTGCACTTGAAAATTGTTTTATCGAACATGGAGAAGCAGAAGTTTTAAAAAGCCGGTACGGACTTGCAGAAGAGCCGTTATTGGAAAAAATACTGGAAAGGTACGGATGAAGCAGTGAGAGAACGCTTGGATGTGCTGCTGGTAAAAAGAAAGCTGGCAGAATCAAGGGAAAAAGCGAAAAGTTATATCAAAGAAGGCAAAGTTTTGGTAAACGGGGTCTGCGAGAAAAAGGCAGCAGCGGAAACGGAAGATACGGCGATCATAGAAGTGAAAGGCGATGTGATCCCTTATGTCAGCCGTGGCGGTTTGAAATTGGAAAAAGCGATCAAAGAATGCGGAATCTGTCTGGATGGAAAAGTTTGCATGGACGTTGGGGCATCTACCGGAGGGTTTACGGATTGCATGCTGCAAAACGGAGCTGCAAAAGTATTTGCGGTAGATGTAGGTACAGACCAGCTGGCAAAAAAACTAAGAGAAGATAAGAGGGTCATTTCCATGGAAAAGACCAACATCCGATATGTGACACAGGAACTCATCGGGCAGCCGGTAAAATTTGTTTCTGTTGATGTAGCTTTTATTTCTCTGACGAAGGTTCTCACACCGGTATATCAGCTTATGGATGACCAATCTGAAATTGTCTGTCTGATAAAACCGCAGTTTGAGGCAGGAAAAGAAAAGATTGGCAAAAAAGGTGTCGTGAAAGACAAGAGAGTTCATGAAACAGTGATACGTGACGTAGTGACAAGTGCAACAGCGCTCGGACTGGAGATCCTACATCTGACATATTCTCCGATCAAAGGGCCGGAAGGAAATATTGAGTATCTTTTTTATGCGGAGAAAAAAGTAGGACAGGAAGCGGGAGAAAGGGAAAACGCATTATTCCGACAGCTTTCTTTGATTCCGGAAACGGTTGCACGGGCTCACGAAGAGCTGGATACTCTGTCGATTGGAAAATAGCAGATGAGGTGACTGATGGATGGAAAATTTTTGTATCGTTGTAAATAAAAACCGAGACGAAAAAATGGTATTGACGGAACGGGTAAAAGAAATCCTGTCGGAGCTTGGGAAAAAAACAGCTATATGTGTAGAATCTGCAAATCAAAGAAGCAAGGAAGAAGAGATTCCGGAGGAAACAGAGGCAGTAATCGTACTTGGCGGGGACGGAACGATGATCCGTGCGGCAAGGCGGCTTTGTGGCAGAAATACCCCGATGCTCGGAATCAATACAGGGACACTCGGATATTTGACGGCGGTTGAAGTGCGGGAAACGGAACGGGCACTGAGGTGTCTTGTCAGAGGGGAGTTTCATGTGGAAAACCGAATGATGTTAGATATTTTTTATGACGGGGATTACAGTGATACCGTTTTGAATGAAGTTGCCATTACAAGAAGCGGTGTCAGCAGGCTGATCCAGGTGGCAGTATCTGTCAACGGTGTATTACTGGACGTAGTGGCAGGAGACGGAATCCTGGTTTCAACACCGACCGGATCGACAGGATATAATTTGTCGGCAGGAGGGCCTATCGTAAAACCGGAAGCAGAACTTATTATGATTACTCCGCTCTGTCCCCATTCTCTTTCTTCAAGGCCGGTCATCGTTGCAGGTGAGGATGAAATCACGTTAGAAGTCATGCAGGATAAAAAAGCAAAGGATGTAGAAGTCATGGCAACATACGATGGACGGGAAGCAATGTGTCTGAAGGCCGGGGAGAAGATTGTCATTCGTAAATCGAAGTATCAGACAAAACTGATAAAACTGGATGAGCGGAGCTTTTTTGAAGTGCTTCGTTCCAAACTGGGCACGGTAGAAAGGTAAGGAGGAAGCGGGAAGGTGAAAAGCGGCAGACAGAATAAAATTCTTGAACTGATCAAAAAGTATGACGTAGAGACACAGGATGAACTTGCAGAACATTTACTGCGTGCCGGATTTGCGGTAACACAGGCAACCATCTCCAGAGATATCAGAGAACTGAAGCTGATGAAAGTGCAGACCGAAAGCGGACGTCAGAAATATGCAGTACAGCAGGAGGGCGGTGCAAGCATAAACCTGCATGATCGTATGGTCAGGGTATTAAAGGATGCTTATTTTTCCATGGAACCGGCACAGAACATTCTGGTTGTCAAGACGGTTTCCGGAATGGCAATGGCCGCAGCGGCTGCATTAGATTCGTTGGAAATAGAGAATCTTGTCGGATGCATTGCGGGGGATGATACGATTTTATGTGCTATTCGTACGGAGCAGGATACCAAACAGGTGATGCAGGAGATCCATGACCTGATCTACGGGAGCAGATAAACGGATTTTGTCACATGCTTTTGAGTGGGAGTAAGTAAGCTTTGACAATTATTACAAATCATGTTAAAATATTTTGTTAGAGAATATTATTATAAGAACAGGAGAAAAAGTAATGTCTGGACATTCTAAATTTGCAAACATTAAGCATAAAAAAGAGAAAAATGATGCGGCTAAAGGTAAGATATTTACACGCCTCGGCCGTGAAATTGCCGTAGCGGTAAAAGAAGGCGGACCGGATGTAAATAACAACAGCAAATTAAAAGATATCGTTGCAAAAGCAAAGGCAAATAACATGCCGAATGATACGATTGACCGCAGCATTAAGAAAGCTGCCGGTGAAGGCGCAAATGTAAACTATGAATTTGTTTCTTATGAAGGTTATGGACCAAATGGTATTGCCATCATTGTAGATGCTCTGACGGATAATAAGAACAGAACGGCGGCTAATGTAAGGAATGCATTTACCAAGGGTAACGGAAATGTAGGAACGCAGGGATGTGTTTCTTTCATGTTTGATAAAAAAGGTCAGATCATCATTGATAAAGAAGAGTGTTCCATGGATGCAGATGATCTGATGATGCTGGCACTGGATGCAGGAGCAGAGGATTTTGAAGAAGAAGAGGACAGCTATGAGATCATTACGGAGCCGGATGCTTTTTCTGCGGTTTTTGAAGCTCTGGAAGCAGCAAAAATAGCTACGGTGTCTGCAGAGGTTACGATGATTCCTCAAACATGGGGGACACTGACGGATGAGCAGGACATCAAGAGCATGAATAAGATCCTTGATCTGTTGGATGATGACGATGATGTACAGGAAGTATATCACAATTGGGATGAGTAAAGGAGAAAAACTGTTTCGTGTTACGAAATCTTCATGTAAAGAACTTTGCGATTATTGATGAAACGGAAGTTGATTTCCGGGAGCATTTAAATATTATGACGGGAGAAACAGGTGCCGGAAAGTCGATCCTGATCGATTCGGTAAATGCTGCGATCGGAGCCAAGGTATCAAAGGACATAATACGCCAAGGGGCGGAGTATGCACTGGTAGAACTGACCTTTGATGAGCTGCCGGATACGGCAAAGGCAATCCTTGAGCAGAAGGATATTTATCCTGAGGATGGGCAGATTGTTTTATCCAGGAAGATTATGGCAAACGGAAAGACGGTATGCAAAATTAATGGAGAAACAGTAACAGCCTCTATTTTGAAAGAAACAGCAGGACTGTTTCTGGATATTCATGGTCAGCAGGAGCATCATTCCCTGCTGCAGAAAGCATCTCATTTGAAATTTCTCGACCGGTTTGCTCAAAATGAAATTGCAGAACCGTTGAAACAGTTGGAGAAAGAATATCAGGTTTGGAAAGCAGCAAAGGAAGCATTGGAAGATGCGTCCATGGAGGAAGGAGAGAAAAATCGGGAGATTGCTTATCTTTCTTTTGCGGCAGAGGAGATTGAAAATGCCAGATTGCGTCCGGGTGAGGACACCGAACTTGAAGCGGAATATAAAGTTTTATCGAACAGCAGGCAGATTGCAGAAGCAGTATCTGCCGGTCTGAGATATACGAAAGATACGGAAGGAGAAAATGCAGAGGAGCAGATTTTACGTGCACTCCGGCAGATTTCCAAAGTAACGGAATATGATTTAAGGCTCCAGAAAATGGAGGCAGTTTTAAACGGAGCACAGGAACTGCTGACGGAATTTCACGCAGAAGCTGAGGAATATCTTCTTGAAATGGAAGATTCCAAGGAACGATATGCAGAAGTCAGTCAACGCTTGGATATTTTAAATCAGCTGAAAGGAAAATACGGAAATTCGATAGAAAACATTCTTTCCTATAAAGAAGAATGTGAGAAAAAGCTGATGAAATATCAAGATTATGATGCGTATCTAGAGAAACTGCGGAAAGAATATAAAACAGCAGAAGAGACGTGTCATGTGTTATGCGAAAAAATTTCCGCCATCAGAATGTCTTATGCGAAGAAGATGAAATCTTCCATGCAACAGGCACTTTCCGACCTGAATTTTTCAGAAGTACATTTTGAAATCCCCTTGGAACGATTGGAACGATTTACAGCACGTGGGTTTGATTCATGTGAATTCATGATCTCTCTGAATGCAGGAGAGCCGTTAAGGCCTCTGACCAAAGTGGCATCCGGCGGTGAGCTTTCCAGGATTATGTTGGCGATGAAGTCTGTACTTGCAGAAAAGGATGAGATCCCGACCCTGATCTTTGATGAAATCGATACCGGCATCAGCGGCCGGACTGCGCAAAAGGTTTCAGAAAAACTGGCGCAGATTGCAAAGACGCATCAGATTCTTTGTATTACACATTTGTCGCAGATCGCGTCCATGGCAGACACTCATTTTTTGATCGAAAAAACAATAGAAAACGGAAGAACCAGAACCGGTATCCGTTCATTGGAGGAAGAAGAAAAAGACATTGAACTTGCACGGATGCTCGGTGGCGCCAAGATCACGGAAGCAGTGTTGTGCAATGCAAGAGAAATGAGAATCCTGGCAAATAAAATTAAAAAATATTGATTTTTATAGAAAGAATGCACCTTAAATTGGGAACAATTTTAGGGTGTATTTTTTTTGTTTCCATCCATACTAAGAGAGAAAAATGCAGGAAATGAGGATGGATATGAGCGGAGCAGAAAGAAAAAAGAAGCGAAGAATAAGGCGATTGCTTGTTATGGTTCTTATCCTGGCAGTCGGTATCGTTTACGGTCAGTATTGGATAAAGATGAATGTACCGTCTAAAATCAAACTTTTGGCAGGCGAGGAAGGTACATTTGATTTTTCATTTCCCATAGAGGCAAGCATTTCAGAAGAAGAATCGTTAGGAGTACTATATGTAAATCAGCAGCCTTTAACGGAGGACAAAATTCATATTGATCTGTCTCAACCGTTTTCTATAAGTTCTGATACACTTGGGACATATAATGTAGAGTTAAAGCTATTTGGATGGATTCCATTAAAAGGAGTTTCATTAGAGATCATAGAAGAAACAGAACTGATCCCCGGAGGTTCGGTCATTGGACTTCAGATTGAGACGGACGGAATACTTGTTCTCGGAACGGGTGAAGTAACACTGCGGGACGGTTCAACGACAGAACCGGCAAAAGGGATTTTAAAAAGCGGAGATTATATTGTAGGAATTAACGGAAGTACAGAAGTTACACGAAACATGCTAATGGAAGCCATTGAAGAAGGAGAAGTATGTTTAACGGTAAAACGGGATGGGAGAGAACGTGAAGTATCAATTTCTCCTGTAAAAGATTATAGTGGGAAAAATCGTATCGGGACATGGATACGAACGGATGCCCAAGGGATAGGAACGATCACATATATGACAACAGATGGGAAATTTGGTGCATTGGGGCATGGGATTACGGACGTTGACACCGGTCTTGTAATGCAGATTTCGGGCGGAACATTATATGACGCGGAGATACTTAGTGTGATAAAAGGAAAAAGTGGTTCCCCGGGAGAACTGATCGGAATATTGCGTCAATCCGGAATCAGCCGAATCGGAACGATAGAGTCAAATTGCTCACAAGGAATTTATGGGCAGATAAAACTTGGACTTATGGAGGGAAAAGAAAGCATACCGATCGGTTTAAAACAGGAAATACATCTTGGGACTGCGAGTATATTGTGTCAGGTAGATTCTTCGGTCAGAGAATATGAGATCGAAATTGAAAAGATAGAACTTGGAAGAACTAATGATAACAAGGGAATGGTAATTCACATTACTGATGAAAAATTGCTCTCGAAAACAGGTGGGATCGTGCAGGGAATGTCTGGTTCGCCAATTTTGCAGGACGGGAAGATCATTGGAGCGGTGACACATGTTTTAGTAAATGACCCGACGAGAGGGTATGGCATATTTATAGAGAATATGCTGGAGCATTGAGTCCAA
>CAZWCZ010000020.1:0-40319 GCA_964632165.1 uncultured Lachnospiraceae bacterium | reverse complement strand
TGATCAAAGGCAGTCGAAGAAGTGATCGTAAAGTTGTAACCACGGCTTCGATACCATTCGGTGTAAACACGGTTCAGAGTAAACGACTGGATGGCCATGATATTTGCATAAATGGCAGATTCCGGCCAGGTGGCATAGATTTCGCTGGAGGCTACGTTTTTAATATAGTCACGGTAGGGAACCGTATAGTTGCTGGCACGGGAATTGTTAGGCGTACCATCGTGGACAACGATATATTCCGGGATCACTACATTGTCCAGAACGATCTCTCCTGCGGCATTGACTTCTTTGATCTCTGCTTCTGCAATCTTAGGAGGATAAGAACCGTATAAGGTATGGTCAGGGATTGTAAAATCTTCTTCTGTTCCTGAAAGTGTCGGACTGGAAGGAAGAAGCCGGATCCGCTGCCGGGCAGTGACCGTCGATAAGATCTCTGCCCCGGAAATGCGAATCGGTTCATATCCGGGAGCTGAAAAGGTAAGGATGTATTCACTGTATGGACGTACCTCACCCGGAGTGAGACTGAGTTCTACCGGGGGCGCCGGGAGAAAAATAAGAGGAGTAAAACCGGAGGCATCACTTTGAATCTCTTCTAATATCCGATCCGGAGCTTCTGCTGATGCAATGTCTACGGTTGCACCTTCGATGGGAAGGTTGGTTACAATATCGGTGAGTTCTGCCTGAAAACCGCCAAAAGAGTCGGTCTGGTTCATCATGGAAGCAGGATAAAACAGGGAACGCATGAGAACTCCTGAAGAAAGGATCATGAGCAGTATATGCGAAAAAAGGAAAAGTGTTGATTGAAGTTTGTTGTCCTTTTCGTTTCTTTTTTCTGTTGGACATACTTTTGATCCGTGTTATAATGAAATGAGAACGCTTGATTAAGTGGGGTGGATTATGTATTTTTACACAACATCGGCACAAAAAAATAATGTGCAGGAAATTTTCAGAAAACTGAAAGAGGCGGGACCGGTTTCCAGAAGAGAGATTCAGGCAGCAACTGCCCTGAGCTGGGGAACGGTTTCTAAAGTAACGGAACATCTGGTAGAGGAAGGTTATATCAAGGCAACGCAGAGGACGAGCGGAAGCGTCGGACCAAAGGCGGAAAAGCTGGATGTCGTTACGGATAACCATTATTTTATAGGGGTGGATCTTGATCGGAGAGGATGCATTGTGCTGCTGACCGATATGAAGGGAAGGATCATAGAAAAGTCAGAAAAAAGATGGGAAGAGAAAACCTATGCATCCGTAATGCAGGAACTTTACTGCTGTCTGGACGAACTGTTTCAAAGGTATACAAAGAAAATAGAGGGGATCGGATTTGCAGTGCAGGGTGCAGTTGACGGAAAAGAGGGACGATCTGTCGCAATCGGAGAAATTTCAGGTTGGAAAGATGTTCCGCTAAAACAATCGTTGGAAGAACGTTACGGTGTGAAAGTATCTGTGGCACACGATCCGGACTGCCTGATGAAATGTGAAACGGATTTTGGGGTACTGAAAGGGGAAACGGCAAAAGATGTCCTGATGGTGCATTATCATCATGGCTTTGCAATCGGCATGTCCTGCTGTTTAAACGGTCAGATTTATTCAGGAGCACATGGGAGAGCAGGAGAGATCGGGTATACCATAATAAAAACGGAGCAGGAGACAGAAGAAGGACTTCTGGGTGAGTATATACAGGGAAAAGAAACAGAAAATGAAGCATTGTTTGACGGCATTGGAAAGAGCATTGCCATGGCAAACTCTTTTTTTGATCCGGAAGTGATCGTTTTGCATATGGTCGGATGTAAAAAGCCGAAGCAATTGGAAGAAGCAGTAAGACAGAGGATTTTGAAAAGCAGTTGGAATACCGAAGTGCAGATATGTGTATCTTCCCTGCCGAATGATGCAAAGGCGAGAGGAGCCGCGTTGCTGGCGGTAGAACATGCTGTAGACGAAATGAGTTAAAACAGGAGGAAATGATGGTGGAACAGAAAAAAATAACGTTATGTTATCCCTGGGATAAGAACGGATACTGTCCTTATGCGGAATTCGTCCCGGAGTTAAATAAAGAAGGGGTAAAAATGCACATAGAAGTGCAGGAAGAAAATCCGCGAAGAGAAAAAACGGAGCATTTTGAACCGGTGCATTTGGACAGCTGCGTGGAATGGTTTGTAAATTTTGCACCGGACCGGACCAACCGTTATTTCAATTTTGAGGTCAACGCAAACGGGAAGATGAATGTGGCATTTCGAAAAGACCGCTATGATACCATACCGATGACGAAGGAAGATGTGGAGTTGCTCGGGATCGCGGTCAAGATAGAGGCAAAAAAATGGACGGTGGATTACACGGTTCCGTTTTCCCTGATCCGGAAATATATCCCGGAATTTCAGGAGAATGGGCCGCTTCATCTTAAAACGAATTTTTATAAATGTGGGGATGAAACAGAATTTCCTCATTATGGTGTCTGGAAAATAGTGAAGACAGATGAGCCGGATTTTCATCGTCCGGAGTATTTCGGTAATCTGACACTGGAATAAACGGGGGCGAAAACCAAAAGTTTTATTGAAAATCGTCAAAAAATGCGAAGAAGGTATTGCTAAATATATCAAAGAGTGATATATTTAAAAAGCATTATTTGGCTGATTTGTGCCGGAGTGTCACAAATTAGCCCTGATGACAGAACAGAAATCGCCTGCGCAATTTTCTGTTCGTCCTGTTGCAAAAACGCTCCGGAATGGAGGTTAATATGAAAAAACCGGTTTTGGTAGTCATGGCTGCAGGAATGGGAAGCAGATACGGTGGATTGAAACAAATTGATCCGGTAGATAAAGAAGGACACATTATTATGGATTTTTCCATTTATGATGCCGTAAGAGCAGGATTTGAAAAAGTAATATTTATCATCAAAAAAGAAAATGAGGATGTTTTCAAAAAGACCATTGGAAACCGTCTGGAAAGATACATTGAGACGGAATATGTGTTTCAGGAGATCGGGAATGTTCCGGAAGGATATGAAGTGCCGGAAGGAAGGGTTAAGCCGTGGGGCACCGGACATGCGGTATTAAGCTGTATGGATCTGATCGACGGACCGTTTGCTGTTATCAATGCGGATGATTATTACGGAAGACATGCGTTCCGGATGGCATATGACTTTCTTGTAAAGACGGAGGACAGCGCGGATCAATATCATTACATGATGGTAGGGTATCAGCTGGAAAACACATTGACGGAAAACGGTCATGTAGCAAGAGGAGTATGTGTTACAGACGAAAATGGGTATCTTGTAAAAATCGATGAAAGAACGCATATCGAAAAGAGAGATGACGGCGCAGCATATACGGAAGATGGAGGACATACATGGAACACGATCCCGGAAGGAAGTATCGTTTCTATGAACATGTGGGGATTTTCGGAAAGCATTCTGAAAGAATTAAAGAGCCGTTTTAGTGCTTTCCTTGAGGAAAACCTGGTCAAAAATCCGTTAAAGTGTGAATATTTTCTTCCGTTTGTAGTGGATGAACTGCTGCAGGAGCAGAAGGCAGATGTTATGGTATTAAAATCTGCGGATCGCTGGTATGGAGTAACTTATCATGAGGATAAGCCGGTGGTAGAGGAAGCTATACGAAAAATGAAGGAAGATGGTATCTACAGCCATAATCTTTGGGAGGAGTAAGATGGAAGACCGGAACAAAAAAGTAATCGGGGCTTTTGATATAGAAGGAAATGTAACGGAGTGCATTCCGTACGGGAACGGACATATTAATGATACTTATCGTGTAACGGTTTCTTACGGCATGAAGGAAAAAAGATATATTTTGCAGCGGATGAACCGGCACATTTTTACAAAGCCGGAAGAACTGATGGAAAATATCAGCGGTGTTACAGAATGGCTGAAGAAAAAGATCGCGGAAAGCGGAGGAGATACCGAACGGGAGACATTGACGTTAGTAGAAACGAAGGAAAAGAGATCCTATTATAGGGATGAAGAGGGAGAATACTGGCGCATTTACAAGTTCATCGAAAATGCAACTTCTTTTGAAAGGGTAAAAGAGGAGAAGGATTTTTATGAAAGTGCAGTTTCTTTCGGACATTTTCAAAGAATGCTGGCCGATTATCCGGTGGAACGGCTGCATGAGACCATACCGGATTTTCATAATACAGTAAAGCGTTTTGAGGCATTTGGCAAGGTATTGGAAGCGGATGTCTGCAAACGTGCAGAAAGCGTGCAGGAGGAAGTTTCTTTCGTTCTGCAAAGAGAAAAACTGGCACATAAGCTGTGCGATCTGACAGAACAGGGGAAGATCCCGCTGCGTGTTACACATAATGATACAAAGCTCAATAACATCATGATGGATAACGGAACCGGAAAAGGCATCTGTGTGATCGACCTGGATACGGTCATGCCGGGGCTTTCTGTCAATGATTTTGGCGATTCCATACGCTTTGGGGCAAGTACAGCGGCAGAGGATGAGAAAGATCTGAACAAGGTATCTTTCGATCTGCATCTGTTTGAAGTATACACCAAAGGATTTTTGAAAGGATGCGAGGGGGCACTGACGCAGACCGAACTGGAAATGCTTCCGTACGGGGCCATACTTATGACATTTGAGTGTGGTATGCGCTTCCTGACGGACTATCTGGACGGAGATCATTATTTTAAGGTGCACAGAGAAGGGCATAATCTGGATCGCTGCAGAACACAGTTTAAACTGGTTAAGGAAATGGAAGAAAAACTGTCGCAGATGAAAGAGATTGTAGACAAGTATCGGGCATAAAAAGAAGAACGGAATAAAAAAATGAGGATACCGGATGCAGGAAAAAGCGGCTGGTATCCTCATTTCTGTGTTTACGCAGGATTTCCTCTTTGCAAGCGGAAAAGAAAGTGGTATAATATCTTATTATTATGGAATAACTCTGAGAAGGAGAAGAAATATGAAAAAAGTAGAAGATTATGTAAGGACCATTCCGGATTTTCCGGAACCGGGGATTATGTTTCGGGATGTAACGAGCGTTCTGCAGGATGCGGAAGGATTGCAGCTTGCCATTCAGGGAATGGAAAAGCTTTTGGAAGGTGTGGAATACGATGCGGTAGTCGGACCGGAATCCAGAGGGTTTATTTTTGGTGTGCCGATCGCATACAATCAGAAAAAAGCCTTCGTTCCGGTGCGAAAAAAAGGAAAGCTTCCGTGTGAGACGGTAGAGGCAACTTATGACCTGGAATATGGCACAGCTACAATTGAAATGCACAAGGATTCCATAAGACCGGGACAGAAGGTAGTCATTGTAGATGACCTGATTGCAACCGGAGGAACCATTGAGGCGATCATCCGTCTGGTGGAAGGACTTGGCGGTGAAGTGGTAAAAATCATATTTTTGATGGAATTGCAGGGTCTGAACGGAAGGGAAAAGCTGAAGGGATACGAGGTAGATTCCGTGATTCAGTATCCTGGAAAATAACTTACGATAATGCAGATGAGGTTGGGTGATAACATGGCAGAAAATGAGCAGATAAAAAAAGGAAGAGTGATCAAAAAACCGATAGAGGAAAAATCATTAAGTACTCCTGCGGATTTTACGGATCCGGAAAAACTTTATAAAAAGCTGATTGAAACGGTGTACGAATACCGCCCGGGTACGGATGTCTCCATGATCGAGAAAGCATATCGGCTGGCAGGCACGATGCATGCGGAGCAGAAGCGAAAATCAGGAGAGCCATATATCATTCACCCATTATGCGTAGCAATCATTCTTGCTGAACTGGAATTGGATAAAGAAACGATCGTTGCCGGGATACTGCATGATGTGATCGAGGACACGGATTATTCTCTGGAGCAGCTGTCGAAAGAGTTCAATGAAGAGATCGCACTGCTCGTAGACGGCGTGACCAAGCTGACACAATTGGATTATGAGATGGACAAGATCGAACTTCAGGCGGAAAATCTCAGAAAAATGTTTCTGGCAATGGCAAAGGATATCCGTGTGATTATGATCAAGCTGGCAGACCGTCTGCATAATATGCGTACGATGCAGTACCAGAAGCCGGAAAAACAGCAGGAAAAATCGAGAGAGACCATGGATATTTACGCACCGCTGGCACAGCGTCTCGGTATTTCCAAAATCAAGATCGAACTGGATGATCTGTCATTAAAATATCTGGAACCGGAAGTTTATGAGGATCTGGGACGTAAGATCGCACTGAGGAAAAGGGACAGAGAAGCTTTTATTTCCAATATCATTGACAAAGTGGCAGCGCATATAGAAGAAGCCGGGATCGATGCACAGATCGACGGCAGGGTAAAACATTTTTTCAGCATTTACAAGAAGATGAAGAATCAGAATAAGACGCTGGATCAGATTTATGACCTGTTTGCTGTCCGGGTTCTTGTGGATAATGTAAAAGACTGTTATGCGGTACTTGGTATCCTTCATGAAATGTACAAGCCGATACCGGGGCGTTTCAAAGATTATATTGCCATGCCGAAACCGAACATGTATCAGTCTCTGCATACGACCCTGATCGGTCCGAACGGAACCCCGTTTGAGATCCAAATACGTACCTTTGAAATGCATCGGACGGCAGAATACGGTATTGCGGCTCACTGGAAGTATAAAGAAGCTCAAAACGGAATCAGATCCACGGCAAATGAAGAAGAAAAGCTGGCATGGCTGCGTCAGATCCTTGAATGGCAGAAAGATATGTCCGACGGCAAGGAATTTTTAAGCGGATTGAAAAATGACCTGGATCTGTTTTCGGACAGTGTATATTGTTTCACGCCAACCGGTGATGTTAAGGCGCTTCCGGCAGGCTCGAATCCGGTGGATTTTGCTTATGCGATCCACAGTGCGGTAGGAAATAAGATGGTTGGAGCCAGGGTAAACGGAAAACTGGTTACGATCGATCATGTGCTGCAGAACGGGGACCGTGTGGAAATCATAACGTCTCAGAATTCTAAAGGACCAAGCCGTGACTGGCTGACACTGGTAAAGAGTACACAGGCGAAAAATAAGATCAGTCAATGGTTTAAGTCAGAATTAAAGGAAGATAATATCCAGCACGGAAAAGACCTTTTGATCGCTTACTGTAAGGCAAAGGCGCTTGTAATGTCGGATCTGCTGCGGCCGGAATTTATGGAAGTCTGTATGCGCAAGTACGGTTTCCGTGACTGGGACGCACTGCTTGCTTCGGTAGGACACGGAGCCTTAAAAGAAGGACAGATCATCAATCGTCTGCAGGAAGAGTATAACAAAAAGAAAAAGAAAGAACTGACCGACGAAAAGATCCTTGAGTCCATCAATGAAGTAAGGGAGACAAAACAGCCGATCACCGTAAAAGCAAAGAGCGGGATTACCGTGCAGGGTCTGGATGATGTTGCGGTACATTTCTCCAAATGCTGTTCACCGGTACCGGGGGATGAGATCATTGGTTTTGTGACAAGAGGAAGAGGTGTTTCCATTCACAGGACGGACTGTATTAATGTCATCCATGCACCGGATGAAGACAGGATGCGTTTTATTCCGGCAGAATGGAACCGGCTGGAAGATAAAAAAGAAGATCTTTATTTTGCGGAGATCAACATCTATGCGAACAACCGAAGCGGTGTGCTTCTGGATATTACAAAGATATTTACCGAAAATAAGGTGGATATTACCACGGTAAACAGCCGTGTAAGCAAGCAGGGAACGGTTACACTGACGCTTGGTTTTGACGTGCACGGAGCAGAGCAGTTAAGCTATCTGATCTCTAAGATCAGAAATGTTGAAAGTATCATAGATGTCGAGAGAGCAACCGGCTGATGATGTGAGGCTGTTGAGAAAAATCAGGAATGGAGAATGTGATGGAGATCAGACGTCTGGTTCTTGGAATGCTCAGGACCAACTGCTATATTGTATATAAAAAAGAGACAAAAAAGGCTGTGATCATTGATCCGGCAGCAGAACCGAAAAAGATCATGCAGGTTCTGTGCGAGGAAAATCTGCTGCCGGAGGCCGTTTTGTTAACACACGGTCACTTTGATCATATTCTGGCAGCGGATACGTTGCGAAAAGAATATCAGATCCCGGTCTGCCTTTATAAAGAAGAATCAGAACTGCTTTCAAATCCGGATCTGAACTGCTCGTATCTGTATGCGGCACCGTATGGGATCAAGGCAGATATCTTATTGGAAGACGGTCAGAAAGCAGAATATCTGGATAATGCATTGCGCGTGATCGCAACACCGGGACATACGGCAGGCAGCTGCTGTTATTATGCGGAGAAAGAAAAAATCTTATTTTCGGGAGATACCTTATTCCGAGGGACAGTAGGCAGAACAGATCTGCCAACATCATGCCCGGAACAGATGGAACCATCTGTCTGCGGCAGACTGTTTGCACTTCCGGAAGAGGTAGCAGTACTTCCGGGGCATGGAGAGAATACGAGTATCGGAGAAGAAAAACATGTTAGATATTAGAATCAAGGGGGAAGATTATGAACAGGACATTCGTCCTCTGGTCAAAGCATTTTTCCCCGAAGAGGAATTGCATATCGTCGGAGAAACAGAAGAGCCCATGGCAGAATATCGTCTGGAACTTTATCTGCTTCCGGAATATTTTAGGATTGCTTTTACGCAGGATGGAAAAACGGAAGAAGAGGAAGAAAACTTTTCTTCAAGAATTTCAGGGGCTTATGAAAGTGAGGGACTTCCGGATCGGAGAATGTATCGGAATTATCTGCACCGGAGTCTGTACCGGCTGCTTACAAAAGTGACCGGGCGGACACTCCCATGGGGGACATTGACCGGAATCCGTCCGACAAAACAGGCATTGGAGCGAATCTTAGCGGGAGAAAGCAGAGAAAGTGTTGCAGATTATTTCAAAACGGAGTATCTTTGTTCTGAGGAAAAGACGGATCTTTGCATCAGAGTTGCCGAAAAGGAACAGAAACTTTTGCACGGACTGGAGGATAAGGGTACGTACAGCGTGTATATCGGTATCCCGTTTTGCCCGAGTATCTGCCTGTATTGTTCGTTTAGTTCGTATTCCTTAAAGCAATATGAATCGTATGTAGAACCGTATCTGGAAGCATTATTCCGGGAGATTGAGTATGCAGGGACATGTTTTCCCGAAAAAAAGCTGGTCAGCATTTATATCGGCGGAGGGACACCGACGACACTTTCGGCAGAACAGCTGAGGCGCCTGCTGCGTAAGGTAAAGGAGACCTTCGATTTTTCCGCACTAAGGGAATGGACGGTGGAAGCGGGAAGACCGGACAGTATCACAAAGGAAAAACTGATTGTCTTAAAAGAAGAAGGTGTGACACGGATTTCCATCAATCCGCAGAGCATGCAGCAGAAAACATTGGATATCATCGGACGGCGTCATACGACGGAACAGATCAAAGAGGCATTTGCCCTAGCAAGGGAATGCGGTCATGACAATATCAATATGGATCTTATTATCGGTCTGACAGGAGAAAAAGCAGAGGATGTGCAGGCAACGCTTGCTGAAATCCGCAAGCTTTCGCCGGACAGCCTGACGGTACATACACTGGCAGTCAAACGTGCAGCACGACTGAATGCGGAAATGGAACGCTATAAAGAACTCCGTTCCAGAGAAGCAACGCAGATGATGCAGGCATGTCAGGATTATACAAAGGAAGAAGGCTATGAACCGTATTATCTGTATCGGCAGAAAAACATGGCGGATAATCTGGAGAATATCGGATATGCGAGACCCGGGAAAGAAGGGTTGTACAATGTTTTGATCATGGAGGAACATCATACGATCCTCGCTTTGGGCAGCGGAGGTTCCAGCAAGTTTAATTTTGTGGGAACAAACCGGCTGGAACGGGTAGAGAATGTTAAGAGTGTTAAGGATTATATAGAGCGCATTGATGAAATGATAGGAAGAAAACAGGAGTTTATCCGGAAGTTCCGTGAATATTTGTAGAAAGGGGCCGGGGTTGCCTTGAAAAATGCCAGACAGTTGATCACTGATATTTTGGAGAAAATACAGCTGAAAGATCTGATGGAAGATGACGTAGAAGACAGTATTGAACATGGAGAACTGGTTGGGATGCTGATCAGGCATCTTTGTACCAGATTAGGGTATCCTCTTGAATTTCAGGATCAGATGATCGTGGCGGCTTATGTACATGACATCGGTAAACTGCGGCTGAGTAAAAATCTGTACGGCAGAGATAAGAATGCATTTCAGATTGAGGAAGTAAAATATATGCGGATGCATACGCAGCTGGGGAAAGAAATGTTGGAGGCCTGCGGATACCCGGAAGAAATACAGAATGCAGTCTATTATCATCATGAAAATTATGATGGCACGGGATATCCTGAAAACCTGAAGGCAGAGAAGATCCCGTTAGAGGCACGGCTGCTCCGCATCTGCGATATGTTTGCCGCATTGATCTCGGACCGCCCGTATCGCAGCGGATTTGACGCAGAAGCGGCAATGGAAATGATGATCGACGAAGTTCAGATGTTTGACATGAAGATATTTCTGGAGTTTATGAATATCTTTCATACACCGGATTTTCAGGAAGTCATTGACTTTGCTGATCATGCAAATGAAAGAAAGCGTAATATGGATGATACTTTAGATTCATAGAACGTTGTTTTTATAGAATAATAAACGGCAGAAAAAGCCGGGAAAGAGGAAGTTATGGCAGAAGCAATGAGAGGGTTAAAAAGAACCCACAGATGTACCGAAGTTTCCAACAGAAATATCGGGGAAACCGTTACCGTTATGGGGTGGGTACAGAAGAGCAGAAATAAGGGGGGCATCATTTTTGTAGATTTGAGAGATCGTTCAGGCATTGTTCAGATCATTCTGGAAGAATCCGAATGCGGTGCGGAAAACTTTGCAAAGGGTGAAAAACTCCGCAGCGAATTTGTGATTGCGGTTGTTGGTGAAGTGACCGCACGTTCCGGTGCTGTGAATGAAAATCTGGCAACGGGTGATATCGAGATCCGTGCAAAGGAACTGCGTATCTTATCGGAAGCAGAAGTTCCTCCGTTCCCGATCGAAGAGGATTCAAAGACAAAGGATGAGCTTCGTTTGAAATACCGTTATCTGGATCTTCGCCGCCCGGATTTACAGAGAAACCTGATCTTAAGAAGTAAGGTTGCTACAGCAGCAAGACAGTTCCTCGCAGAGGAAGGTTTTCTTGAAATTGAAACGCCGATGCTGACCAAGAGCACACCGGAAGGTGCCAGAGACTATCTTGTACCAAGCCGTGTACATCCGGGAACATTTTATGCGTTGCCGCAGTCTCCGCAGCTGTTCAAACAGCTTCTGATGTGTTCCGGTTATGACCGCTATTTCCAGATCGTAAAATGTTTCCGGGATGAAGATCTGCGTGCGGACAGACAGCCTGAATTTACACAGATCGATATGGAATTGTCTTTTGTTGATGTGGATGATGTGATTTCGGTCAATGAAAGATTATTAAAGAGAATGTTTGCAGAAATCGGAGTGGAAGTACAGCTTCCGATCCGGAGAATGACATGGCAGGATGCAATGGATCGTTACGGTTCTGATAAGCCGGATACCCGTTTTGGCATGGAACTAAATAACGTATCCGATATTGTGGCAAATTGCGGTTTTGGAGTCTTTACCGGAGCTTTGGCAAACGGTGGCTCGGTTCGTGGTATTAATGCAAAAGGTCAGGCTGCTATGCCGAGAAAGAAGATCGATGCTCTGGTTGAGTTTGCAAAGACATATGGAGCAAAAGGTCTTGCTTATCTTGCCATTGAGCAGGACGGAAGCTTTAAGTCTTCCTTTGCAAAGTTTATGACAGAAGAAGAATTAAAGAATCTGGTCGCAGCAATGGAAGGCGAGCCGGGTGACTTGTTATTCTTTGCGGCAGACAAAAATAAGGTAGTATGGGATGTTCTTGGAAATCTGCGTCTGGAGATTGCAAGACAGCTTGGCATCCTTGATAAGGGACAGTATAATTTCCTCTGGGTAACGGAATTCCCTCTCCTTGAGTATTCGGAGGAAGAAGGACGTTATGTAGCAATGCATCACCCGTTTACCATGCCGATGGACGAGGATCTGGAACTGCTGGATACCGATCCGGGCAAGGTACGTGCAAAGGCATATGACATTGTATTAAACGGCTGTGAGATCGGCGGCGGTTCTGTTCGTATCTTCCAGAGTGATATCCAGGAGAAAATGTTCTCTGTACTTGGTTTTTCTAAAGAAGATGCATATGAGCGCTTCGGATTCCTTTTGAATGCATTTAAGTATGGGGTTCCGCCTCATGCAGGTCTTGCATATGGACTGGATCGTCTGATCATGCTTATGGCAAAGTGTGATACCATCCGTGATGTGATCGCATTCCCTAAGGTAAAAGATGCTTCCTGTCTGATGACGGATGCTCCAAATGTGGTAGATGACAAACAGTTAAAGGAACTGGGGATCGATATCGCGGCAGAAGAAAAATAGTCGAAAAAACTGTGAAAATAATGTGAAAAAAATCACGAAAAGGATTTGACACATTTAGAAAAGAATGGTACACTACTTTTAGTGTAATTCTGACGATAAGTCAGGGGAGAACACTATATTTTATTTATTTCGGAGGAAATACACATGCATAAGGGTACAGTTAAGTGGTTTAATAACCAGAAGGGCTTCGGTTTCATCTGTGACGAAGCAGGAAACGATGTTTTCGTACACTATTCCGGTCTTAATATGGAAGGTTTCAAGTCCTTAGAAGAAGGTCAGGAAGTAGAATTCGAAATCGTTGAAGGCGCTAAGGGACCTCAGGCTACAAACGTAACAAAGTGCTAATCAAGAAAGTTTTCAGTGTACCTTTTTCTAATATATAAATTGCTAAATTTTTATACGGAAATAAGTTATATTGTAATACGGAATTGAGAAAAGGAAGAGAGCTGCCGCTTGTATGAGCCGGCGGCTCTTTCTTTGTGTATCCGGAGAGGAAAAATCGTAAAACAGATTGATTCTGTGGGGAGAATCGTGTAAAATGAAGAAAAGTGCTGCAGAGGAAGGCACAAAGTAAAAACGAAAGCAGGAGGACCTCATGAAGATTACAAAAAAGAGTTTTGGCGTAACTAAGAATGGCGAAAAGGCAACCTTATATACGATGGAAAATTCTAAAGGAATGAAAGTGTCTGTTACCGATTACGGTGCATCCATTGTACATATCATTGTTCCGGACCGTAATGGTAAGATGGAAGATGTGGCATTGGGATATGATGATGTCAGAGGATATGATGAAAACGAAACCTATTATGGGGCATTTATCGGAAGAAACGGAAACCGCATTGCAAATGCACAGTTTACGTTAAACGGAGTAACGTATCAGTTGGATAAAAATAACGGACCGAACAATCTGCACGGTGGGTTCAAAGGATATAATAACTTCATGTATGAAGTGGAGTGCTTTGAAGAGGAAGAAGAGGCCAGCATTGAACTGTCCCGCCTCAGTCCGGATATGGAGCAGGGATTTCCGGGAAATCTTGACATTACCGTGACATACACATTAACAGAAGAAAATGAGCTTGCAATAGAATATCTTGGTGTTTCGGATAAGGATACCGTGATCAATCTGACCAATCATTCATTCTTTAATCTTAGCGGTCAGGATTCCGGTACGATCCTGGATCACGAAGTGTTTATCGATGCAGATTATTTTACGCCAACGGATGCTACCCTGATTCCGACCGGAGAACTTCGCCCGGTAGAAGGAACGCCAATGGACTTCAGAACAGAGACAAGGGTCGGTGACCGCATTGATGACGATTATGAACCATTAAAGACGGCAGGCGGATATGATCATAACTATGTTTTAAATAATACCGGAGAAGAAGTAGAATATGTTGCAAGTCTGTATGATCCGAAGTCGGGAAGACGTATGGAGGTATTTACGGATCTTCCGGGAATGCAGTTGTACTCCGGTAATTTTATTGACGGAAAAGCAACGGGAAAAGGCGGAAAGGTATATTTAAAGAGAGAAGGAATCTGCTTTGAAACACAGCTTTTTCCGGATGCCTGCAATACAAAGGAATATTTTAAGTCTTCTGTAGTAAAGGCATATGAAGAATACAGTACCATGACAGTATATAAGTTTACGGTAGAATAAAAGGCAGAATCATTTAATAACAAAAACGGTAATGGATGAAAGGAACCATTACCGTTTTTGTGTTCTGATAAAAATGACCGGAGTCTGACCTGGGGACAGATGGTTATTTTGTGCCGTAGATTCTGTCACCTGCATCGCCGAGACCCGGGAGAATATAGCCGTTTTCATTCAGTCTTTCGTCCAGGGCACCAATGTAAATGTCAACATCCGGATGAGCAGCTTTTAATGCTTCTACGCCTTCAGGAGATGCGATCAGGCAAAGAAAACGGATTTTTTTAATGCCGCGTGCCTTTAACAGATCAATCGCTGCGATAGCAGAGCCGCCGGTGGCAAGCATTGGATCGACAACGAAAATTTCACGGTCTACCGCATCTACCGGGAGCTTACAGAAATATTCTACCGGCTCTAAAGTTTCTTCGTTGCGGTATAAACCAATGTGACCTACTTTTGCGTTTGGAGTCAGATTTAAAATGCCGTCTGCCATATGAAGTCCTGCACGCAAAATAGGAACGACGCAAAGCTTCTTTCCGGAAATTTCTTTCACAACGGTCTTTACGAGCGGAGTTTCCACTTCCTTATCTGCCAGGGGGAGATTGCGGCTTGCTTCATAATAGATAAGCATGGCAACTTCCGAAACCAGGGCACGGAATTCTTTCGTGGAAGTGTTTTTGTCACGCATGATGCCGATTTTGTGCTGGATCAGCGGATGATTCATAACCATTACGTTTGACATGATTTTACCTCTTTTCTGTACTGTATGTTTGGTTATCATTCATAGGGATACAGTACGTTCCTGTTTTTTCAGTCTTCAGTATATCATTTATTTAAAAAAATGAAAAGGAGAAACTTGCATTTTGTCGTCGAATTTGGTATGCTATTGGAAGAAGTTGGGAAAAAGAAAAATCAGGGCAGGATGTTACCCCATAAAAAGAGGAGAAGCCCGGTAGAGGGGAGGGTAACTGCCGGGCTTTGCTTTATGAAAAAATTATCTTGTAAGCGTTTGTTCGTGTTTATCTTTCTGCGGTTAGTATACTGTTAAAATGTGAGTTCCGTGTGGCTAACCTGTGAACATTTTGTAAACATTTCAGCGCGTGAAAAACAAAAAAAATTACCGTAAGAGAAAAGCAGGTTTGTGCGCATAATACATAGAGAAAATAAAATAGACGGATGGAAAAGGAGAGGGAAAAAGTGATGAACGTATCAAAAAAGATGTTAAAACAGGAGCTTGGTCAGGAAAACTATATGGCGTATGCCGTGGTAATAAGGAAAAACATACATGAACCGAAAAGAGAGATCCGGATGATATTTGACGGAATCTACGAAATACTCAGAAAGAAAGAAGGAAAAGAACTGCGGCAGGTAGAAAAGAGGTTAGAAGATACCGTAACAACCGTGTTCCATATTAATAAAAATTATTTTGGAGCTGCGGTGTTATATCTTGCTGCACTTTTGGTTCTGAGCCTTTATACGGTTCCTCAGGTGGCACTTCCGGCCATATTGTCAGCTACGGTAATATTTTCCGTAAAGACATATGAGTTTGTTGTGAACAAATTTTGTTATGTAGATGCAGGAATGATACTGATCTTTCGTACCGTGCTCCAACAGGTATTAAAAGAACAGAAACAGAAGGAACAGAATGAAACAGCGTTCTAAAGAAAATGTTCAATAAAAATATAAAAATTTAGTGAAAAAAGAGAAATGCCTATTGCAATTTCTCTTTTTTTTTCTATAATAATTAGCATGTTAATAATTAGGGAGCTAAATGATTTGCGGAAGGAGGAGAGAAAAATGGAAAACAAGCAGCTCGTCTGGAAGATTTTACGGATCGGACGGGGGCACAGAAAGATAATCGACCGTGAAGTTGCATCTCTTGGGATTCATCCGAGTCAGCATCATCTGCTGATGTATCTTGCCCGTGCAGGAGAGGCAACACAGTGCGGCATCGCAAAAGATATGGAAATTTCAGCTGCGACGGTCGCAGTCAGTCTAAAAAAACTGGAAAAGGGAAACTATATTGAAAAGAAAGTCAATCCGGATGATAACAGAATGCATTATATTACGCTGACTCCAAAAGGGGAAGAGGTAGTGCGCAAATCGAAGCATCTGTTTGATGGAGCAGATGCCGGTCTGTTGGAGGGACTGACAGAAGAAGAGAAAGAAAAGTTTCAGGATATTTTGGAACGAGTGATACAAAATGTAAAACGAATGGAGGAAAAATAGGTGAAACAGTACATGAAATATGTGAAACCGTATTTGATCTACTTTCTGCTCGCACCGGTGCTGATGCTGGTAGAAGTAGTCGGAGAAGTAGTGATGCCAAAGCTCCTGGCAAATATCATCAATATCGGCGTACCGGAGAAGGATACGTCCTATATTGTAATGATGGGGCTCTTGATGGCAGGTATGGCAGTCGTTATGCTGATCGGCGGTGTCGGCGGCGGCTATTTCAGTGCAAAGGCGAGTGTCAGCTTTGCATCGGCACTTCGTAAGGATGCTTTTGCCAAGGTACAGCAGTTTTCTTTTGCCAATATTGATAAGTTCAGTACAGGTTCGTTGGTCACCCGTCTGACGAATGATATTACACAATTGCAGAATGTGATCAATATGGCATTGAAGTTAGCGTTCCGTGCACCCGGAATGCTGATCGGGGCACTGATCATGGCGATTTCCATGAATCCGAGCCTTGCAACTGTCATTGCGGTTGTGATTCCGATCCTTGTGATCGCACTGGTACTCGTTATGAAGACAGCGTTCCCAAGATTTCAGACCATGCAGAAAAAACTGGACCGATTAAATACGAGCGTACAGGAAAATCTGACGAATATCCGTGTGGTAAAGTCCTTTGTACGTGAAAAAGAAGAAACGGAGAAGTTTGGCGAGGCGAATGAAGACCTGCGTGCGACCAGCATGAGTGCATTTAAGGTAGTGATCCTTACAATGCCGATCATGACAGTTGCAATGAATATTACAACGCTTGCCGTTGTATGGTTTGCAGGAAGACAGATCCTGGTCGGACAGATGGAGGTTGGTGACCTGACTGCATTTACCACATATGTTGTACAGATCCTGATGTCCCTGATGATGACGGCAATGGTGATCTTAAATAGTTCCCGTGCAGTGGCATCTGCAAAACGTATCAGTGAAATCCTGAATACGAACATTGATCTGACGGATGATGCAGCAGAAAGAAAGGATGCTGTTGTTACGGAAGGCCGCGTTGAATTCAAGGATGTATGTTTTAAATATTACAAAGACCATACGGAATACGTGCTGGATCATATCAACTTCACGGCAGAACCGGGAGAGATGATCGGTATCATCGGTTCTACGGGTTCCGGAAAAACCAGTCTGGTACAGCTGATTCCGCGACTGTATGATTGTGACGAGGGTAAAGTTTTAGTAGACGGGATAAACGTTAAGGATTACTCTCTCCGCCATTTAAGAGACGGCGTAGGTATGGTATTGCAGAAGAATGTACTTTTCTCCGGAACGATTATGGATAATCTGAAATGGGGAGATGAAAATGCGGAAGAAGAAGCCGTACAGGCAGCTGCAGAACGCGCCCAGGCACATCAGTTCATTACTTCATTTACCCATCAGTATGAAACAGAACTCGGACAGGGCGGTGTTAATGTATCCGGAGGTCAGAAGCAGCGTCTTTGTATTGCAAGAGCACTGTTAAAGAAGCCTAAGATCCTGATCCTTGATGACAGCACAAGCGCCGTTGATACGGCAACAGAAAAGAGGATCCGTGAAGCTTTTGATCAGGAACTGAAAGATACGACAAAGATCATCATTGCACAGAGGATCTCTTCTGTAAAAGAGGCGGATCGTATTTTAGTAATAGACGAAGGCAGGATCGTGGGCGAAGGAACCCATGAAAGCCTGTTCAGGGACTGTGAGGAATACAGAGAAATCTGCATTTCCCAGGAAGAAAAGGAGGCGAATGCATAATGTCAGATGTAAAGAAAAGATATTCAAAAATGCAGCCGCCGATGGGAGGAACGGGAAACGCAGGGAGACCGGGACCGGGCGGACCGGGTGGAAAAGGCATGAAAGGACCTGGAGGAAAACCGAAGAATGTATCAGGAACGATCAAGAGAGTATTCGGTTACATCAGAAATGATGTGCCGATGCTGGTTGTCGTACTGTTTTGCGTATTGCTGAATACCGGGTGTACGCTGGCAGGTTCTTATCTGCTCCGTCCTATCATCAACGGTCTGAAAGAAAATTCTGAAAAATATATGGCAAGTACAGGCTCAGCGGCAGAAGCAGTACTTGCTGCGGGACTCACTGCTCTGCTGCAGGGGATTCTGGTAATGCTCTGTGTTTATGCAGTGGGGATCGTTTGTTCTTATCTGCAGAACCGCATCATGGTTACGATTTCACAGCGTGCCATCCGTAACATGAGAAATGACCTGTTTGGCAAGATGCAGAAACTTCCGGTGAGGTTCTTTGATACCAATAACCATGGTGATCTGATGAGCCGTTACACAAACGATTTGGATGCTGTTGGAGAAATGCTGAACAATACGATCCCACAGATCATTTCTGCGGCATTTACGTTAGTCGGTACGTTGGCACTGATGTTGTATACCAGCCCGATCCTGAGTGTCATTACGCTGATTGCCATGCCGTTATTAAGTATGGCCGGCACAACGATCGCAAAGAGGAGCAGAAGCTTTTATTCCGAGCAGCAGGCTGCCATCGGGGCCGTAAACGGCTATGTGGAAGAAGCTGTGACCGGACAGAAGGTGATCAAGGTATTCTGTCATGAAGAAATTGCCATTGATGAATTTTCGGAATTAAATGAAGATCTGAAGAAAAAACAGATCCGTGCTTCTTTTGTCGGAGGAATCATGGGACCGGTCATGGGAAATCTGAGTCAGATCAGCTATGCGATCACTGCATTGGTCGGCGGCATCCTTTGTGTTACAAGAAACTTTGATATCGGCGGACTTTCGATCTTTGTAAACTATTCGAAGCAGTTTTCACGTCCGATCAATGAAGTATCCATGCAGATGCATACCGTATTTTCGGCACTTGCAGGTGCGGAACGTGTATTTGGCATGATGGATGAGGCACCGGAGGAAAAAGACAAAGAGAATGCACTTGCTCCGGAACACCTGCATGGGGATGTTGTACTGGATCATGTGACATTTGGATATCAACCGGATAAAACCATTTTGAAGGATATTTCTTTATATGCAAAACCGGGACAGAAGATCGCATTTGTCGGATCGACCGGTGCAGGAAAGACAACGATCACAAATCTTTTGAACAGGTTTTACGATATCCAGGAAGGCGAGATCACGATTGACGGAGAAAATATCAAAAACTATAAACGGGATTTTCTGAGACAGAATATTGCGATGGTACTGCAGGATACCCATCTGTTTACAGGTACCGTAAGAGAAAATATCCGTTACGGCCGCCTGGATGCTACGGATGAAGAAGTGGAGGCGGCAGCAAAAGTAGCGAGTGCTCATTCCTTTATCATGCGTCTGGAAAATGGTTATGACACCATGCTGGATGGAGACGGGGCAAATTTAAGCCAGGGACAGAGACAGCTTCTTAATATTGCCCGCGCGGCAATTTCTAAGGCACCGATCCTTGTGCTGGATGAAGCAACCAGCTCGGTAGATACGCGAACGGAACGTCATATTGAACATGGTATGGATCGCCTGATGAAGGATCGGACTACGTTTGTCATCGCACACCGGCTTTCTACCGTCCGCAATGCAAATGCCATCATGGTACTGGAACAGGGTGAGATCATTGAACGCGGAACTCATGAAGAACTTCTCGCCATGGGCGGACGTTATTATGAATTATATACCGGATTAAAAGAACTGGATTAAGGAGACAAAACAGGATGAGTAAGGTATATGTATTTCTTGCAGACGGAACAGAAGAAGTAGAAGCATTGACGGCTGTGGATCTGCTCCGCCGTGCCGGGGCAGATGTAGTCACGGTTTCGGTCATGGAGAATCGTATGATAAAAAGCTCGCATCGGATCGGGATCGAAGCGGATGAAGTATTCGGCACATCGGATTATTCGGATGCCGACATGCTGGTGCTTCCGGGCGGTATGCCGGGAACCTTACATTTGAAGGAGCATTTGGGACTGAGGAATGTGCTTCTGGAACATAAAGACAAAGGAACTTATATGGCAGCTATCTGTGCGGCACCATCCGTTTTTGGACATCTCGGATTCTTAAACGGGAAACGGGCAATCTGTTATCCCGGATTTGAAGAAGAACTGACAGGGGCATTTCTTACAGATGCCCCTGTCGTACAGGATGGAACGATCATTACGTCTAAGGGATTAGGAACGGCCATTGATTTTTCGCTTCAGCTGATCACTGCTCTTTTTGGAAAAGAGTGTGCGAAACAGGTGCTTGAGTCGGTGCAGTACCGTCCGTCGGTGTTTTTTTAGAGAATCGGGGAAAGGGTTCTGCTGCGGCAGAAATTTCTGAAGAAGAAAAAGGCTGAGCACATTTGGAAGAATCATAAGGGCATTAAAAAAATCGCTGAGTTCCCAAACAAAAGAAAGTGACATCTGGGAACCGAGAAAGATCATGAAACAATATAAAAGGCGGTAGGTTTTTATCTGGTCATTGCCAAATAAAAATTCTGCCGCCTTTTCGCCAAAAAAGGACCAGCCAAGCAGTGTGGCAACGGCGAAAGAAACAATGGCAGCGGCGAGCAGCTCTCTTCCGGCAAAAGGAAGCAGGGAAAAAGCCGCAAGGGTGTAGTCGCCGATGCCATAGCCGGAGATCAGACCGGGACAGCGCAGCATACTGCTGATGATCACAATGCCGGTCACACCACACATAACGACAGTATCCCAAAAGGTGGCACTCATTAAGACGAGAGCCTGGGATTCGGTTTCCGCTCCGCTGTTTGCAGCAGCAACAGGAGCGGAACCAAGCCCGGCTTCGTTGGTAAACAAGCCTCTGGCAATACCGTATCGGGCAGAAAGGAGGAAAGAACTGCCCAGAAGGCCGCCGCCAAAGGAAGAAAGAGAAAAAGCAGAGGAAAACACAGAGACGATTGCAGGAAACAGATAGTCTCTGTTTAAGAACAGTAAAAAGGAACAGGCAAGCAGATATAGGGTTCCCATGAGCGGAACAAGGACCGTACAGATCCTGCTGATGCTCTTTATGCCTCCGAGGAGGGCAAAGCAGAGAAGAACGGACAAAAGCAGACCTGAAGGAAAAACCGGGATCTGAAAGACAGAGAACAGTGTCTGTGTGACTGCCTGGCTTTGTGTAGAACATCCGACACAAAAAGAAGAAGCAAGCAGAAGATAAGCGTAGCAACGGGCAGTCTTTTTGGCATGAAGTTCATTGTGAAGAAGGTACATCGGTCCGCCACAAAAACTTCCGTCGTTCCTTGTTTTACGAAAAGCGAGACTGAGGCGGCATTCGGTGTAGGTCGTTGCCATTCCGAGCACACCGGTCAGCCAGCACCAGAATACGGCACCGGGACCGCCAAGCGCGATCGCAGTAGAGATGCCGATGATATTTCCGGTGCCCAAGGTAGCAGCAAGTGTAGTTGATAAAGAGGCGAAGATGCTCATTCCGGAAGAAGTACGATCGGAGGGGTGGACGGAAAGTCTCAGGGCAAGAGGAAGCCTGCGCTGGACTCCTTTGGTTCGCACCGTAAAAAAGAGGTGGGTTCCCATCAAAAGGAAAAGCATGGGACCGTTCCACAAAAATTTATTGCAGGTCTGTATCAAAGAAAAAAGTCCGCTCATACAAAATCCCCAGATGTTTTCTTCTTTAAAACGTATGCATTTTTGGCGGGGATTATGCATTATCTGTGTTCTTGTGAAAATACCAGGAATATGGTACAATAAAAAAGAAAGCGAAAGAGGAGGAAAATGCGTTGGAAACCATCAGAAAAAACCGGATACAGGCAGCATTCGGACTGATAAATGTAAAGAGATGTTTTGTATGCGCCGTGCTTTCCATGACAGCGTTTCCGATCTACCTTTTGTTATGCTTTGTTTTAAAAGGAGATCCTTCACAAAACAGACTTCAGCTGCCACTTGCCTTCTTTTCCGTTTTTTCAGGAGCGTTTGCTTACCTTCTTTATCAGATAGCAAAAAAGAAAGCAGCGTCATCCTATGAACTTGCCATGTGGATGTATACGGTGTTTGTGCATCTGTATCTTTCCTATCTGGCAGGCTGTGTGGATTCTGTATTTTTGTATTATGCCATAGTGATCCTGTGGGCAGATATCCTTTTACTCGACACGGTGCAGTATCTGGCTACAGCAATGATGGAGCTTCTCGGATGCTTTTGGTTTCTGCAGGAAAGCAGAGTGTTTCGGACAACATCGGGGATCTGTCTGCTGACAGCAGTACATCTGTTTTCATTTATTATTTCCAGGGTTTTGTACCGAGGACGAAAGGAACAGCTGGAAAGGAGATATGAAAGAAGGCGGAACAGGGGGACGGAATACCGGGATGTTGTGACCGGCCTTTTAAACCGCAAAGGACTTGAAAAAGAGGTCAATGCCGTTTGGGTAAAGTGCATTGCAAAGCGGGAGATATTGGGCGTTTTTGTAATAGACATTGATCATTTTGAAAGTTATAAAGAGCGTTACGGAAGCGAGGCGGGAAATCAGTGCATCTGCCGTGTGGCAGAGCAGATTGAACGGACGGTAGGAGAAAGTGGGATCGTTGCAAGGATCGGCGGAGAAGAATTTCTTGTATTTGTCAGACAGACAAGCAGAAAAGCAGTGTATGATCTGGCAATATCCGTATGCGAAGAAGTACGGAAATGCGCTGCCCCGGACAGAACCCGGGGGATCACCGTAAGTATCGGAATGGATATGGCGGCAGCGGATAAAGAACTTTCGCTGCAGGGCTTATGCGGCAGAGCAGACCGTCAGATGTATGCGGCAAAGCAGGAAGGAGGCAATCGCGTCAGAAGCACGCACATGCACGATTGATGGGAGCTGGGGAAAGAAAGTCTTGACAGTTTTGCAACAGATAACGTAATATAAATGAAAACAACTGGCGGCATAACAAATCTGATTTGTTATGCCAAAAAAATGCATTTTGAAAGAGTGAGGCATCTATGGGAAAATATTTTGGGACAGACGGATTCCGGGGAGAAGCAAATGAGACATTGACAGTAGAACACGCGTATAAAGTCGGGCGCTTCCTTGGCTGGTATTACGGGAGAGAGCATAAAGCAAAGGTAGTGATCGGAAAAGATACAAGGCGTTCCAGCTATATGTTTGAGTATTCTTTGGTTGCAGGTCTGACGGCAAGCGGTGCAGATGTTTATCTGCTGCATGTTACGACAACACCAAGCGTCTCTTATGTGGTGCGGAGCGAGGACTTTGACTGTGGGATTATGATCACTGCAAGTCATAATCCGTTTTATGATAATGGGATCAAGGTTATCAACAGTCTGGGTTATAAGATAGAAGCCGAGGTAGAAGCACAGATCGAAGCGTACATCGATGGGGAGACAGAGGAACTCCCGTTTGCAAAGAAGGAGCATATCGGAAGAACAGTGGATTATGCAATGGGAAGGAACCGCTATATCGGACATCTGATCTCTTTAGCAACACGTTCGTTTGAAGATATCAGGGTGGGTCTGGATCTGGCAAACGGTTCGGCAACCACAGTTGCAAAGGGAGTATTTGATGCTCTCGGAGCAAAAACCTATGTAATGAGCAATGAACCGAATGGCTTGAACATTAATACGGACTGCGGTTCCACGCACATTGAACATTTGCAGAAATTCGTAGTAGAAAACGGACTTTCGGTCGGTTTTGCGTATGACGGAGATGCGGACAGGTGCCTGGCTGTAGATGAAAAGGGACAGTTGATCGACGGAGATAAGATCATGTACCTGTGCGGATGTTATATGAAGGAACGCGGCGAACTGAACAATAATACCGTGGTAACTACGATCATGTCCAATATGGGTTTATATAAGGCATTGGACAGAGCAGGCATTGCCTATGAGCAGACGGCAGTCGGTGATAAGTATGTATTTGAAAACATGATGGCAAAGGATCATTCTCTCGGAGGGGAAAGTTCCGGACACATCATTTTCAGTAAATATGCCAAAACCGGAGACGGTGTCCTCACATCGCTGAAGATCATGGAAGTTATGCTGGAGAAGAAGCAGCCGCTTTCAGAACTCTTAAAGGAGATGAAGATCTATCCGCAGGTACTGAAAAATGTCAGAGTGTCTGACAAAAAAGCAGCAAAGGGAGATCCGGATGTGCAGGCGGCAGTGAAGGAAGCAGAAAAACGGCTTGACGGTGACGGGAGAGTGCTGCTGAGAGAGAGCGGAACGGAACCTGTGATCCGCGTCATGGCAGAAGCAGGCACCATGGAATTATGCAATGAGGTGGTAGATTCTGTCGTAAATGTACTTTTAGAAAAAAAATTGTAGTATTTTTCGAAGAAATGTGGTATGCTATATAGTATTGTTGATAGGTATGCCTTTTTGAAAAGAGGTAACAAGTGCAAGGAGGAAATTTTTTAATGAGCTGTAAAGTAGAAAATCTTGAAAAGAACATGGTAAAGCTTACGATCGAAGTAAGCGCAGAGGAATTTGAGAAGGCCTGTGAAAAGGCATATCAGAAGAATAAGAGCAAGATGACAGTACAGGGCTTCCGTAAAGGCAAGGCTCCAAGAAATGTAGTGGAAAAGATGTACGGTGCAGGCATTTTCTATGAAGATGCTGCAAACGAACTGATTCCGGATGCATACGAAGCAGCAGTGAAGGAAAGCGGTGTAGAGATCGTTTCCAGACCGGAAATTGATGTAGTGCAGATCGGAAAAGGTCAGACATTCATCTTTACGGCAGAAGCTGCAGTGAAGCCGGAAGTAGAGCTTGGCGAGTACAAGGGCATCGAAGTAGATAAGGTTTCCGTTGAAGTAACAGAGGAAGAACTTACTGCAGAATTGGACCGCGTCCGCGAGCAGAATTCCAGAATGATCACGGTAGAAGACAGAGCAGTAGCTGACGGTGATATCGCAAATATCGATTACGAAGGTTTCTGTGATGGTGTTGCATTTGCAGGCGGCAAGGGAGAAGGCTATGATCTTGCGATCGGTTCCCATTCCTTTATTGATACATTTGAAGAGCAGCTGATCGGTAAGAATATCGGAGAAGAAACAGAAGTAAATGTTACATTCCCGACGGAGTATCACGCACCTGAATTAGCAGGAAAGCCTGCCGTATTCAAGGTTAAGATAAATTCGATCAAAGTAAAGGAACTTCCTGAACTGGATGATGATTTTGCACAGGATGTTTCCGAATTTGATACATTGGAAGAATATAAGAATGACTTAAAGACAACACTTCTCGGCAGAAAGGAAAGAGAAGCCAAGAGTGCAAAAGAAGATGCCGTGATAGCAAAGATCGTGGAAAATGCAAAGATGGATATTCCGGAGCCGATGATCGAGAGCAATACACGTCAGATGGCAGAAGAGTTCGCACAGAGAATCCAGGGACAGGGACTTTCTCTTGACCAGTATTTCCAGTTTACAGGAATGAACGCAAACAGCTTTATGGAAAACTTAAAGCCACAGGCAGAAAAGAGAATCCAGAGCAGACTTGTTCTTGAGGCAATTGTAAAGGCAGAAAATATCGTTGCATCCGAAGAAGATGTAAATAAAGAAATCGAGAGCATGGCACAGATGTACCAGATGGAAACTGATAAGTTAAAGGGACTTATCGGTGAAGAAGAAATGAAGGCTATGGCTCAGGATGTTGCTGTACAGAAAGCAATTGATTTCGTAGTAGAGGCTGCCGTAGAAAAGTAAGTTAACGAGGAGGATTGAACCATGAGTTTTGTACCTTACGTTATAGAGCAGACCAGCAAGGGAGAACGTTCCTATGACATATATTCCAGACTGTTAAAGGATCGTATCATCTTTCTGGGAGATGAAGTCAATGATGTAACAGCAAGTCTCGTAGTAGCTCAGCTTCTGTTTTTGGAAGCGGAAGATCCGAAAAAGGATATTAGTCTGTATATCAATAGTCCGGGCGGTTCTATTTCCGCAGGTATGGCAATTTACGATACAATGAAATTCATTAAATGTGACGTTTCAACGATCTGTATCGGCATGGCAGCAAGCATGGGAGCATTTTTGCTTGCCGGAGGAACAAAAGGCAAGAGAATGATCCTGCCGAATTCCGAAGTAATGATCCATCAGCCACTTGGCGGAGCACAGGGGCAGGCAACGGAGATCCGCATTGCTGCAGAACATATCTTAAAGACAAAGAAGAAGTTAAACGAGATCCTTGCAGAAAATACCGGAAAGCCGGTAGAGCAAATAGAAGCAGATACGGAGCGTGACAACTGGCTGACCGCAGAAGAAGCATTGGAATATGGTCTCGTGGATGCCATTGTACGTGAGAGAGCATAAGAAAGACCTTTGGAGGAAATAAATCGTGGCAAAATCGGATGACAAAACAACGGTCTGCTGCTCTTTCTGCGGAAAGAGACAGGATCAGGTTCATAGAATGATCAAAGGAATGAATGGCGCATTTATTTGTGAGGAATGTGTAGACCTTTGTTCTGAAATCATAGACGAGGAAGACGATATTGCTGCACCGTCTGACTATGAACAGGATTTGGGGATCAATCTTCTAAAGCCAAAGGAGATTAAAGAATTTCTGGATCAGTATGTAATCGGGCAGGAAGAAGCAAAGAAGGTACTTTCTGTTGCCGTGTACAACCACTATAAAAGAGTTCTGTCCGCAGAAGAATCTGATGTAGAACTGCAAAAGAGCAACATTTTAATGATCGGACCGACCGGCTCCGGAAAAACCTATCTGGCACAGACGCTTGCCAAGCTTTTGAATGTTCCGTTTGCGATCGCAGATGCAACGACACTGACAGAAGCGGGATATGTCGGTGAGGACGTAGAAAATATCCTGTTAAAGATCATTCAGGCGGCAGAGTTTGATATTCCGAGAGCACAGCACGGTATCATCTATATTGATGAGATCGATAAGATAACAAAGAAGTCAGAAAACACTTCGATCACAAGAGATGTTTCCGGAGAGGGAGTACAGCAGGCATTGCTGAAGATCCTGGAAGGAACGGTTGCTTCCGTGCCTCCGCAGGGAGGAAGAAAGCATCCGCAGCAGGAATTTATACAGATCAATACAACCAATATCCTGTTTATCTGCGGCGGAGCGTTTGACGGTCTGGAACGGCTGGTAGAGAACCGTATCGGAGAAAAAGCAATGGGCTTCTCGGCAAAGCTGTTCGAGAGAGAAGATAAAAATATCGGAGAACTGTTCCGGCAGGTAATGCCGCAGGATCTGGTAAAGTTTGGTCTGATTCCGGAGTTCATCGGGCGTATGCCGGTGCATGTTGCATTGGATATGCTGGATGAAGATGCTTTGGTACGCATTCTCCGCGACCCGAAGAATGCATTGACAAAACAGTATCAGAAACTGTTTGAACTGGATGGTGTTGAACTGGAATTTGAAGAGGAAGCGCTGCGTGCATTTGCGAGAAGGGCACTGGAATACAAAACGGGTGCCAGAGGCTTGCGTTCCATTATGGAAAAGACGCTCCTGGATACAATGTACGAAATGCCTTCGGATGAAACGATTCTAAAGTGTATCGTGACAAAAGAATCGGCAGAAGGTTTGGAACAGCCTAGTCTGCTCGTTTCTGCCGGCGGACAGAAAAACTACGGCAGCAGTAAGTACCGGGCAGAAAAAGAAGAAATAGTATGATGATACAGGCTGGCAGTGTTGATATACTGTCAGCTTGTTTTGAATAAGAGAGAAAGAGGAATAGACGATGAGTGAAGAACGCAGGATCCTGCCGGTGGTAGCAATACGACAGCTGACGATGCTTCCCGGTATGATGATTCACTTTGATGTGCATAAGGAAACAGGTGTCCAGGCAATCCAGGCAGCGCTCAGGGAAGGAAAACAAGTGCTGGTTGTAACGCAGAAGGATGCATTGCAGGAAGAACCGGAGGAAGAAGATCTGTACCGGATGGGGACGATTTCCCAGATCAAACAGATGATCAAGCTGCCGGGAAACCAGATCCGTGTGCTGGCAAACGGGATATGCAGAGGATATCTGGAACATATCTGTTCGAATGTGCCATATCTGGAAGGAGAAGTTTCTCTCCCGGAAGAGATCAATGCGGACAGCCTTGCACCGATGGAACAGCAGGCAATGCTCCGTGGATTGAAGGATATATTGGATGTATATGCAAAAACAAATGAGAAGTTTGGAAAAGACATCCTTGGACAATTAAAGGCAGCGGGCTCGGTCGATGAACTGATCAATCAGGTGGCAGTCAGTGTGCCGCTTCCACTGGAGGCACGGCAGAAAATTTTGGAGGCCGTTCATATTTCGGAGCGATACGAGGCATTGCTGACGATCCTGTCCAATGAGGTTGAAATTCTCCGGATCAAAAAAGACCTGCAGAACAAGGTACGCGAAAAAATAGACAAGAATCAGAAAGAATACATTCTGAGAGAGCAGCTGAAGGTTATAAGAGAAGAGCTGGGAGAAGGAAATACAGCAGATGACACAGAAGAATTTTTGAAAAAGCTTTCCGAACTTGATGCTTCTGAGGAAGTAAAAGTAAAAATAAAGCGGGAGATTGAGCGTTTTAAGGCAGTAGCAGGCAGCCCGTCGGAAAGTGCGGTCTCAAGAACATATGTAGAGACATTGCTTTCACTGCCATGGAACAGAGCAACAAAGGATGATCTTGACATTGTGCGGGCGGCAAAGATTTTGGATAAAGACCACTATGGGCTGGAAAAAGTGAAGGAACGCATTCTGGAATTTCTTTCTGTCCGTGCACTGAATGAGAAAGGGCAAACGCCGATCATATGTCTGGTAGGACCTCCCGGAACCGGAAAGACATCTGTGGCACGTTCTGTAGCAAAGGCATTGCGAAAAGAATATGTGCGTATCTGTCTGGGAGGCGTGAGAGATGAGGCGGAGATACGCGGGCACAGAAGAACGTACGTCGGAGCGATGCCGGGACGGCTGATCCAGGGATTGCGGTCGGCAAAGGTAAAGAATCCGTTAATGCTGTTGGATGAGATCGATAAGGTCAGCAGTGACTACAAAGGGGATACCTCGGCAGCACTGTTGGAAGTGCTTGACCCTGAGCAGAATCGTAACTTTGTTGACCATTATGTAGAAATCCCGGTGGATTTATCGGAAGTATTGTTCCTTTGCACGGCAAATTCGGTACAGACGATTCCAAGACCTCTTTTGGACCGGATGGAGATCATTGAGGTCAGCAGCTATACGGAAAATGAGAAACTGCATATTGCAAAAGAACATCTTGTGCCAAAACAGCTGGAAAAGAACGGACTGACAAAGAAGGAATTAAAGATCAGCACAGATGCTCTTCGTGATATGATCGGATTTTATACACGTGAAGCGGGGGTACGTTCTCTGGAAAGAAAGATCGGCGAAATATGTCGGAAAGCGGCGATGCGGATATTAAAGGAACGTCAGGCCGGAGAAACCGGGAATACGGTTTCGGTCAACAGAAAAAATCTGGAGGAATTTTTAGGAAAGCATAAGTATCGCAGAAATCCTGCAAATACAGAAGCAGAAGTCGGCATTGTGCGAGGACTTGCCTGGACGGAAGCGGGTGGTGACACATTGCAGATAGAAGTCAATGTGATGCCGGGCAAGGGTGGTTTACGGCTGACCGGGACTTTGGGAGATGTAATGAAGGAATCGGCTCAGATCGCACTCAGTTATGTGCGTTCTGCGGTATTGCAAGAAGTATCGGAGGATTACTTTGATACGCATGAATTTCATCTCCATGTACCGGAAGGTGCAGTGCCAAAAGACGGGCCTTCTGCCGGAATCACGATGGCAGTGGCATTCTATTCTGCGGTATTGGGATATCCGGTACATGCAGAGGTTGCCATGACCGGTGAGATTTCGCTGCGCGGAAGAGTGCTTCCGATTGGCGGATTAAAAGAAAAACTCCTGGCGGCAAAACAGGCCGGTATCAAGAAGGTACTGTTCCCGGGCGAAAATGAAAAAGATCTGGAAGAAATGTCGGATGAAATACGAAAAGGACTGGAACTTGTGCCGGTATCAAGAATGGAGGAAGTGCTCCGGCACGCATTAGAAAAATATGAATGTGAATAATGTATCTTTGGAAACGGTATGCGGTATTACCAGTACGCTGCCGGAAAATACACTTCCGGAATTTGCTTTTGCGGGCAAGTCCAATGTCGGAAAATCGTCCCTGATCAACGCACTGATCAATCGGAAGTCATTGGCGAGAACATCATCCCAGCCGGGAAAAACGCAGACGATCAATTTCTATAATATTGAGGAACAGTTGTATTTTGTCGATCTTCCCGGGTATGGATATGCAAAGGTCTCCCAGACAACAAAGGAAAAATGGGGAAAGATGATTGAAAAGTATCTGCAAAGATCAAAACAGCTGAAACTTGTATTTTTGCTGATCGACATTCGTCATGAACCATCTGTAAATGACAAAAATATGTATGAGTGGATCGAATACAATGGATTTGAACCAATCATCATTGCAACAAAGCTGGATAAGATCAACCGCAGCCAGGTGGCAAAGCATGTGAAAATGCTCCGGACAGGGCTCGGGCTAAAGAAAGAGACGGTTTTGATCCCGTTTTCTGCGGAAACAAAGCAGGGAAAAGAGGAACTGTGGGATGTGATCGAATCCTACCTTGGGAATGGAGAAGAAGGGCAGGAGCAGGAGACATGAAAAAGTATTTGACAAAAGAAATGTGGAAACGCTATATTATTGTGTTTTTTAGTGTAACCCTGATGGGGATCTGTGTGCAGCTTTTGAACCGTACCAATCTCGGTCCGGATCCGTGCTCGGCGTTAAATTACGGAATTTCCGGTCGCCTGCATTGGACACTTGGAAGGTATCAGGTGGTCTCTAACAGTATTTTGTTTTTATTCTTAGTGGTACAGGACAGAAAACTGTTTGGTGTCGGTACGATCGCCAATATGGTTTTAGTAGGATATGCAGCGGATCTGACCGGCTGGTGTCTGGATGCGGTTGGAATATTGTCACCGGAAAGCATGAGCCTTGGCATACGCTTTGCATTATTGTTCCCGACGCTGATCGTATTTATTTTTGCCGCAGCCATGTATATGAACTGTGGTGTGGGAACATCACCATATGATGCATTTCCAATCTATCTTCATGACAAAATAAGAAAGGTATTCCGGAAGGAATACCCATATAAGATCACTCGTATTCTGTATGATGGGACGGTAACTCTGATCGCATTTCTTGTAGGAGAAAGTGCAGGAATCGTTACCGTGCTCATGGTATTTACCCTGGGACCGGTCATTGATTTTGTTGCCGGTCTGGTAAAGAAAACAGGGCTATTTGACTAAAGAATCAATGGTTTGCTTCTGTGGCAGGATTTCCTGCAAGAAGAGTGGAAATCAGATAGCTGTATACATCTGTGTTGCAGGTTTTCCAACGATTACAGATGGCATCTGCTTCTGCTGCAGAAGTGACCAGAAGGTTGATCCTTACAAGTTCGCTGTCGCGTTCTACAACGCGTAGTTCTACAACAAATTCATTTTTCTTTAATTCATAGTAATCTGCTCCGGCGGCAACCGCTTCTCTGAGTTCATATTCTTTTTCAGAAAGAAAAGTATCAATATCATCACGGATCGGCACGGAAATTTTTGTATAGAAATAAGAAAGAGTTTCCCTGCCCGCAGGTGTAATGCGGTAAAGATACGAATTATGGGAATGTTCCACATCAATGTAGCCGTCTTCAATCAAATCTTCCAATGTTTCCTGAATCGTAATATAATTGGCATATTCCTTTTCCAGAATAAAGCTGGTCAGTTCCGTATTAGTGATCGGAAAATCCATTCGGTCCAGTATGTAAAGGATAATCAGTTTGTAAAGCATCATTGACTCGGATTGCATGGGTACTCTCTCTCTTTCAGTTTTTTCAATAAATCGTTGTGTATTCTTTTTTTATCACTACTCCAAAGTGGAGCGATCAAAAGTTTTCTGGGGCCGTCTCCGGTCAGCCGGTAGATCACAATGGTCTCAGGGATGCGGGACAACAGTGAAACAACAGTGTCCAGATAAGTTTCCCGCTCCATAAGGGCAAAGGCGTCCTGACGGCAAAGCTTTTCATAATCTTTTTCTAAGCCGGTGCCTTTCAGCACATGAAGCAGCTGCAGCTTGATCCCGTGGATGGGAAAGGAACAGACATAATCAATGGTGTGTTCCATGTCAGCGATCGTCTCAAAAGGCAGACCGAGAATGCAGTGTACAATGACGGGAATATGGCGCGCTGTGAGACCGGAAATGGCAGTTTCAAAAACGGAATTGTCATAACAACGATTGATATAGGCAATGGATTCTGCTTTTGCGGTCTGGAGTCCGAGCTCTACGTAGACGGGTTTTATTTTTGAAAGATCTTCCAACAGATCAAGGACGTCGTCCGGAAGGCAGTCCGGCCTTGTACCGATAAACAAAGCTTCGACTTCAGGGTGCTGTAATGTTTCCCTGAAAAGCGAAGCTAAATACGTCGTAGGTGCATAGGTGTTGGTAAAAGACTGAAAATAAGCGACATATCCGTAAGGCGTTCCGTTTTTTGGAAGTTTTCCTGCTGTTTGTGCTTTTGCCCGTTCTATCTGTTCTGAAACGGTAGAACAACGTCTTGCAGCAAAATCACCGGATCCGTTTGCACTGCAGAAAATGCAGCCGCCGGTTCCGGCAGTGCCATCCCGGTTGGGACAGGTCATGCCGCCATCCAGGGAAAGACGGAACATTTTTTTGCCAAATGTATTTTTAAAATATTCATCTGCATTCCGATGACCGCTCAGCATGGGAAATATAACCTTTCGCTTTGATTTGTGCTTCCTTATTGTATCACTGATGACAGTTTTCGTCAATCTGTAGGAGAATTTGTTTTTGCAATCTATAAGAGAATTTCCATTGAGAACTGCAAAAAAGTATAGTATAATAAGGATTAAGTTTTTGAACGAGGGCAGAAAAAGCGAGAATAAAATATAGAATAAGCAAAGGAAGAAAAACACATGATAAGACAGGATAATACGTATCAGACTTATATCCAAATTTTAAAAGAAGAACTTGTGCCGGCAATGGGCTGTACGGAACCGATCGCAATTGCTTATTGTGCATCGAAGGCAAGAGACGTGCTTGGATGCATTCCGGAACGAGTGATACTGTATGTCAGCGGAAATATTGTTAAAAACGTAAAAAGTGTGATCGTACCAAACACAGATGGTCTGAAAGGACTGGAAGCCGCTGCGGCAGCCGGTATTATCGGGGGGAAAACGGAAAAGATACTGGAAGTGATCTCTGAAGTGACCGTGGAACAGAAAGAACAGATCAGGGATTTCCTCAAAGAAGGATCGATCACCGTGCGCCCTGCACAGAGCGAAGAAGCACTGGATATCCATATTTTTTTGGAAGGCGGCGGACATAATGCCAATGTGCGGATCTGCGGATATCATACGAATATCGTCCTGGTAGAAAAAGACGGAGAGATCCTGTTTAAGAATGGCGAAGTTGTAAACGGAAAAGAGACAAAACTTGCGGACAGGAGTCTTCTGAATATTAAGGAGATCGTAGAATTTGCGGATATCCTTGAAGCAGAAGACATTAAAGAAATTTTTGACCGGCAGATTTCTTATAACAGAGCAATCGCAGAAGAAGGATTGAAAAATGACTGGGGAGCGAATGTAGGAAGTGTTCTGTTAAAACAGCAGGGCTCTGGTCTAAGAACCAGAGCAAAGGCTTATGCAGCGGCCGGTTCTGATGCCAGAATGAGCGGATGTGAACTTCCGGTAATCATAAATTCCGGAAGCGGTAATCAGGGAATGACAGCCTCTCTTCCGGTGATCGTTTACGCAGAGGGGCTTGGGAAGACAAGAGAAGAGTTGTATCGTGCATTGGCAGTTTCTAATTTGATCACCATTCATCAGAAAACGGGGATCGGACGTCTTTCTGCATACTGCGGGGCAATCAGTGCAGGCTGTGGTGCAGGATGCGGGATCGCATATCTGCGCGGTGGTGACTGTCATGCAATCTCACATACTTTGGTCAATGCACTTGCGATCGTATCAGGAATTGTCTGCGATGGGGCAAAACCATCCTGTGCGGGCAAGATCGCATCGGCAGTAGATGCCGGATTGTTTGGATATGAAATGTATCTGGAACAGCAGCAGTTCCATGGTGGAGACGGTCTTTTGTCCAAAGGAGTGGAAAATACACTGGTCAATATTGGACGCCTCGGGAGTGTGGGAATGAAGGAAACGGACAGAGAGATTATTAAGATCATGACGGGATGTTGAAATTAAAAGGAGGAAAACAGATGAAACTGACAGAAGATATTTTTTATGTAGGTGTTAATGACGATAAAATTACATTATTTGAAGGTCTGTATCCGGTATCGGACGGGATGGCATACAATTCATATGTGATCGCAGATGAAAAGACGGCAGTTATGGATACGGTAGCAGAAGGATTTGCCGAAGAATGGCTGCAGGGAATAGAACAGGCTCTTTCAGAAACAGGAAAGACGGCACCGGATTATCTGATCATCCAGCATATGGAACCGGATCATTCTGCGAACATTGATGTTTTTATGCAGAAATATCCGGATACTGTACTTGTGGCATCCGAAAAGGCTTTCCCAATGATGAAAAATTTCTTTCAGACAGCGTACGAAGACCGCAGGATCCAGATCAAAGACGGTGACACGCTGACACTCGGAAAACACACGCTTACCTTCGTGATGGCACCGTTGGTACACTGGCCGGAGGTTATGGTCACATACGATTCATATCATCGTCTGTTGTTTTCTGCGGATGCGTTCGGTACATTCGGAACAGCAGATCAAACGGGAGATACAACAGTGTCCGCGGCAGAATGGGCAAAAGAAGCCAGACGATACTATATCGGAATTGTCGGAAAGTTTGGTGCACCGGTGCAAAAACTTTTGAAGAAGGCGGAAACACTCGATATCTCCATGATCTTCCCTTTGCACGGACCGGTGTTAAGGAATGATCTTTCTTCCTATATCGGATATTATCAGAAGTGGTCGTCGTATGAACCGGAAGAAGACGGAGTTTTGATCGCTCATGCTTCAGTGTACGGTAACACAAAAAGAGCTGCAGAACATTTAAAAGAACTTCTTCCGAATGCTGTCTGCATTGACCTTGCCAGAGAGGATAAGACAGAGGCAGTGGCACAGGCATTTCGCTTCAGCAAAATCGTACTTGCTTCTATGACTTACAACGGGACGGTATTTCCGGCAATGCGAAATTTTATCGGAGATTTAAAAGAACGTAATTTCCAGAGAAGGACAATAGCTTTGATCGAGAACGGAAGCTGGGCACCGACAGCAGCACAGACAATGAGGAACTTACTTTCGGAGTGTAAGGATCTTTCTTTTGCGGAAAATACGGTAAAGATTTTGTCAGCACCGGATGCGGATACGGAAGCGCAGATCGCAGCACTGGCAGAGGAACTGAAAAAATAGAATATGGGATTTTTATAAGGTCATAGTATCCACATAAAATAGAAAAGGACACAGGGGACTTCATTTTGAAGGACCCTGTGTCCTTTGTTTCACTGCTGATGTCAGCCAATGACTTTTGCAATGTTTTTATGTCTGTCTGAGAATCAGGTGTTACAGAATATATATTTCAGTACAAAGAGTACGGTGAGAACATACATCAGAGGTGTGATCTTTTTTCTGTTTTCTTTGCCCGTAAGAAGGTTGATCAGTGTATAAGAAATAACACCGATGGCGATGCCTTCGGAAATGCTGTATGCAAGCGGCATGGCAATAATGCAAAGGTATGCAGGGATTGCTTCTGCGTAGTCATTAAAGTTGATCTTAACAACAGATCCCATCATATAAAAGCCTACAATGATAAGAGCCGGTGCGGTTGCAAAACCAGGAACGGCAAGGAAGATCGGAGAAAGCAGGATGGCAAGCAGGAACATAACACCGGTAGTAAAAGAAGTAAGACCGGTTCTGCCGCCTTCCGTAACACCGGAAGCACTTTCTACATAAGTTGTGGTTGTGGAAGTACCAAGGATGGCACCGACGGAAGTTGCAATGGCATCAGCAAGAAGAGCTCCTTTGATTCTAGGAAGCTTTCCGTCTTTGTCAAGCATATCTGCTTTTGAAGCCACACCGATCAGAGTGCCGAGCGTATCAAACATATCGACGAACAGGAAAGCAAACATAATAACAAAGAAATCTAAAAGCTTCATTGAAGAAAAGTCTGCCTTGAAACACTGACCGAAGGTTTCGCCAAGAGCAGTGAAGTTTGGAAGACTGAAGCTAGGGAATACGGTGTAATAACCGGCAGCTGCATCCGGAACGTAAAGACCGGTGGCTTCGGAGATCATACCGAGTACCCAGGTAATTAATATGCCGAGAAGAATAGAACCTTTTACTTTTTTCTGTGCAAGGATTGCAGTGATCAGAACGCCGATCAAAGCAAGGATCGCAGAGATGCCGGCAGTATGGAACTCTTCCGGAGCAAAGTGCTGATAAGTAAGCAGTGTGCTTTCGTTGTTTACAATGATATCTGCACCCTGTAAACCGATAAATGCAATGAACATACCGATACCAACGGATACCGAATATTTTAATGTCATAGGGATTGCATTAAAAATAGCTTCGCGTACATTTGTAATGGAAAGCAGAATAAAGATGAGACCTTCAACAAAGACTGCCAGAAGGACGGTCTGGAACGGAACGTTCATACCCATACATATGGTGTAGGTAAAGTATGCGTTTAATCCCATACCCGGAGCAAGAGCAAACGGATAGTTTGCGAGAAATGCCATCAGGAAAGAACCGACGGCGGATGCGATTGCTGTGGCCAGGAAAACGGATTCCGAAGACATTCCGTCGACTGAGCCAAGCATACTTGGGTTGACTGCGAGAATATACGCCATTGTCATGAAGGTCGTAAGACCGGCAAGGATCTCTGTCTTTACCGTGGTCTTGTTCTCGCTGAGTTTGAACCATTTTTCGAGCATAATAATACCCTCCTAATTATGAAATTTTCTCGCACAAACGCCTTTTGGCGGTCAGGTACTGATGACGGAAACCAAAATCACGTTACGCACGATGTCATATTAAGACATGGACAGTGTAACAAATTCGTCGGATGATGTCAATTTAAATCAAAAAAATGAATGATATTTTTGATACCTCAAAAAAATTAGAAATGTGTGCATTTGCCGGGGACAGGTTTCATAAGATGAAATAGCCAAAAGAAAAGCAGGAGGGATCGGCATGGAAAACAGGAAAAGAGTGACAGGAAAAAACGGGAAAGTGATATGCAGTATTCTGGTACTGCTGATCCTGTGTATCCTTATGATACGGGGAGACAAAAACGGGACAATGACGGATCCGACTCCGACCGAAACACCACAGTTGCCAAGAGAAATGAAAAATGCGTGGATCATTGAAGCGGAGGGAACACTGATCACTGTATTGTACGATGGCGAACGGCTTTTATTCCGTCTGCCGCAGGAAGCACAGGAAGACATATCAGGCTGTGTTGCGGATCTGACGGTAGAACAGGGGACGGTAACCAAACTGACCGTGAAAAAGGATATGATAGAAGCAAAGGTATTAAGGATAGGCGCGGATTTTATTGAACTTGAAGGATACGGGATACTTGCCCTGGCACAAGACAGTAAGGTATACCGGTTCTGTCAGGAAACGGAAAGTAAAGAAGAAACGGAAGCGGGAACAGGTGTATCGGAAGCAGAGTGGATCGATGTCGTGGTAGGATATACGACGTCTGCATTTGTCTTGGAAGGAGAAACGGTTTGTGCGGCTTTGATCAAAAAGGATGTGGAAGTTGCCACGATACGGGTGCTGCTCCAGACAGCTTCTTATGGGGGATATCTGCATGAAACGGTTGAATGCAGCAGTGAAAGCAGGTTTTATCTGAGCGATGGGAGTGAGACTACCCGGTGGTTTGAAGCCGGAGAAACATTAAACATTACGAAAGAACTCGTAGAACAATATGGTGGCAGAGTGTATCTCGGAACGCAAAAAGCAGAAGGCAGACTGATGCTTCTTAATGTAAAGAGAGCGGTCGGTACACCATCGTATCGAGGCACACTGGAGATCACGCTTCAGGGTGAGAAGCTTCTGGTAGTGAACGAATTGCCGTTAGAAGAATATCTGTATGGAGTATTGCCAAGCGAAATGCCGGAAAGCTTTGGAGAAGAAGCATTGAAGGCACAGGCAGTATGTGCCAGAAGTTATGCCTGTAATCAGCTGCTCGCTAACCGTTATTACAGGTATGGGGCACATGTAGATGACAGTATGAACTGTCAGGTCTATCAAAATTATGGGGAAACAGAAGCCGCGATACGTGCAGTCAAGGCAACCTTTGGGAAGATATTAAAGCAGGATGATACGTGTATTACTGCCTATTATTTTTCCTGTTCTTATGGATATACGTCAAAAAGTACGGATGTCTGGGGAGAAGATGCAGGAAGTGATCTGGAGGGAAAGGCACAGATCGTAGGAACGGTTCCTTATGATCTGACTCAGGAGAACGGATTTGCAGAGTTCCTTAGCAGCGAGCAGGAATGGTATGATTCGGATTCAGCATGGTTCCGTTGGGAAACCGTACTCGGTGCGGAGCTTGACAGCCTTATTTTAAAACGTCTGCAGGAAAGGCAGGAGGCAGTGCCGGACTGTATTCTTTTAAAAACCGGAGAGAACGGCGGTGAAATGATTTTTGAAAAAAGAACGGCAGAAACTTTTGGTACATTGGAAGATATTATTGTTGCAGAGCGGAGCGAAAGCGGTCTGATCACAAAACTTTTGCTGGTTGGGAGCGAAGCAAGTTATCTGATCCTGCGGGAGTATAACATCCGCTACATTCTTGCACCGCAGAATACCGTATATTTAAAGAACGGGAGCACGACAAGCAATATGGCACTTTTACCGAGTGCGTACTTTACGACAGAAAAGAGAAACAGCTTCTTTTTGATCAGCGGAGGCGGATATGGGCATGGAGTCGGGATGAGCCAGTACGGGGCGAAATACCTTGCTGAAAAAGGGGAGAACTATGAAACGATCCTGGAACATTTTTACAGCAGCGCCAATCTTGCGTATCTGTATTAAGCATCTTTTTTTCGTGTAGTAAAAAAGTGCCGGGTAGCTTCTTTGACGCGGGGATGGGAGAGCAGATTGTTGATCTCTGCTCCGATAAAAACGATATACATACAGGCATACAGCCAGAGCATGCAGACAACAACTGCGGTAAGACTGCCGTAGGTCGCGGAAAGACTGCTCATGTGGTCAATGTAAAAGGAAAAAAGATACGAAAAACCGAGCCATCCTCCTGCGGATAAAATAGCTCCCGGAAGTTCACAAAAAAAGGAGGATCTTCGGTTTGGAAGCACGAGATACAGCAAAAGGAAGAAAAACGTCAGTATCAGCATGACGATCAGGGTACGCATGCTTAAAATGAGAAATGCAGCGTTCCCAAGAAACGGGATATGTGCAATGATGAGACGGTACAGCTGATTTCCGAAAACAAGGAGGATCAGTGTCAGGATAAGTAAAACAGCAAAAACAAGAGTGTAAAGAGTGGAAACGGCACGGACGCGGAAATAGTTTCTGGTTTCGCGATAACCGTAAACGGAATTTAATCCTCTGCTCAGAGCCAGAACACCGCGGGAAGCAGACCAGAGGGCTGCTAACATGGTAATGGAAAGCACGGTACCGGAAGTCTGAAAAGCGACTTCAGACAGAATGGTCGATACAAAGGAAGAAACCAGATTTGGAAGCAGGTTAATGACAAAATCTTCACAGTCCTTCAGCGTGAACGGGAGATAATTTAATAAGGTCAGCAAAAACATTAAAAAAGGAAATACGGATAAAATTATAAAAAAGGCAGCCTGTGCCGCAAAAGCGGAGATGGAATCATCTCTGAGCTTACCGGAAAAGGCACGGATCAGTCGATAAGATGCTAAAATCATGGATATACTCTTCTTTCTGTCAAATCAGTTTTTTTCTTCCTTATATGTATAGAAGACTCTGCATTGTATTATATCATGAATTCCTGGAAAAATATACAACTTTGTTTTGGAATGTGCTTCTGCACCCCGGGTGGCAAATATGCTTCTGCACCCCGGGTGGCAAATAAGCCTTGACATTCCCGAAAAATGCAGATA
>CAZWCZ010000019.1:0-40607 GCA_964632165.1 uncultured Lachnospiraceae bacterium | reverse complement strand
ATTGGTGGTGTTTATGAGGTGTAACTACCTTTCGCACATATTGTAAAACTCTAAATAAGACGAAAAATATTTTAAATTTTATTTACAAATTTAAAAGAGTGTGGTATAATCAAAAGGCTGGTGTGATTTTATATCAGTTTAGCCGATACTCAGAACACGGATTTACTCCTGGATTAGTTCAGACCGGTTCTTAGTTTCAGGCGTTTATTATGAAAACAGGAGGTAAAAAACATGATTAGTAAGGAAAAGAAGCAGGAAATTATTGCAGCTTACGGAAGAACTGCAAATGACACAGGTTCGCCGGAAGTTCAGATCGCTCTTTTAACAGAGAGAATCAATGAGCTTACAGCTCACCTGAAGAACAACCAGAAGGATCATCATTCCAGACGCGGTCTTCTTAAAATGGTAGGTCAGAGACGTGGCTTACTTGCATACCTTAAGAAGACAGATCTTGAAGGATATCGTGCTTTAATCGAAAAGTTAGGTTTAAGAAAGTAGTTCGGAGTACAAATAATTTAAGAAATAAAACCCACAAACACAAACAAACGCAGGAGAGCAGAATATGTCTGCTCTCTTTTTGCAATCTCGTGTGTTGAATCGGGAAAAGAAACATGGTATGATATACGAAAGGCAAGCAAAAAAGAGAGAAGGATAAAAATATGGAAAAGAATATTACGGGTCAGACATTTGATGAAGAACGGGCATTATATAATATTAAAGATACGGAAGTATCGCATTGTACGTTTGCAGGACCGGCGGATGGAGAATCTGTTTTGAAGGAGACAAGGAATATCAAGGTAACGGATTGCGATTTTTCTCTGCGTTATCCACTGTGGCATGTGAGAGGCTTTGAACTTAACAGGGTTTCCATGGATGAACTTACCCGTGCGGCAATCTGGTATTCTTATGACGGCGTGATCAAAAATACAAAGATGGATGGGATCAAAGCACTCAGGGAATGCGAAAATATCCGAATTGAAGACAGTGTGGCACATTCTCTTGAGTTTGGATGGAGAACGAGAAGACTGAAGATCAGCCGTTCGGAAATGGAATCGGAATATTTTCTTTTTGAGTGTAAAGATGTGCAGATAGATCATTTGAAAATGAAGGGAAAGTATTCTTTCCAGTATGTAGAAAATATGGTTATTGAGGATTCTTATCTGGACACGAAGGACGCTTTTTGGCACGGAAAAAATATTACAGTAAAGAATTCTGTATTAAAAGGAGAATATCTGGCATGGTTTTCGGAGAATCTGACACTGATTAATTGCAGGATCATTGGGACACAACCGCTTTGCTATTGTGAAAATCTGAAATTGATTGATTGTACAATGGAAGATACTGATCTTGCGTTTGAGTATTCATCGGTAGAGGCGGAAGTGATGGGAAACATTCTTTCGGTTAAGAATCCAAAGTCCGGTACAATCACTGCAGACAGTATCGGAGAAATCATCTGGGACGATCCGGTTATGGAAGTGAACGGAAAAGTAGTGGTGCGGAATGCCTGAACAGAAATGACGGAAAGGACAACGGACTATGAAATATAAAATTGCAGTTTGTGATGACTGCGAAGCAGAAAGACAATATGTGTTACATATGGTGGGGCACTGGGCGGAAAAAGAAGGACATGCTGTGCAGGCAGATACTTTTTCATCTGCGGAGAACTTTTTGTTTCATTATGCCGAGGAAAATGATTATGATATTTTGCTGTTAGACATTGAAATGGGGGAAATGGATGGTGTCACTATGGCAAAACAGATTCGGAAAGGAAATGATACGATACAGATCATATTCATCACAGGATATTCGGATTATATTTCAGAAGGATATGAAGTTGCGGCACTGCATTATCTGATGAAACCTGTAAAAGAAGAAAAACTTTATACTGTGCTTGAACGGGCAGCAGAAAAACTGGAGAAAAATGAGAAGGTATTGAGTTTTGAGATTGGCGGCGGAATGTTTCGGATCCCGCTGTATCAGATCCGCTATGCAGATGTTTTTGGAAATTATGTAACGATCCATGCACAGGATGATGTAACGGTTAAGATGACATTGGGAGAACTGCAAAAGTTATTGGACGAGAGGTTTTATCGCACAGGACGTTCCGTGATCATCAATATCACACAGATCAGCCGTGTTACCAAAACGGAAGTTCGGCTAAATGATGGGACGGTACTTACCCTGCCGAGAGGAGCATACGAAGGAATCAACAGGGCTATTATTATGTATAATTAAGAACGGGGATATATAAGCTGCTATATATCCCCGTTCTTAATTTAGAATCCAAAATAATTTTTTGTATTGTAATAGGAAATGTCCTGTACCATTTTTCCTAAAAATTCGATATCATTAGGGTATTCTCCGTTTTCCACCCAGGTTCCGATCAGATTACAAAGAATGCGTCGGAAGTATTCGTGCCTTGTATAGGACAAGAAGCTTCTGGAGTCTGTCAGCATTCCGACGAAATTGGACAGAAGGCTCAGATTTGCAAGAGAAGTCATCTGTTCTGTCATCCCGGTCTTGTGGTCATTGAACCACCATGCGGAACCCTGCTGGATCTTTCCAACGCAGGAAGCGTCCTGGAAACATCCAAGAACGGTACCGATTGCAGCATTATCCGTTGGATTCAGGGAGTAAATGATCGTTTTCGGAAGTTCGTCGGTTGCATTTAAAGAATTTAAAAATGCGGCCATTTCAGCGGAAGAACTGTACGTGTGGATACAGTCAAATCCGGTATCCGGTCCCAGCTGATTATAGCGGAACACGTTATTGTCACGCTTTGTACCGTAATGAAGCTGCATAACCCACTGCAGACGATGATATTCTTTTCCTACAAACTGCATAAATGCTGTTTTGAACTGTAACTCTTCCCGGTAGGAAGGAATTGTTCCGGAGAGACGTTTTGCAAAGATTGCTTCGATTTCTTCTGCGGAAGCAGGCTGATACATGACATATTCTAAAGCATGGTCAGAAACACGGCAGCCCATGGAAGCGAAAAATTCCATACGGTTCTTTAACGCCTCGCACAAAGATTTAAAAGAAGAGATCTTTATGCTGCTGGCAGTTTCTAATTTTGCAAGGTAATCAGGATATTCCGGTTTTTCGAGGTTCATTGCCTTATCCGGACGCCATGCAGGAAGGACTTTTACTTCAAATGTTTCATCCTCGGCAATTTTTTTGTGCCATTCTAAAGAATCGATCGGATCGTCAGTGGTACAAATGACTTCTACATTGGACCGGCGGATGATATTGCGTACGGTCATGGAAGGATCAGCAAGTTTTTTGTTGCAAATTTCCCAAACTTCCTGCGCGGTAGAAGGGGAAAGAGGTTTTTTGTAGTCGAAATAACGCTGTAATTCCAGATGACTCCAGTGATACAGTGGATTTCCAATGGCTTTCTGGAGCGTTTCTGCCCATTTTTCAAATTTTTCATAATCGGATGCGGACCCGGTAATATAAGATTCATCAATGCCGTTAGAGCGCATCTGACGCCATTTATAATGGTCGCCTCCAAGCCATACCTGTGTCATGTTTTCAAAAGAACGGTCCTCGGCGATCTCCTGTGGATTGATGTGACAGTGATAGTCAATGATCGGCATCTGCTTTGCGTAATCATGATATAGGATTTTTGCGGTTTCATTGGATAATAAAAAATCATCGTCCATAAAAGATTTCATAATTTTCCTCCTTTTAAAAATTCGTAGTCTCACGAATAATGATATCGTTTGAAATGGTTGTTTTGTTTGGCACATCGTTTCCGTCAAGAACACGCATCAGCGTAGAAATGGTTGTCATGCAGAGCGTTTCTACATGATTGTCTACAGAAGTGATCTCCGGATCAGTACAGCCGGAGAGAATGGAATTATTATAGCCGACAATGGAAAGTTCTTCCGGAACGGAAAGACCTTTTTGCTTTGCGAACTTTACGGCGGCAACTGCAAGCTGGTCTTCCGAGGCGACAACGGCATCAAAACGCAGCCCTTTTTCGTATGCGGCATTTAAAATGTTTTGCGTGGCGGAAATATCATTCGGGCAGGCAATCATCAGATCTTCCTGTAACTGCAGTCCATTTGCAAGGATACTGTTTTTATAACCGGACAATTTTTGAAGTCCGCTGTAAGAACGGGAAGTATACAGATAAAGGATCTGTCTGCGTCCCTGACCGGCGAGGTGTCCTGTAACATCATAAACAGCCTGGTAATCATCACATAAGGTGCAGAAGATGTTCGGATGACTGATATAACCGTTGATCATCATGACCGGGATCGTTTCGGCAGCTTCCAGAAGGTAAGAGTTTTCCTTTTTGGTAGCTTCCAAGAAGCTGGAACCGACCAAAATGATGGCATCCACACGTTTACTCAGTAATAACTGAAGATATTTTTGTTTATTGATCAAGTCATAACCGGTACAGCAAAGAAAGGAATCATATCCGTTCTTTCTGAGGTTTTGCTCAAGGTAGTAAACCGCATTGGCAAGGAACGGATCGGAAGAGTCTGCACACATGATACCGATGGTGTGCATGGTGTTCAGCCCAAGCCCACGTGCAAATACATTAGGTGTATATCCGATATCGCGCATGACAGTTAAAACTTTTTGCCTGGTAGTTTCACTGACGTTTGGATTTCCATTCAGGACACGGGAAACCGTAGCAATGGAAACACCGGCTTTTTGTGATACATCGTAGATATTCATAGTATTTCTCCGTTTGTAAAAATTTAATGAAAGAATTTTCAATAAACAAAATATGAAACATCTTTCATAGTCTAAAATACCTTGACTTTATAAAGTTGATTATACAATGAAAAGTTTTTATTTACAAGTGTTTTTCCACAGAAAAATTCATTGACAATCTTATTGCAAAATTGTAAAATAGGAATGTAAATGCTTACATATTTCAGGGTAAGCAAGAAGATATCTAAAGGAGAAGTGAAAGATGGAAGTATTAAACAAGTCGATTTCGGGGGCGGCAGACCGTCCGGTAAAAATCCTTCAGTTTGGTGAGGGGAATTTCCTCAGGGGCTTTGTTGATTATATGGTAGATGTAGCAAATGAAAAAGGAGTGTTCAATGGTAATGTTGTTGTTGTCAAACCGATCGCATACGGAAACCTTGCCATGTTTCATGAGCAGGAGAACCAGTATACGGTAGTTCTTAGAGGAAAAGAAGACGGCACAGAAAAAGTGGAGATGCGTTGTATCACAAGTATTGCGGACGCAGTAGACTGCCTGGAAGAATATGAAAAATATGCGGCATATGCTGCGTGTGAGACACTGCGTTTTGTAGTTTCAAATACAACAGAGGCAGGGATCGTATTTGATGAAACGGATGAGTTTAATGCACTTCCGCCGAGGACATATCCGGGCAAACTGACAAAGTTTTTGTATGAGCGGTATCGGCATTTTAACGGAGCAGCAGACAAAGGCATCATTCTGATCCCGTGTGAGCTGATTGAAAATAACGGAGGTAATCTGAAAAAATGTATTTTACAGTTTGCACAGCTTTGGAATCTCGGTGAGGACTTTGTTTCCTGGATTGAAACTGCATGTGTTTTCTGCAGTACACTGGTAGACCGCATTGTAACCGGATATCCGAGAGAAGAAGCAGAAAGCATTTGGAAAAGCCTTGGTTATAAGGATAATCTGGTGGATACGGCAGAATTGTTTGCACTTTGGGTCATTGAAAGCGAAAAGGATATTTCGGAAGAATTTCCGCTCCATAAAGCGGGACTTCCGGTGATCTTTACAGAGGATCAGAAGCCATACAGAGAAAGAAAAGTCCGTATTTTAAATGGAGCACATACTTCTTTTGTATTGGCATCTTATCTTGCGGGCAATGATTTTGTAAAAGAATCCATGGAAGACGAAGATGTTCGTAAATTTATGATGACAACGGTATTTGATGAAATCATTCCGACGCTTACACTGCCGGAGGATGAACTGACTGCCTTTGCAAATGCGGTACTGGAGCGTTTTGAAAATCCGTTTATCAAGCATGCACTGCTTTCCATTTCCTTAAATTCCACATCAAAATGGAAATCTCGCTGTATGCCGTCTTTGACCGGATATATAGAGAAAATTAATGCGATCCCGACACATCTGGCGTTTTCACTGGCAGCTCTGATGAGCTTTTACACGGGGTCTGAGATCAGGGACAGTGCCCTGATTGGTCACAGAAACGGGGAAGAGTATAAGATTTTGGATGATATGGCAGCTTTGGAGTTTTTTGCCGCACATTCTTCAGACGACAGTATGACGTTTGCAAAAGCATATCTTAGCAATACGGCATTTTTTGGAAGAGATCTTACAGAGTTTTCAGGTCTTACGGAAGCAGTAGCGGGTTATCTTGATGACATCCGTACGATGGGCATGAGAGAAGCAATAAAGAAGGTGAATGCATAATGCAGGAATATATTATCATCAACGAAAAAGATAATGTGGCAGTGGCACTTCAGGACTTGAAGGCAGGGACCGTACTCCGTACGGAACGGGGAGAGGTTGTTGTAAAAGAAGATATCCTCAGAGGACACAAAGTAACGCTTTGTGATATTCCGGAAGGGGAGAATGTCATTAAGTACGGCAATCCGATCGGCCACACTACTGTTTTTGTGCCGGCAGGCTCCCACGTGCATACGCAGAATATCAAAACAAATCTGGGTGAACTGCTGACGTATGAATATCATCCCGTTACAGGGGAAACTTTAAAAGAGACAGAAACCAGATACTTCGACGGATTCCGCAGACCAAACGGAAAGGTTGGTGTCAGAAATGAAATCTGGGTCATTCCGACGGTTGGGTGTGTAAATAATGTAGCTACGGCAATTGCCGCGGCAGGAAAAAAGTATTGCAGCGGTTCGGTAGAAGACGTGATTGCATTTCCGCATCCATATGGATGTTCTCAGATGGGAGATGACCAGGAAAATACAAGAACGATCCTTGCAGATCTGATCAACCATCCGAATGCCGGAGGGGTATTGGTGCTCGGCCTTGGCTGTGAAAACAGCAATATTCCGGTTTTAAAAGAATACATCGGAACTTTCGATGAAAAACGAGTGAAGTTTTTACAGTGCCAGGATGTCGAAGATGAGTTTGAGGAAGCAGATAAGCTTCTTAAAGAATTGGCGGAGTATGCGGCAAAGTTCACGCGTGAGAAGATTGATGCAAAGGAACTGATCATCGGGATGAAGTGCGGCGGCTCGGATGGTTTTTCCGGAATTACGGCAAATCCTACGGTGGGAGCATTTTCCGATCTGCTGATCGCACAGGGTGGAACAACGATCCTTACGGAAGTTCCGGAAATGTTTGGAGCAGAAACATTGCTGATGGACCGCTGCGCCACACGGGAACTGTTTGACAAAACAGTAGCAATGATCAATGACTTCAAGGAATATTTTATACGCCATGATCAGACGATTTATGAGAACCCTTCGCCGGGAAATAAAAAGGGCGGCATTTCAACATTGGAAGATAAGTCGCTCGGATGCACGCAGAAATCAGGAAAAGCACCGGTAATGGATGTACTTCCGTATGGAAAGACAGTTACGACAAAGGGACTTAACCTTTTGTCCGCACCGGGCAATGATCTGGTCGCTGCTACGGCACTTGCTGCAGCAGGCGCCCATATTGTTCTGTTTACGACAGGGCGGGGAACTCCGTTTGCTTCTCCTGTGCCGACCGTAAAGATCTCAACCAATTCGCCTCTGGCTGATAAGAAAAATCATTGGATCGATTTTAACTGCGGTGTTCTTGTGGAAGATGCGGCATTGGAAACGCTGTCAGAGGAATTGTTTGATTATGTGATCCGGGTCGCTTCCGGAAAGAAAGTGAAAGCAGAAGAAGCCGGATTCCATGATATGGCTATTTTTAAGCAGGGTGTTACGTTATAATCTGTTGGAAAAACAAGTGTTTTCTCTTTGTAATGTACTTTTTTTCTTGTCAGACTGGAAATTTCGGACAAGATATAGTACTATAATATCAGCGCTATTATTTAAATTTTTATAAAAGGAGATTAAAAAAATGGCAAAAGTAGTAACGATGGGTGAAATCATGTTGAGATTATCTACACCCGGCAATGAAAAATTCATCCAGGCAGATGAGTTTGACGTATGTTATGGCGGCGGTGAAGCAAATGTAGCGGTTTCTCTTGCAAACTACGGACACGATGCGGAATTCGTAACAAAAGTTCCGAAAAATCCGATTGGAGAATGTGCAGTAGCTGCTTTAAGAAAGATGAATGTAGGAACGAAGAATATTGCAGTCGGCGGAGAAAGACTTGGCATTTATTTTCTTGAGACCGGTGCTGCAATGAGAGCTTCCAATGTGGTTTATGACAGGGCACATTCTTCAATTTCCACTGCAACAGCAGCAGATTTCGATTTCGATAAGATTTTTGAGGGGGCTGACTGGTTCCACTTTACCGGCATCACACCGGCTGTTTCTGATGCTGCGGCTGAATTGACGGAAATCGCGTTAAAGGCTGCAAAAAAAGCAGGAGTAAAAGTTTCCTGTGACCTGAATTTCCGTAAGAAACTGTGGTCTTCTGAAAAAGCTCAGAAAGTCATGACAAACTTAATGCAGTATGTGGATGTTTGTATCGGCAATGAGGAAGATGCAGAAAAGGTACTTGGTTTTAAGCCGGGCAATACAGATGTAACCAGCGGTGAACTGGAACTTGCAGGTTACAAGAGCATTTTTGAGCAGATGATCGAAAAATTCAACTTTGAGTATGTGATCAGCTCTCTTCGTGTCAGCCACAGTGCTTCTGACAACGGCTGGTCCGCATGTATATATTCCAGAGACACAAAGGAATTTTATCATTCCAGAGAATACAGGATCTGTCCGATCGTAGACCGTGTCGGTGGCGGAGATTCCTTTGCAGCAGGTGTTATCTGCGGATTCCTGGATGGTAAGGATTTCAAGGATGCTTTGGAATACGGTGTAGCAGCTTCGGCATTGAAGCATACGATCCCGGGTGATTTTAATTTGGTTTCCAGAGCAGATGTTGATGGCTTAGTCGGTGGCGACGGCTCCGGACGGGTACAGAGATAAACAGAAGAAAGAACAGAAAGAGGTTAAAGAATATGGAACTTAGAACAGCTTCATCCCCAAGAGATGTGAAACATTATACGACAGACAGACTTCGTGAGGAATTTTTAATTGATGATTTGTTTCATGCAGATGAAATCAAGTTAGTTTACAGTCATATTGACCGGATCATTACCGGATCGGCTGTTCCTGTTGCAGGAGAACTTGTTCTTACTGCAGGTGATGAACTTAGGGCAGACTATTTTCTTGAAAGAAGAGAAATGGGTGTTATCAATATCGGCGGTGCCGGCACGATCACGATCGATGGAAGAGAATATGAAGTTAACTACAAAGAAGGTATGTACATCGGCATGGGTGCTAAGGACATTTCTTTTGCAAGTGCGGATGCAAAGAATCCTGCAAAGTTCTATTTAAACAGTGCTCCGGCACATAAGACATATCCTACGGTTCTGATCAGACCGGAGGGTACACCGGAAGATGGTGTTGTTATCGTTAAACCGGAGAATAAGGTAGAACTTGGTAATCTTGCAGATTCTAACCATAGAACGATCTGTAAATACATTTTACCGGGTCAGGTTGAGAGCTGTCAGTTGGTTATGGGTATGACAAAGTTAGAAGAAGGCAGTGTATGGAATACCATGCCATGTCATACACATGACAGAAGAATGGAAGTATATTTATACTTTGATATGAAGGAAGATGCTTTGGTATTCCATTACATGGGAGAACCGACAGAAACAAGACATATCGTTATGAAAAATGAGCAGGCAGTAATTTCTCCTAGCTGGTCGATCCATTCCGGATGCGGTACAAGAGCATATACGTTCATCTGGGGTATGGTTGGAGAAAATCAGGCATTTGATGATATGGACGGAGTTGCGATGGGGGACCTTCGTTAGAAAAAAGATTCGAAAAGGCTTCTTTTTAAGAAGCCTTTTCCTTTATCAGTGAAATGATTTTTGATTATCAGTGTCATGGCAGAGAGGAAAGTTATGATTCAGGAAAAGATAGAAGAGTATAGGGTAAGCAGACAGAAAACAACGCTGGATGAGATAAAGAAGTTTTCAAAAGACAAAAAAGTGCTTGCGTTTCTGTATACCGTGGAGAAAGAAACTTATAAAGAAGAATTCCGGGAAGCAGGAGAAGAAATTTATTTTTTTAAAAGAGATGAGAACGGACTCTTTACAAAAGAAGGCGTGGAACAGGAAGAATTACTGTTTGAGGTACTGCCGGTTTATGCGTTATATGATACAGAGTTTCACCAGAAAGGTCATTATAATGATCTGGTATCGCAGTGCCGTGAGGCGGTAAAAAAATATCCGGAAAGTGAAAAAATCTTCGTCGCACTGGCGGAAGTTTTAGAATATATGTCAGAACAGATCTATGAGCATTATCGTACCGTGCAGGAACTATTATGGAAACAATTTTACGGCTTTGGTGATTCTCCTTCGGACATGGTCTGCTACGGACTTGCAAAAGGTTGCTTTTATCATGCGTTTTTATTAGAAAAATACGAAACGGTATTACAGAAAGTTCTGCAGGTTCCGAAGGAATATCCGCTTTCTTATCATGCGGTAAAACGCTTGGAAAAAAGATTTGACAGAGTCTAGGAGCGGAGGAGCAAAACACATGATTACGTTTGAAGTTATTTTAAAGACAGCCAGAAGCCTGGTGCTGGAAATAAAGGACAAAGGGTGCTATACATCGGAAGAAGAGCATATTGTTTATCTCAACGGAACGGTAGCGGAAAAAAGCAATAAAATAGTGGTTTCTTTATATGATCTGAAGCCGTCAACTGCTTATGAGATTGAAATTGCGTTTGCCGAAGAAAAGTCGGAAAAGGTAACGGTATGCACCGAGGATGAGTTTGTTACGCTGAATGTAAAGGAGTTCGGGGCAAAAGGAGATAATCATACGGATGATACATTATTTATCCAATGTGCAATCTGTGCCTGTCCAAAGGGAGGCAGGGTTTTGATACCGGAGGGAGATTACCGGATCACAAATCTGTTTTTGAAAAGTGATCTTGTTCTTGAAATTGCAAAGGGTGCAACCTTGCATGCAACTACGGACAGAAGCAGGATGCCGGTACTTCCGGGGATCATACCGGGGTATGATGAGAGCACGGAATATAATCTTGGAACGTGGGAAGGAAATCCGCTGGACTGTTTTGCCGGGATCATTACCGGGATCAATGTTTCTAATGTTCTGATCACCGGACAGGGTATTGTAGACGGACATGCAGCCCATGATAACTGGTGGGAAAATCCGAAGGACCGCATTGTGGCATTCCGCCCGAGACTTGTTTTTTTGAATCACTGTGAACATGTGGTTCTACACGGCATTCAGTTTCAAAATAGTCCTTCCTGGAATCTTCATCCGTATTTTTCGGACCATTTAAAATTTATTGATTTAAAAGTGCTGAATCCTGCAAATTCTCCAAATACGGACGGACTGGATCCGGAATCCTGTCAGGATGTAGAAATCATCGGCGTCTATTTCTCTTTGGGGGATGATTGCATCGCTTTAAAGTCCGGGAAAATTTATATGGGGGCAAAGTATAAACGCTCATCCAAAGACCTGCTGATCCGTCAGTGTTGTATGAGGGACGGGCATGGTTCCATTACGATAGGAAGTGAGATGGCAGGAGGAGTATGCAACGTAACAGTCAAAGACTGTAAATTTCTTCACACGGATCGTGGACTTCGCATTAAGACAAGGCGAGGCAGAGGGAGAGATGCCGTCATAGACGGCATTGTATTTAAAAATATTGAAATGGATCATGTCATGACGCCTGTCGTGATCAATGAATTTTATTTTTGTGATCCGGACGGGCACAGTGAGTATGTACAGTCAAAAGAATACCATCCTGTAGATGAAAGGACTCCATATATCGGAACGATGGAGTTTAAAAAGATCAAGGCAACCAATTGTCATGCTGCGGCAGCATATATGTACGGGCTTCCGGAAGAAAAGATCAAAAAGGTCGTATTTGAAGATGTTGAAATTTCTTACGCGGAGCCCGCAAAAGCCGGTGCGCCTGCAATGATGGATGGAGAAGAAAAAACAAAGAAAATGGGTCTGTTTGCTAAAAATGTAGAGAAGCTGGTACTGCATGGAGTTAAAATTTCCGGGCAGGAAGGCGAACGTATGATTTTAGACGGCATTGATGAACTGGACGTATACTAATCAATCAGGTCATTCGGATTATCAGAGAACTCGTCTAAAAGCAGATCGGCGTAAAGACCGCCCAGTTTTCTAAACTCTTCGGCAAGGATGCCGGCGAAACGGATAGCACCTTCATAGCGAAGATGGGTGTTATCCGTTTTTCCTTCAGGATAATTCGGATAGCATCCGGAAGGAAAGTACATAAACCATTTCTTGCTTTCCTCATCTCCGGTCTGCTCAAGCAGTTCAAAGCTAAGCCGGCTCAGATCAATGACAGGGACGTTTTGCTGACAACCAAGCTGGCGCATGGCTTCCGGGTAGTCACCGTGGGTATCTTTAAGAACGCCGTATGCATCAAAGATTCTCCGGCTGAGCGGTGTGATCAGAACAGGATGAGCACCAACTTCCCTTGCTGCCCGGATAAACCGCATAAGATTTGTCTGATATTCGTTAAAAGGTGTGGTGTAACGGGAAGGATCCTCTATCTTTTCATCATTGTGTCCAAACTGGATCAAGAGAAAATCTCCCTCATTTAATTCTTTACGGATGGCGGAAAGCCGGCCTTCTTCCAAAAAACTTTTCGTGCTTCTTCCGTTGATCGCGAAGTTTTGAACGATATGCTCACGTTTCAGATAAAGTGACAATCCTTGTCCCATTCCGGTCTGTGGATAAGAAAAAACAGTATTTTGTGCCGCTGTAGAATCTCCGGCATAATAGATCCTTGCCATAAAAGTCTCCGTTTCTTATAATTTATTTTGTGCAGTAACTGACAGGGAAAATTATAGCAAAGGAAAGTTTGTTTTACAATACCGCCATTTGCAGCCATAAAAATTAATTATAATTTAATCGTATTCTTATTGATTTTGGAACAAAAATGTGGGAAGATAGCAATGTCGGAATAAGACATGAAAAAGCAGAAAGGTATGTTGTATTTACCTGATCATAATCTAAGGAAAAATAAGGAGGAGACATCCTATGGGAAGAGCAGGAGGAGGAGGCCGCGTGGGCGGTGGCAGAAGTGGCGGAGGCAGTTTTTCCGGAGGCGGAAGACCGGGCGGCAGTAGTTTTGGAGGCGGCAGGCCGGGCGGCTTTGGCGGAGGACCGCATCATCACAGACCGCCACATCCGATTCATCATCGGCCACCGCGTCCGATATTTCACCGCCCGTTTTTTTGGGGAATGCCATATGGCGGGAGAACGGTCATTATTAATAATGGCACTTCAAATGAGGGAAGCAGTACAAGGACAGACTGGCAGACACAAACAGAAGCGTATGAGGATAAACCACTCACAGATGAACAAAAAATGTATCGTGCAGAATGCCTTGCAAAGGAAGCGCGGGACGCAAAGAAAAAAGCAGGAAAAACAATGCTGACGGCTTTGCTTTTTATTGCGATAGGTGTTTTATTTGGTGTACTGGCAAATAAAAGTGCATATGAAAAAGTTTCTTTAGAAGGAACGGTATATGCAGGGTATGCCAAGGATGAAGGATTTACTTATAACGGGGGAAAAACAGAAGCAGCTTGTGAAAGGTTTTACAAGAAGACCGGGATTCCGTTGTTTTTCTATACAGCAGGTACCTATTCTGGAGAAGCATCTACCTGTGATGACTATACAATGCAGCTGTATGATGAATTGTTTTCGGATGAGAATCATGTATTGATCGCTTATTATGAAAGTGTTGATTACTGGAGCTGGGCAATTGGTGAAACGGCAAAATTTTATATGAATGAAGACAAGGTCAATGATCTGATTGACAAAATCTATTATTATGGTGATAATTATTATTATCAAAATAATGATGCAGTATTTGCAGCAGGAATTGAAGGATATACAGATGATCTGACGGAAAAAGGCGGCGGAATGCAGATATTTTCATGGATTCTATATATCATAGGCGGTTTTATCCTGCTTGGAGCAATACTCTCTTATGTCAGCAGTAATAAAGAAGAAAAGCGATACAATGACGAAGCAGAAACGTTTCGAACCAGACAGAAATTCGGAAGGTCAATGTGAGTAGGGAAAGATCGCGTGCTGTAAAAAACGACGATGACGGAAAAAAGGAGACTGATTATGAAAAAAGATAAGTACTTATTTGTTCACTTTATTGGTGAAAGTGAGCATGGAGAACAGATTTATTTTTCACTTAGTGAAGACGGAATGCATTGGAATGACTTGAATCAGGGAAACCCGGTTCTGGTATCTGAGATCGGAGAAAAGGGAGTACGTGATCCGTTTCTGATACGTGACGAAAAAAACAACTGTTTTTATCTGATTGCAACTGACCTGCGTATTGCAAATGGGAAAGGTTGGGGAGTAGCCCAGTTTGAAGGAAGCCGTGATATTATCATTTGGAAATCAGAGGATCTGGTTCATTGGAGCAATCCTTGGAATCACACGGTTGCCATACCGGAGAGTGGTTGTGCATGGGCACCGGAAGCTATTTATGATGAGGAAAAAGAAGCATTTCTTGTATTTTGGGCTTCCATGACCAGACTTGGGAATCCGGAACATAAGCAGCGTATTTTTGCATCATATACAAGTGATTTTAAAAAATTTACAGAGCCGGAACTTTATATCGAACGGGATAAGCATGTGATCGATACAGACATCATCCGCATACCGGAAGGATATATCCGTTTTTCTAAAGACGAAACAACAAAGAACATCCGGATGGACTATGGAAAAACATTGGATAAGGATGCGTTTGCTGATATTTCCAGCCCGGTCCTTGAAAATCTCTACGGAGTAGAAGGGCCAATCGCATTTCCACTGGAGGACGGAGCAAAATGGTGCCTGCTTGTGGATCGCTATTCGGAGGGAAAAGGATATCTCCCGTTGATTTCCGAAAATATCCTGTCAGGAAAATTCCGCATTTTGCAGGAGGATGAGTTTGATATGGGAGTCAACCTGAAACGGCATGGCGGAATCCTTCCGATCACGGACGAGGAGTGTCAGCGTCTGAAAAAAGCATTCTAAATTTTAAATGGAATAAGAGAAAGACAGCTGCGGTGTGCAGACTGTCTTTCTTTGTTGCCCGGATGTTTTAACGGTTTCGTGCAACAGAAAAAAATACTGGATTTTTCCATGGGAATAGCGTATAATAAAAATAGTGGGCAAGTTGTGCCCAAATGCGGGGCGCTGTTCCGGGACTTCTGAATAGCACATTGTGATTCCCAGGATGTGTTATTCAGTTGTTTCGGCGGCTCCGTAGATCAAACGAAAAGGAGATTAAGAAACATGAGTTACAAGAGTTTTTCCATGGAACTTGCCGGCAGAACATTAAAGGTAGATATCGGCAGAGTTGCAGCACAGGCAAACGGTGCGGCTTTTATGCATTATGGCGATACTACGGTATTATCTACGGCGACAGCATCCGAGAAGCCGAGAGACGGGATCGATTTTTTTCCGCTTTCTGTAGAGTATGAAGAAAAGCTGTATGCGGTTGGTAAGATCCCGGGAGGTTTTACAAGAAGAGAAGGAAAAGCATCGGAGAATGCCATCCTTACATCCCGTGTCATTGACCGTCCGATGAGACCATTATTCCCAAAAGACTACAGAAATGATGTTACTATCAATAATATGGTAATGTCCGTTGATCCGGAATGCAGTCCGGAACTGACTGCCATGCTTGGTTCTGCGATTGCAGTTGCCATTTCTGATATTCCGTTTGACGGACCATGTGCAACTACACAGGTAGGCATGATCAACGGAGAGTTTGTATTTAATCCGAATGCATCTCAGAATGCGGTTTCTGATTTAAAACTGACGGTTGCATCTACCAGGGATAAGGTTATCATGATCGAGGCCGGTGCCAATGAAGTTCCGGAAGATAAGATGATCGAAGCTATTTATGCAGCACATGCAGTAAATCAGCAGGTAATTGCATTTATCGATACAATTGTTGCAGAATGCGGCAAGGAAAAGCACACCTATACCAGTTGTGCAATTCCGGAAGAGCTGTTTGCTGCAATTCGAGAGATCGTTCCTCCGGCAGAAATGGAAGTTGTAATGTTTGCCGAACAGAAGCAGGTACGTGAAGACCGTATCCGTGAGTTAAAGGACAAGCTTGCAGAGGCATTTGCAGAGAAAGAGGAATGGCTTCCTCTCATTGATGAAGCAGTTTATCAGTACGAAAAGAAGACGGTTCGTAAGATGATCCTGAAAGATCAGAAGCGTCCGGACGGCCGTGCCATTACGCAGATCCGTCCTTTGGCAGCAGAAGTTGATATCGTACCGAGGGTTCATGGTTCTGCCATGTTTACCAGAGGTCAGACACAGATATGTAACGTATGTACACTGGCACCTCTCTCAGAAGCTCAGAGACTGGATGGTCTGGATGAATTTGAAACTTCAAAGAGATATATGCATCACTATAATTTCCCTGCATATTCCGTAGGCGAAACAAAGGTTTCCAGAGGTCCGGGGCGCCGTGAGATCGGTCATGGTGCACTTGCTGAAAGAGCACTGATTCCTGTACTTCCTTCGGAAGAGGAATTCCCGTATGCGATCCGTACGGTATCTGAGACATTTGAGTCGAACGGATCCACTTCCATGGCATCTACGTGTGCTTCCTGTATGTCTCTGATGGCAGCAGGTGTTCCGATAAAGAAGATGGTTGCCGGTATTTCCTGTGGTCTTGTTACAGGAGACACAGATGATGATTATATTTTATTGACTGATATTCAGGGACTGGAAGATTTCTTCGGTGATATGGATTTCAAGGTAACAGGTACAGATGCCGGAATCACAGCCATTCAGATGGACATTAAGATCCACGGTCTGACAAGGCCTATCGTAGAAGGAGCTATTGCAAGATGCCGTGAAGCAAGAATGTTCATTATGGAAAATTGCATGAAGCCTGCGATTGCTGAACCAAGACCGGAAGTTGGACCGTATGCTCCAAAGATCATCCAGATTCAGATCGATCCTGCAAAAATCGGTGAGGTTGTTGGTCAGAGAGGTAAAACGATCAATGCAATCATTGAACAGACCGGTGTTAAGATTGACATTACGGACGACGGTGCAGTTTCTGTATGCGGCACAGACGCAGCGGCAATGCAGAAAGCAGTAGAACTGATCCAGATCATTGTAACTGACTTTGAAGAAGGACAGGTGCTGGAAGGCAAAGTAGTGAGCATTAAGGAATTCGGTGCATTTCTTGAGTTTGCGCCGGGCAAGGAAGCAATGGTTCACATTTCCAAGGTTTCCAAGGAAAGAATCGATCGCGTAGAAGATGTTCTTACACTTGGCGATGTAGTTAAGGCAGTCTGCCTTGGCAAGGATAAAATGGGAAGAATCAGTTTCAGTATCAAAGATGTAAAGTAAGAGAATTTTTAAAGAACTGCTGTATATGTTAGTATACAGCAGTTCTTTGCATCAAAGTAAATGTATACAGGAGAGTTATGATAAAAACAACAACACTGGACAACGGAATGCGAGTTGTAATGGAACCGATGGAAAATTTGAGGACGGTGTCCTTTGGCGTATGGGTAAAAGTCGGTTCTGCAAATGAAACACAGGAAAATAACGGGATTTCTCATGTGATAGAGCATTGCCTGTTTAAAGGAACGAGTACTCGTTCTGCAAAACAGCTGGCAGATGAGATTTCTGCCATTGGTGATCAGCTGAATGCTTTTACGGGAAAAGAATGTACGGCATTTTACGGAGTAACATTGACAGAATATCTTCCTAAAATGATAGAGCTTATCGGAGATATGCTGCAGAATTCTACATTTGAAGAAGAGCCGTTAAAAAAAGAGCTGGGTGTTATTTTAGAAGAAATTGACATGTATGACGATTCGCCGGAAGATTTGGTACATGAACTTCTTCAAAAGAATATCTGGAAAGATCATCCGCTCGGATTTATTATTTCTGGTGAAAAAGATGTTGTTTCCTCTATGACCAAAGAGCAGATCCTTGCCTATATGCGAAAATATTACTGTGGAAGCAATATGATTGTTTCTATTGCAGGAAATTTTGATGAGACTTCTGCCTTGGAGTGTTTAAAAAGTGCATTCCTGTCAATCCCGCAATATGGAGAAGCGGCAGAGAGTGCAGTTCCACGGATTCTTCCGAAGTTCCATCGCTGTATCTGTGAAAGACAAAAGGATGTAGAGCAGCTGTATATGAACCTTGCATTTGAGACGGTACCGGAAACGGACGAACTTCGTCATGTGCAGATCATGACAAATGCGTTATTGGGCGGCAGCAATAATTCAAGACTGTTCCAAACGATCAGGGAAGAACTTGGTCTGGCATATTCTGTATATTCTTATTCGAGTCTTTTCAGGGAAGCAGGGCTTTTTCATATTGATGTAGTTGTAAATCCGGCGAATGCAGATACCGTGTATGATAAGTTACAGGAAATACTTACGGAACTGGCGGATTTACCAATAGGAGACTCTGAACTGGAAGCACTGTATACACAACTGAGAACAGAAATGATCATGGGAAATGAGAGCGCGCGAAATCGCATGGAACAAAATGCAAAAGCAATTCTGATGCATGATCGTGCAGTGCCGTTAGAAGAAACATTGGAAAAATTATCCTCGGTTACGGCAGAACAGATCCGCTTGTTTGCCAGGAAATATCTGTGCATGGAAAAGAGCAGTATGTGTCTGGTTGGCGAGTGCTCTGCCAACGCAGGATTGACTAAAAAGTACCGGAGTTAAGCGGAAAACATGGTTGACGGTAAAGGTTTGATGCTTTAAAATAGAAAAGAGAACTATAAGGAGGAATTTGACATGAGCTATAAAAAAAATACAGTATGTGTACAGGGCGCTTATGAACCAAAAAACGGCGAAGCAAGAGTTGTGCCGATCTGCCAGAGCACAACTTATAAATATGACAGCAGTGAAACCGTCGGGAAACTGTTTGACCTTGAGGAAGAAGGATTTTTTTATACACGTATCGGTAATCCGACCGTAGATTGTGTAGAAAAGAAGATTTCAATGTTAGAAGGAGGAGTTGGTGCACTTTGTACGTCTTCCGGACAGGCAGCAACCTTAATTTCTATTTTAAATATTTGTGAGGCTGGTGATCATATGATCTCTACGGCAGCAATTTATGGAGGAACCTTTAATCTGTTTTCCGTGACGTTAAAGAAATTCGGAATTGATGTTACTTTTGTTGACACCGATATTTCAGAAGAAGATTTACAGAAAGAGATAAACGATAACACAAAGCTGATTTTCTCTGAAACGCTTTCTAATCCGTCTTTAGTCGTGTGCGATATCGAAAAATTTGCAAAAGTGGCACATCAGAATGGGATTCCGCTTATCATTGATAATACTTTTGCTACACCTATACTTTGCCGTCCGTTTGAGTTCGGTGCAGACATTGTAGTGCATTCTACGTCTAAATATCTGGACGGACATGCAACGGCACTTGGCGGTGTTATAGTAGACAGCGGAAAATTCCCGTGGGACAACGGAAAATTTCCGGGACTTTCCACACCGGACGAATCTTATCACGGCATGGTATATACAAGAGACTGCGGAACAGCTGCGTATATTACAAAAGCCAGGGTACAGTTAATGCGCGACCTTGGATCGACGCTTTCTCCTCAAAATGCTTTTTATTTAAATCTGGGAATAGAGACATTGCATCTGAGAATGGAACGTCATTCGCAAAATGCGCTTGCTGTTGCAAAATGGTTAGAAAACAATGAAATGGTAGAATGGGTAAATTACCCGGGACTTGCCGGAAACAGGTATTATGAATTGGCAGGCAGGTATCTGCCAAACGGAGTGAGCGGTGTGATTTCCTTTGGCGTTAAGGGCGGAAGGGAATCCGCAATGAAGTTTATGGACAGCCTGAAGCTTGCTGCGATTGTTGTCCATGTTGCAGATGCAAGAACGGGTGTACTGCATCCGGCCAGCACAACACACCGGCAGCTTTCTGATGAGCAGTTAGCAGCAGCAGGTGTTGAACCGAATATGGTAAGAATGTCTATCGGGATAGAGGATGTAGAGGATATTTTAGAAGATTTAGAACAGGCATTGGCACAGGCAAAATAAATTCTTGTGCTGAGAAAGGTATGGGAAGGTATGGCTGTAAAAAGTACAGGGAAAACAACAGGAAAAAAGAAAACTGCTTCAGTGAAAAAAGGGACTCCTGTAAAGAAAACTGTAAGTAAAAAGAACAGCGGAGAAACGAATAAGACATTGAAAAAAAAGAATGCAGAGGAAAAGCTGCCAAAGGAGGAACTGGTTCCTGATTTTAACAATGAGCTGGTTCTTCTTGTAACACTTGTTATTTCGACACTTCTTTTTTTAAGCAATTTCAGTATGAGCGGCAAAGTCGGTGAGGTCATCAATCAGTTTACGTTTGGAATGTTTGGCGTGATGGCATATGTAATTCCGTTTTTCTTATTTTTTGGGATCGCATTTTATCTTGCAAATCGGACTTCAAACAAAAGATATATTCCTAAATTGATCGCCTCGGTCGCATTGTTTGTTGTGCTGGCTGCGATTATCCAGCTTGTGTTTGGTCAGACAACGGAAATGGAGCTGCTTGATTACTATAAGGTATCTGCAGAAAAAAAGAATGGGAGCGGCTTGCTTGGAGGAGTTCTCTGCTATCTTTGTGTCCCGGCATTTGGCAAAGTTGGAAGCTATGTAGTTTTGGTGGCGCTTGCCCTTGTATGTATCATGGTGCTGACCGGAAAGGCTCTTTTTGCACTTCTTGGTGAAATCAGCGGAAGAGAAATTCAAAAACGTAAAGAAGAAAGAAAAATCCGCACACAAGAAGAAAAAGAATATCAGGAACAGCTGAAACAGGAACAAAAGAGCAGCAGGGCACAAAGTTTTCTTCTGGATACGGAAAGAGAAGAACAGAAGAAAGAAAAAAGAGAGAAACCTATCCGAAATTTCTTTGGAGGCACTTCGAGAACCCTGCCTGCGGGAAAACAGGAGGAATGCACTTTGGCAGGACGGTCGGATACTGCACCGACGGAAATTATGCCCGATAAGAAATTAGACGAAGAAACGGAAGAACTGTTGTACATCGGAAATTATCATATGTCTCAGGATAATGTGGATGCTGTAAACAGTATTTATGAAGAAGAACTGCGAAAAAAATTTGATCGTGTGAAGCAGACAAAAAGTGCTGAAAAGAAAGAACAGCCGAAACCGTTATTTCAGATTCCGGAACCGAGAGGAGAAGAGTTTGAACCGAGTTTTTCGGAACAGTCACTGACTGACCGCAGATATCAGGAAGGTGCGCCAAGAGAAAAAACAATATTTGAGCAGGCACCTTATGGAATGTCGGATATGAAAAAGGAAACAGGAAAACAGGGAGCGGTTACAGAACTGACAAAAGAAGAAAGAAAAGCAAATCAGGCAAGTGCAGAAGATATTGCAAAAATAGCGGAGGAAGCCGGAGAAACAATGGAAGAGATCCGACCGGTCTATCAGTTTCCTCCAATGGAATTATTAAACCGGCCGGAGCGGAAAAATAATGCAAATGCAGAAGCAGAACTACATGCAACGGCAGAAAAACTGAAAGCGACGTTAGACAGTTTTGGAGTAAGCGTTTCAATTACAGACTACAGCCGTGGTCCGTCAGTGACCAGATATGAGATTCAACCGGAGCAGGGCGTGAAGGTAAGCAGAATAACCAATCTGATCGATGATATTAAGCTGAATCTTGCGGCAGCGGATGTGCGTATCGAAGCTCCGATTCCGGGGAAAGCAGCTGTCGGAATTGAAGTTCCGAACAAAGAGAATACGACGGTAACACTGCGGGAACTTTTGGAATCTCGGGAGTTTGAGCGGAATCCATCGAAACTTGCTTTTACGGTAGGACGTGATATCGGTGGACAGTGTATTGTAGCAGATATCGCAAAAATGCCGCATCTGTTGATCGCCGGTGCGACAGGTTCCGGTAAATCCGTATGCATCAACACGATCATAATGAGCATTTTGTATAAGGCACATCCGGATGAAGTAAAGTTATTAATGGTAGATCCGAAAGTGGTAGAATTAAGCGTATACAACGGAATCCCACATCTGCTGATTCCGGTTGTAACAGATCCGAAAAAGGCTTCCGCTGCATTGAACTGGGCAGTGGCGGAAATGGAAGAGCGTTATAATAAGTTCTATGAGGTGAATGCAAGAGATCTGAAAGGATATCATGAAAAACTGGATGCTCTTGAAAGAGAAGGGCTTACGGCAGAACAGTATCTGCATTATCCGCAGCTTGTAATTATCGTAGACGAGCTGGCAGATCTGATGATGGTGGCTTCTACAGATGTAGAAGATGCAATATGCCGTCTTGCACAAAAGGCGAGGGCGGCAGGAATTCATCTGGTATTGGCAACACAGCGTCCGTCTGTCAATGTCATTACCGGTCTGATCAAAGCCAATATTCCATCGCGTATTGCATTTGCGGTTTCTTCGGGGATTGATTCAAGAACAATCCTTGATTCGGTTGGTGCGGAAAAACTGCTTGGGAAGGGCGATATGTTGTATTATCCGTCCAATTATCCAAAGCCGGTACGTGTGCAGGGTGCATTTGTATCCGACAGGGAAGTTACAAATGTGGTTGAGTTTTTGAAAGGTCAGAATGGCGGACCGGCACAGTACAGTGAAGAGATTTCTGCAAAAATCACGACTGTGCGTGCGTCAGAAGCTGTTTCAGGAAGCAGTGGTACGGACAACGGACGGGATGAATATTTTGCCGAAGCCGGAAGATACATTATTGAGCGCGAAAAAGCATCTATTGGTATGCTTCAGAGAGAGTATAAAATAGGCTTTAACCGGGCGGCACGCATTATGGATCAGCTGGCAGATGCCGGTGTGGTCGGACCGGAAGAAGGCACTAAGCCAAGGAAGATCCTGATGACGAGCGAGGAATACGAATCATTTCTTGCCGCCGGAGGAAATTGAGGAGGATGGATTAAAATGAACGAATTATTATTAGGGATCAGGGGGCACGACATGCCGAAAGCCCCATTTGAAGAACTTGTAAAAAGCATTTCAGATGCCGGATTCTGCTGCACGCAGCTTGCTCTGGCAAAGGCTATCACAGAGTTTAATGTCAGTAATGAAGCAATGACATCCGGAATGGCGATGTATATGAAAGATGTATATGAAAAAAATAAAGTAAAAGTCGCAGTACTTGGATGTTATAAAAACCTTGCGAATCCGGAGAAGGTCCAGCTTGATCAGATCATGGAATCCTATCGGCATCATATCCGTTTTGCATCTTTTTTGGGATGTGGCATGGTAGGCACGGAGACAGGAGCAGTAAATACGGAGTATAGGTATACTCCGGAAAATCATACGGAGCAGGCACTTTCTATTTTTATTGAAAATTTGAAAGTTGTTGTGGAATATGCAGAAAAGATGGGGGTATGCTTTGGAATCGAACCGGTGTACAAACATATTATGTGTGATATCGAGCGGACGAGAAAAGTACTTGATGCGGTAAATTCTCCAAATCTTCGTGTGATTCTTGATCCGGTTAATCTTCTGAATGAACAGAATGAAAAAGACCATGAAGACATCATTCGAGGGGCTTTTGAATTGTTTGGCAATGAAATTGATGTCATCCATCTGAAAGATTATATCGTGAAAGACGGAGAAATCATTTCCCGTCCGGTAACACTTGGAGAAGGGCAGATGAACATTCCGTATCTGATGGGGATATTAAAACAGAAAAAGCCGTTTATCCATGTGCTTTTAGAAGATTCACTGCCATCCAATGCGCAACAGTCAAAAGATTATGCCAGAGCATGTTATGAAAATGCCTGAACAAAAAGGGGAATTTACATAGGGACTTCACACTTGTGCGAGACAGCTTCAATATCAACGTCTACAAGGATGATATCAAAGCCGATGCGGCAGACACAACGCCACGGAATGACAAATTCCTGTTCGCGTCCAAACAGTCCCCATATTTTACATGGACCCGGGATGATCAGACATTCTACGCATCCGGTTTTCAGGTTAAATTCCACATCGCCAACAAACCCGATGCGTTCGCCATCGCGTAAATTGATGACTTCTTTCTGGCGAAGTTTGCAGATGCGGATAGAATCGTCAGGGCAGTCGTTTTTCATAAAGGACCTCGTAGTTCTGTTTCTATAAGATATGCAAAAAAACAGGAATTTAGATTAAGAATTGCAAAGGGAGGAGAAAATTTACTATGAAATGTCCGTTTTGCGGAAAAGAGAACACAAGAGTTATCGATTCAAGACCGGCAGATGAAGGAACATCCATCAGAAGAAGAAGACAGTGTGACGAGTGCGGGAAACGTTATACGACCTATGAAAAAGTAGAAGCGATTCCTCTGGTTGTTATAAAAAAAGATAATAATCGGGAATCTTATGATCGGACAAAGATTGAGGCGGGGGTATATCGTTCCTGTCACAAACGTCCGATTTCCGTAGACCAGATCAATAAATTGGTAGATGAAGTGGAGACAGCTATATTCAATATGGAGGAGAAGGAAATCCCAAGCAGTGTGATAGGTGAGATTGTTATGGATAAACTTCGAAATCTTGATCCGGTTGCCTATGTGCGGTTTGCTTCGGTGTATCGTGAATTTAAAGATGTGAATACATTTATGAGTGAAATAAAAAAAATATTGGATAAAAAGTAATAAAAGATCCGGTTGGCGGCAGAAGTGCTTTCAACCGGATCTTTTGTGCTTGACCGCAGCTGGGCGGAATGTTATCATGAAACTAGGAGTATATCAGAAAACCGAAGAACCCTTTCTGACAGGGAGAGACAAGAAAGGAGTTATATGGTTTGTAAAACGTATAGTGCCGTCATTCATGGAGTAGAGGCAGTGACGGTTTGTGCAGAGACGGATGTCAGAAACGGACTTCCGCAACTGCAGATGGTAGGGGCATTGGCCTCAGAGGCAAAAGAGGCAAGGGAACGTGTCAGAGTTGCCATCGAAAATGCAGGTTTTCAGCTTGTACCAAAGCATATCACGGTAAATCTGTCCCCGGCAGATATTCGAAAAGAAGGGACGTCTTTTGATCTTGCAGTAGCAATTTCTATTTTAGCTGCATTCGGCTTTCTTCCAAAAGAAAAATTGAATGAATGTATGTTTGCAGGGGAGCTGAGTCTGGACGGAAAACTGAATAAGGTTCCGGGAATTCTGCCTATGGCACGTCTGGCAGCAAAAGAAGGATTCCGGTATTTTATTGTTCCGAAAGGCAATGTGAAAGAAGCAGCACTGCAAGAGGGTATTCCGGCTTATGGGGTTGAAGATCTGAAAGAAGCAGTAACTTTTCTGAACGGAAGCAGAGCAATATTACCGGAACGGCCAATTCGGGCAGAGATGATCTATGCCGACCGGAAACTGTACAAAAAATCCGAAGAATATGATTTTGCAGATATTGTCGGACAAAAAGCAGCGAAAAGAGCCTGCTGCATTGCTGCGGCAGGCGGACATCATCTTTTACTGATAGGACCTCCGGGCAGTGGAAAAACTGCGTTGGCAAAGTGTATTCCATCTATTCTTCCGGAAATGTCGTTTGAGGAAATGGTAGAATTGTCTGAAATATACAGTGTGGCAGGAAAGCTTAACAGCGATATGAAAATTGCATGGCAGCGTCCGTTTCAGGCACCACATCATGCAACGACGGTACGTGCACTGATGGGTGGAGGAAAAAATGCAAAGCCGGGGCTGATAAGCTTATGTCATCATGGTGTATTGTTCATGGATGAGTTTACGGAGTTTAAAGCGGAAGTACTGGAAACCATGCGGCAGCCGTTGGAAGAACGTGAAGTTACTATTGCACGTCTGCAGGCAGTATATACGTATCCGGCATCGTTTCAGATGGTAGCGGCAATGAACCCGTGCCCGTGTGGATATTATCCGGATAAAAACCGATGTAATTGTTCGGTATCACAGATGCAACGGTATTTAGGAAAGATCAGTCAGCCGATATTAGACCGGATTGATATGATGTTTGAAGTGTTTCCGGTAGAATATGAGCATCTGGAGAAGCGACAGCCACAGGAGTCCTCGGCAGAAATGAAAGAACTGGTAATGCGTGCAAGGAAAATGCAGCAGGAACGATTTCAAGGAAGGAGAATCCGGCTGAATGCAGAGATGACAAAAAAAGATATCGAACAGTTCTGCATTTTTGGTGAAGAAGAAAGAAAGGTACTGTATCAGATCTTTGGTGAAAATGAATTTAGCACAAGACGCTATTTCAGGATATTAAAACTTTCCAGAACGATAGCGGATCTGGACAGAAGCGTTGATATTAAAAAAAATCATGTAATAGAGGCCTGCCAATACTGCAATATAGGAAAAAAGTACTGGAGGTTGTAATGAATGGAAAACGGATTTTATTGGCATTGGTTTCATTCGTTAAAAGGAATCGGTCAAAAAGAGAAAGAAGAATTGTTGGTTTTATGTGATGATACAGGAAAATGGTATGAAGCAGCAAGAAAAAGAAAAACGGAGGATTTATTTCCTTCCGGTCTCACAAAGCAGCAGACAGAGAGAAAAAAGCAGATAAAAAAGGTTTTGGAAGAGGAGAGTAATCAGGAAGAATCGAAAAAAACATTTGAATCATTGTATAAAAATGGTATCAAAATAACAGCACGTCAGATGCCGGATTTTCCGTCCAGATTAAGAGAGGTATATCTTTCTCCATTTGTACTATATTATAAAGGGAAATTACCGTTAGAACATAGTCCGACCATTGGAATCATCGGATCGAGAAACTGCAGCGTTTACGGAGAAGAGACGGCAAAAGAATTTGCGGCTTCGCTTGCCGATGCCGGAATACAGGTCATCAGCGGAATGGCAAGAGGGATTGACGGAAGTGCTCAACGGAGCGCGGTAAAGAGAAAAGGAAGTTCTTATGCAGTGCTTGGAAGCGGAGTGGATGTCTGCTATCCATCGGAATATAAAGCACTTTATGAAGAATTGTACTGCTTTGGGGGTGTTATGTCAGAAGAACTTCCCGGGACACCGCCGTTTTCCTACAATTTTCCGAAAAGGAATCGAATCATCGCCGGACTTTCGGATGCACTGCTTGTTGTAGAAGCAAAGGAAAAGAGCGGGTCTCTTATTACGGTAAGTTATGCTCTGGAACAGGGGAAAGAAATTTATGCAGTTCCTGGAAGAATATATGATCATCTGGCGGACGGGACCAATCAGCTGATTCAGGATGGAGCCTTTTTAGTAAGAGAACCCGAAGATATTTTGCATAATTTTTGTCGGGAAAGTTCTGAAATTTTCATGAATTCGAAAAAAAATGAAAAGCTTTCACTTGAAACCAAAGAAAAAATAGTGTATGCTTGTTTGAGTTTACAGCCAAAACATATGGAACAGATTTCCATTGAGACAAAACTCCCTCTGGTGGAGTTATATGGTCTTCTATTTGAAATGGAACAGAAAAAATATATCAGCCAGCCGATAAAAAATTATTATATGATACGAAGTCAGTATTAGTGGAGGTAGTGAAAGAGATGGCAAAGTATTTGGTGATCGTAGAGTCTCCTGCAAAAGCAAAAACGATCAAGAAATTTCTTGGAAACAATTATGAGGTGATCGCATCGAACGGACATGTAAGAGACCTTCCGAAAAGTCAGCTTGGAGTGGACCCGGAACAGGATTATGAACCGAAATATATTACGATCCGCGGAAAAGGAGAAATCTTATCCAAACTCAGAAAAGAAGTAAAAAAAGCAGAGAAAGTCTATCTTGCAACCGACCCGGACCGTGAAGGTGAAGCAATCTCCTGGCACTTATTCCATACTCTGAAACTGAATCCAAAGACAACCAGCCGCATTACATTTAATGAAATTACCAAAAACGCAGTTAAAAATTCCATTAAAGAAGCGAGAGAAATCGACATGAACCTGGTAGATGCACAGCAGACCAGAAGAATTTTGGACAGGGTCGTGGGATATCGCATCAGTCCTGTTTTGTGGGAAAAAGTAAAGCGCGGATTGAGTGCGGGGCGGGTACAGTCTGTGGCACTCCGTCTGATCTGCGACAGAGAAGAAGAAATCAATGCTTTTGTTTCCAGAGAATATTGGACACTGGATGCTGTATTGACGGCGGAAAAAGAAAAAAAACCGTTCACAGCAAAGTTTTATGGTAAAAATAACGAAAAAATGACGATTGAAAGTGAAGCAGAGGCGGAAAAAATAAGAACTGCGTTGACAAAGGAAGAATTCCGGGTCACCGAGATAAAAAGGGGAGAACGGCAGAAAAAGGCACCACTTCCGTTTACAACAAGTACTTTGCAGCAGGAAGCATCAAAACTATTAAATTATTCTACACAAAAAACAATGCGACTGGCACAACAGCTGTATGAAGGAGTTGATATTAAAGGACACGGGACGATTGGCCTTATTTCCTATCTCCGAACCGATTCGACCAGAGTATCGGAAGAAGCAGACACCGCGGCAAGAAATTACATTGCTGAAATTTTTGGCAAAGAACAGGTCGCGGATATGATAAAGGAAGAGACAAAAGGTAAAAAAATTCAGGATGCACATGAAGCAATTCGACCGACTTATGTCGAAATGTCGCCAACAATGGTAAAAGAAAGCCTGCCAAGAGATTTATTCCGGCTGTATCAGCTGATCTGGAAGCGTTTTATGGCAAGCCGTATGCAACCGGCAAAGTATGCGACTGTTTCCGTAAAACTTTCTGCGGGAGAATATCTGTTTACGGCATCAGCATCTGAGATAACGGCAGAAGGATTTATGGCAATGTATACCGCACCGGAAGAGGACGGAGAAGAAAACGAAAGAAATCTGACGGTAGCACATATGTCCGAAAATTCAAAACTGTATACACAGCAAATAAACAAAGAGCAGCATTTTACCCAGGCAGTACCGCATTATAACGAGGCATCCCTGGTAAGGGCAATGGAAGAGCTGGGCATCGGACGCCCGAGTACGTATGCACCTACCATTACAACCATACTGGCGCGGCACTATGTGGTAAAAGAAAATAAGAATATTTATGTGACGGAACTCGGGGAAGCAGTAAACCGTATCATGAAAGAAGCGTTCCCTGAAATTGTTGACACAAGTTTTACCGCAAATATGGAAGCACTGCTGGATCGGGTGGAAGACGGTTCCGTACAGTGGAAAACAATCATACGAAATTTCTATCCGGATTTAGAGAAAGCAGTAGCAGAAGCAGGGAAAAAGCTTGAAAACATCAAAATAGAAGATGAAGTCAGCGATGTTCCGTGTGATGTGTGTGGAAGGATGATGGTCATCAAATACGGACCGCATGGAAAATTTCTTGCATGCCCGGGCTTTCCTGAGTGTAAAAATACGAAGCAGCATCTCGAAAAGATCGGGGTGCCATGCCCGGAATGCGGGAAAGAAGTGGTGATCCGAAAAACAAAAAAGGGAAGAAAATATTACGGATGCGAGAATAACCCGGAGTGTGGATTTATGTCCTGGCAGAAGCCAACGAAAGAATTTTGTCCGAATTGTCATAAGGTCTTATTGGAAAAAGGAACAAAATTAGCATGCATTGATGAAAATTGTGGCTATGTTGTCGCAAAATAGAAAAAATTCTCTTGCGGTACTCTTGTGTTCGTGGTATAGTTGGAATAGAGAAATTGTCGTGCAATTTTGAAAGGAGGCCGCAATGAGCGTTCAATTATTAGATAAGACTCGGAAGATAAATAAGTTATTACACAATAACAGTTCTCATAAAGTTGTGTTTAATGACATTTGTCTTGTGTTGAGTGAAATTTTGGAGTCCAACATTCTTGTTATTAGTAAGAAAGGGAAGGTGCTTGGCATTAAAAACCGTGATGATATCGCACCGATTCATGAGTTGATTCAGGATGCGGTTGGCGGTCATATCGATCCTATGTTAAATGAGCGTCTGCTGAATATCCTTTCTACTAAAGAAAATGTAAATCTGGCAACGCTTGGATTTGAATTTCCGGAAGTAAACAGTTATGAAGCTATCATCAATCCGATTGACATAGCCGGAGAAAGATTGGGGACATTATTTATTTATAAGGCAGGAATACCGTACTCCATTGATGACATTATTTTGAGTGAATACGGAACAACCGTAGTCGGACTTGAGATGATGCGTTCTGTTAATGAAGAGAATGCTGAAGAGAATCGTAAAGTACAGATCGTGCGTTCAGCGATCAGCACATTATCTTTTTCAGAACTGGAAGCGATCCGTCATATCTTTGATGAATTGGAAGGAAAAGAGGGTATCCTTGTTGCCAGCAAGATAGCGGACAGAGTCGGGATAACCCGTTCGGTCATCGTAAATGCACTTCGGAAATTTGAAAGTGCTGGAGTGATTGAATCCCGTTCCTCCGGCATGAAAGGAACATATATCAAGGTTCTGAACGATGTTGTCTTTGAAGAACTGAAGAAGATCAAATAGTAAATGCATAAATGTCGCCGATCAAAATCCGGCGGCATTTATTTTTTAAAAAAAAATCAATAAAAAAGACTTGCTTTTTGAAAATTATTATGTTATAGTCAATTTTGTGTGCATGGGCATTTTGTGCCTATGACAAAACACGTATGCCGATCGTGTGCAGGGTGCTGGAATCAGCCGGTATTTACGGACGGACAGATCCGGTCTGCGGATGATAAGAAGCATGCGGAAGAATATAACCATATGGAGGTAAAAACAATGAGCGTTATTTCAATGAAGCAGTTATTGGAAGCTGGTGTACATTTTGGTCATCAGACAAGAAGATGGAACCCTAAGATGGCTCCATACATCTACACAGAGAGAAATGGTATCTATATCATCGATCTGCAGAAGTCTGTAGGAAAGGTTGATGAAGCTTACTATGCAATCAAGGATATTGCTGCACAGGGCGGTACTGTTCTTTTTGTAGGTACAAAGAAGCAGGCTCAGGATTCCGTAAAGTCCGAAGCAGAGCGTTGCGGTATGTATTATGTAAATGAAAGATGGTTAGGCGGTATGCTTACCAACTTTAAGACAATCCAGTCCAGAATCGCAAGATTAAAGGCAATCGAAAAGATGGCTGAAGACGGCACATTCGATGTTCTTCCTAAGAAGGAAGTTATTGAATTAAAGAAGGAATGGGATAAGTTAGAGAAGAACCTTGGCGGTATCAAGAACATGAAGAAGATTCCGGATGCAATCTTTGTTGTTGATCCTAAGAAGGAAAGAATCTGTGTACAGGAAGCACATGCACTTGGTATTCCGTTGATCGGTATTGCTGATACAAACTGTGATCCTGAAGAATTAGATTTCGTTATTCCTGGTAATGATGATGCAATCCGTGCAGTTAAGCTGATCGTTGCAAAGATGGCTGACGCTGTTATCGAAGCAAATCAGGGCGAAGAACTCGTTGATGCTCCTGCTGAAACAGAAGCAGCTGATGCAGAGTAATTTATACTGGAACTGATATCAACCCGGAGGAGCATGCTTTTCCGGGTTGTTGAAAAATCTATGAAATTTAAAACAAGAATCAGAGGAGGACAATATCATGGCAGAAGTATCCGCAAAGGACGCTATGGAGTTAAGAAAGATGACCGGTGCCGGTGTTATGGACTGTAAGAAGGCTCTTGCAGAGACAGACGGCGATATTGACAAGGCAATTGAGTATTTAAGAGAAAAAGGTCTTGCTAAGGCGGCAAAGAAGGCTGACAGAATCGCAGCAGAAGGTATCTGTGATACTTGCGTAAGTGAAGATGCACAGATTGCTTCCATCGTAGAAGTAAACTCTGAAACTGATTTCGTTGCAAAGAACGAAAAGTTCCGCAACTATGTTTCTGCAGTTGCAGCTCAGGCAGCTAATACAAATGCAGCAGATATTGATGCATTCTTAGCAGAGACATGGGCATTAGATAATACCAAGACAGTAAAAGAAGAACTTGCTTCTCAGATCGCTGTTATCGGTGAAAACATGAACATCAGAAGATTTGCAAAGTTTGTTGCTGCAAACGGTTTTGTAGAATCTTACATTCATGCAAACGGAAGAATTGCTGTTATTGTTGAGTTTGAAGCTTCTGCTGTTACTGATGCTGCTAAGACATGTGCAAAGGATGTAGCAATGCAGATCGCAGCTATGAATCCTAAGTATGTTGATAACACAGAGATCCCTGCAGAATACATTGAACATGAAAAAGAAATCTTAAAGGCTCAGATCATGAATGATCCTAAGGAATCCCAGAAGCCGGAAAAGGTGATTGATGGCATGATCAATGGCCGTATCAATAAGCAGTTAAAGGAAATCTGCCTTGTTGATCAGATTTATGTTAAGGATGGCGAGCTGACAGTTGGCAAGTACATTGCATCTGTAGCTAAGGCAGAAGGATTAACACTTGCAGTTAAGAGATTCGTTCGTTTTGAGACTGGTGAAGGTATCGAAAAGAAGGAAGAAAACTTTGCAGAAGAAGTTGCAAAGCAGATGGGAATGTAATTTCCGTAAAACAGAATATACAAAAGCAGTAAATGACCTCTTTGGGTACATTATGACATGTACTCAAAGGGGTTTTTCTGTTTTAGTTCCTGACAGTCGGGACCAATCAAAAGGAATTATAATAACTGCACTTCAAAAGCAGTAGTCTGTGGCGGAAGACTGGCAGTCATGAAATTTGCATGACGGACACGGACACGCATCCCGGGACGAAGAGATGAAAAATTTGCGGGTCTGCCGAAACGGTCAAAAATGCGGGCATTATCGGCTAAATGAAACTGAATCACAGACAGGGGATTTCCGTTGCTGAGGGTAGAAAAGCAGCGTTTTGCAGGATCAACCGAGAAGATAGTGCCGGTAGCAGTATCACGGGTAATATCAGAATTTACGATGCGAATGGTATATGCAGCAGCCTGAGGAGGAATGCTGCGTGTCATGGAAGAAGAGTACGAAGCATCAATCCACATTCCGATGCGAAGAAAAGAAGGAGGAATCTGAGTACCTTTTTCATTAAATACTTTGGAAGTGGTTCCAACGATCAAAACGATGGTCTGGGAGTTGCGTGCGCAATTACGACAGTCATTATATGAAACAGTTACATAGGTTGTGCTGCCTCCGCTGCTGATATTTTCAATGCGCCCGTTTGTAATATTGCTGACACGATTTCCGCTAAAAAAATGATCCATAAAAATCCTCATCAAATTTTTTTTGTAATAATGTATATGCGTAAAAAAGCCGGAATATCTCCGGCTCAGTTACTTTTTTGGTAAGAACGCAGTTTTCTCTTCAAGAAGGCTGCTCCTTTTTTTATCCAATGTTCTTTTTCCGTAAAGCATACCGGCAGTTCGGTGTAGCAAAGATTGTGCCGGGTAACGTAGACGTCCAGCAAACGTTCTGCAAGAAATCCGTATACACGCTTGTTGTAGTTATCATAGGAAGAGATGTCCAGCTCTTTTTCTAAAGAAAAAAGAAGAGAAAACAGCCATTCACAATAAGAGTCAAAAAAATCTTTTTTCATAAGAAGCATATTGAAACGATGCCCTTTGGAAGAATCCATGACAGAGGAGAAAGCAGGGGAATATTCCGGACAGTTACGCTGGATCAGCTGCCTGATTTTCTCTAATGGTTCTGCCGGATGGGCATGGATATATTGCGAATAGGTTGTTTCGATGAAATAGTTTCTTTTTTTAGGAAGAATGACATCATATTTTTCTAATAAAGCTTCCGCTTCGGATTTCCTCAAAATTGTTGTGAAAGGATCTTTTTTCCACGGCAGAAAACGATGGCGGGTAAAATGTCTGCGGTAATGGACAAGACCAATGGCATCGGCATCAATATTTTTCCAGGCATAATAAAGGGCGGTCAGTTCGCAATAGTATGGATTTTTTTCGGATATGTTTATTCCTGAGTTATCTGCCATATAAGGAAGCTGTATATCAGAACAGGCCTTTCCGACATGGACCGGAAGATACATTGGGTCATCAGGCATGCGGTATTCTTTGTGTGCTGCGACTAAAATGGTTATTTTCATAATGACCTCCGTATATTGTGATAAGATCTCAAGTGGTTTCATTATAACAGAAAAGAGAGAAAAAGAAAAGTTTCATTAAAAAATGAAGTGTCACAAGTTGCCAGATCTCATTGTTTTTGCTATACTAACAGTTAGGATTTATCAGAATAAAAAGTGATATCATGAGGAAGAACATGGAAGAAAAGCGTACAGATAATTTAAGAGAACTTCAACTTTTGGAACTTACTGTTTTAAAACAGATTGCGGCACTTTGTAAAGAGCATGGACTGCGTTATTATCTGTTGGGAGGGACATTTCTCGGTGCAGTGCGCCACCAGGGCTTTATTCCATGGGATGATGATATTGATGTCGGGATGCCAAGAGAGGATTTTGAAATATTTTGCCGGCTTGCTGAAAAAGAGTTTCAATTTCCGTATGGATTTTCCAGTTTTCATAATAATGCAGAACATATTTATTTTCATCCGAGAGTATATCGTTACGACAGCCGTGTGATCGACCGTTCCGGAGTGAAAGAAAAGGAAACTTATGCCTGGGTCGACATCTTTCCGTTAGATGGTATGCCGGAAAATGCATTTTACCGAAAATGTCACGAAGGGTATCTTTTGTTTTTAAGGATGCTTTTTATGTTTTCACAGTTTGATCAGATCGTAAATGTCAACCGGGAAGGACGCCCGTGGTATGAAAAGATACTGGTCTCTATCGGGAAAAAGATCAAATTTGACCGATTGCTTTCTGCAAAAAAGAGAATGGAAAAGATTGAACGGACCATGAAAAAGTTCCCTTATGAAGGTTCGGCTTATGTTGGAAATTTCATGGGTGCCTATAAGATGAAAGAAATATTTCCAAAGTGCTATTATGATGAGACAGATGAGTATCTGTTCGAGGATATGATGTGCCCGGCACCGAAAAATTATGATGCAGTCCTGAAACAGATGTATGGGGATTATATGACACCTCCAAAAGAGGAAAGAAAGAATAAGCATTATACAGAAGTCATTTCGGCAAATTCGGAAGAAAAATAAAGGATGGAAGCAAGAATGCAGGAACTACATCAGAAATTATTAGAAACAATGGATGTGTTTCATTCTTTTTGTGTGGAACGGGAACTTACTTATTATATGCTTGGCGGCACTATGCTTGGAGCGTATCGTCATCAGGGTTTTATTCCGTGGGATGATGATATGGATATCGGGATGCCAAGGAAAGATTATGAACGACTGCTATGTATTCCGGAGGCGGAACTTCCAAAGGGTTATGCGGTTCGTAATCATCGGAAAGAAAATGGTGTGCCGTATGCATTTACACATTTTGAAGATAAGAATACAACGTATATTGAGCAAAGAAGAAGTAAGGACACCTATGCCGGAGGAGTTTATCTGGAGATTTTTCCGTTGGATGAAGCTGCTGCGGAGAACGTGCGAAAGTGGAATTCCTATCGCGTCCGCTTTTATAAGAGGATTTTGTATGGCCTGATCCTGGATTATCATCAGAAATACCGAAGCCCGGCAAAAGCTATCTGTATCCATGGGATCCGTGCCTTTTGTTCCGTGGATCGGACAACGGAAAAACTGGAGCAGTGCATCTGGAAGAAGAGAGAGAGCAGATATTATTCTAATCTGCTTGGACATTGGGGACTGAGGGAAGATATTCCGAAATCTGTTTTTGGAACACCAAGACCATATCGGTTCGAAGGAAGAGAATATTTTGGCGCAGCTTGTCCGGAAGCATATCTTACGGCACTATACGGAGAAAATTATATGACACCTCCGACAGAATCGGAAAAAGCAGCCGGAAAACATCCGGCAGCTTATATGAACTTACAGCTTCCGTATGAAATATATGCCAAAACAAGGGATCAGAAAAACGCGAAATAGCAGAATCATAAAATGGCAGGGAGAAAAAAAGATGGAGATAAGAACATACAAAAAAGATGCAGAATATTCATATACGCTAGGGGCATTCCCTACGATCGAATTATTAAAAATGCGGCCGGAAGACGTGCTGGAAGTGTACGTGCACTCAACATTCACGGACACAAAAACGATTATGGAACTGGCAGAGCCGTATCATATCCCGGTGCTTATAAAAGATAAACAGATACAGAAACTGAGTGATAAAGAAAATTGTTTTGTTGTTGGCGTATTTCGAAAGTACAAGGATGCTTTGGTAAAAACACAGTCCCATATTGTATTGGATCATCCGGGGAATATGGGAAATATGGGAACCATGATACGCACTGCAATTGCTTTCGGGATCAAAAACCTTGCAATCATCTCGCCTGGAGTGGATGTATTTCACCCTAAGACCATTCGCGCCTCTATGGGGGCATTATTCCGGATCCATTGCCAGTATTTTAAAAGCTTCGAGGAATACGAAGCAGCATATCCGGAGCATGAAGTGTTTTGTTTTATGTTAAATGCCAAGCGTCAGCTGACAGTGGACACCTGCCCGAAACCTAAATTATTTTCGCTTGTATTTGGCAATGAAGCTACAGGATTGGATGATTCCTATTTACATCGTGGGACCAGCATCATCATTCCACAGTCGGATGAGGTAGATTCCTTAAATATTACAATTGCTGCCGGAGTCGGAATGTATTTGTTTACACAGCAGCAATCAGAACAAGGAGGGAATGACAGGTGATTCGCTTATATAAAAAGGGTGCCTACGTGTTTCAGGGGAAATACACGGTATCGGAAGAAGCAATAGAGAATGAATATGGAAGATTTACAGCCGTCTTGCCGGAAAAGAAGGAAGCGAAAACACATACGTTGGCATATCAGATTCTGAATGCACACAATCAGTCAGCTGAGATGGAACAACTGCAGATCCGTTTTGACAAGCTGATATCGCATGACATTACATATGTTGGGATCATTCAGACTGCCCGTGCGAGCGGACTGGAACGATTTCCTGTGCCTTATGTGCTGACCAATTGCCATAACAGTCTTTGTGCAGTCGGCGGAACAATCAATGAAGATGACCATATGTTTGGACTTTCCTGCGCAAAAAAATATGGAGGTGTTTATGTGCCTCCGCATCAGGCGGTCATTCACCAGTATGCCCGTGAAATGCTGGCAGGAGGCGGACAGATGATTCTAGGTTCCGACAGCCATACACGCTATGGGGCGCTTGGTACGATGGCAATCGGGGAAGGCGGACCGGAACTGGTCAAGCAGCTTTTACAGAAAACGTATGATATCAAAATGCCGGAAGTTGTTGGTGTTCATCTGACCGGAACACCGCGTCATGGGGTTGGTCCGCAGGATATTGCTCTTTCCATCATCGGTGCCGTATTTGCAAACGGATATGTAAACAACAAAGTAATGGAATTTTTCGGAGAGGGAGTGAAAAATCTTACGGTAGAAGAACGAATCGGTGTTGATGTTATGACAACGGAGACCACCTGCCTTTCTTCTATCTGGATCACAGATGATAAAGTAAAAGAATTTTACGGGATCCATGGAAGAAAAGAAGATTATAAAGAACTGACATTACCGGAAACTGTATTTTATGACGGTATGATTGAGGTGGATCTGACAGAGATCAAACCGATGATCGCAATGCCGTTCCATCCAAGCAATGTTTACACGATAGATGAGGTGACTGCAAATCCGGAGGATGTTTTGTATGAAGTGGAGAAAAAAGCAGAGAGCAGTCTGGATGGAAATATTACGTTTGCGCTGAGAGATAAGATACATAATGGGAAACTTTATGTAGATCAGGGAGTTATTGCAGGATGTGCCGGGGGAGGATTTGAAAATATATGTGCTGCTTCCGACATTTTGCAGGGAAGGTACATAGGAAACGGTGAATTTTCACTTAGTATTTATCCGGCAAGTCAGCCGATATTCATGGAATTAGTAAGAAACGGAACGGCAGCAGCATTAATGCAGTCCGGGGCAATCATGCGTACTGCATTTTGCGGACCGTGTTTTGGAGCAGGAGATGTTCCTGCAAACCGTGGACTGAGTATACGCCATTCGACAAGAAATTTCCCATACAGAGAAGGATCTAAAATTACAAATGGGCAGATCGCGTCCGTTGCATTGATGGATGCACGTTCCATTGCAGCAACAGCGGCGGCACAGGGATGCCTGACCTCTGCAGAATATACAGACACAGTATTTTCCGGGCCGACATACTTTTTTGATAAGAGTATCTATGAAAACAGGGTATATGATGGCATTGACAAGGCAGATCCTGTTACGGAGATCAAATTTGGACCTGGGATTGTGGATTGGCCGGAAATGTCTGAACTGGGAGAAAATCTGCTGCTCAAGGTGGCTTCTGTCATTTTGGATCCTGTCACAACGACAGATGAGCTGATTCCGTCAGGAGAGACATCTTCTTATCGTTCGAATCCTCTCAGGCTGGCAGAATACACTCTTTCCAGAAGGGATCCCGGTTATGTTGAAAGAGCAAAAGAAATCCAAAAAGCAGAAAGAGCACGTCTGAGGTCAGGAAAACCGGAGGATGTGGAGAAAACTTCTCCAAAACTGAAAGATGTAATGGAGAAAGTTACCGACATGTTTGGCGTGACGTTGTCTGAGATAGAGATAGGAAGCGTTATTTATGCCGTAAAACCGGGCGACGGTTCAGCACGGGAGCAGGCGGCAAGCTGTCAAAAAGTACTTGGAGGATTGGCGAACATTGCAGGAGAGTATGCGACGAAACGATATCGTTCCAATCTGATCAACTGGGGCATGCTGCCGTTTTTAATGAAAGAAAAACCTGAGTTTGAAGTTGGAGATTATATTTACATCAAAGATATCAAACATACCTTGAAAGGAAAGAACTCAGAAATAGAAGCATATCTCATCAGGGATTCCATAGAACCAATATCCTTACGTCTTGGGGAACTGACGGATAATGAAAGGGAAATTATCCTGAAGGGGTGTCTGATAAATTACTACAAAGAGCAGACGAAAGATCTGAAACTGAAATAAGGGGGATATGAACATGATATTTGCAGTTATTTTGATAGTATTGGGAGCCTTTTTCGGATTCCGCAGGGGAATAATAAAAAACGCTGTACGGCTGGGACTGTGGGCGGTATTTTTTATTGCTTTCTGTCTGTTGTTCCCTAAAATGATCGATGCAGTTTTATTGTTCGCAGCGGAGCTTTTTGAAGTAGTACCGCAGGAAACGTTTGCTTCCGGTGAGATCATCACACCGGAAAATATAATAGAGGCTGTTTTGCAAAAAACAGAATGGCTTGCCGGCGAGGAATACCTGATCGAACCGACAGTCTCGTTGATCCGTTCCCTACTGATTCCGATCTTTACCGTTGCATTTTTTTGGATATCCTGGCTGCTCAGCAGTATTTTCTATTTCTTTGTCTGGCTGATCTTTTTGCGTAACATTGAGTTCGATAAAAAAAATTACACCAGGTTCGTCGGAATGGCAGCGGGAATCGTAATCGCTTTGCTTGCGGGTGCGATTACCTTATATCCAGCGGTACAATTGTGTCGGGGGTTAGAGAAGATTGATTCATTGGATATGGAGGCTGTTGAATTTTCTGATTCGGATACCACGTGGGTTCTTTCGGAAGTTATCTATGACAATATGCCGGTGCAGCAGCTTTATCAGTATACCGGTATGGAACAGGCAGCCGCTACACTGCACTGCCTTATAACAAACAGCGTGGTCGGTGCAGGAGGACAAAGTATATGGGATGAATTTCCTGCCCTGGTATCATTTGGAATATCCGGTATAAAGGTTATGCAGCAGATACAGGAAGGGGAAACGGACGATGAAATATGGGAGCAGCAGGTTTATGAGCTGGCAGAAGATTATTTTGCACTGGAATTTATTGATGAAGAGCAGAAATTGTTGTTGCTGCAGCATTTAAAAGAAAAAGCGTTTGAAACAGTACAATCACAGGAACTCAACAGTATAGCTGCATGCGTTGAATTTAAGTCCGAGAAGCAGGTACTGCAGGATATCGTCGTATATGGAAGGATTTATCACAGATTGAATGAAGAGCATGTGTTAGCGGCATTTTCGGAAGGGGAGATCCCTTCACTCACATCAGCATTTGCGATTGAACTTCTGGAAGAAATCTACCGGCTTTCGACTGCAGAAAAGCTGGTACCGGTTCTGCTTCAGACGGCATATACGATGGCACTTGGAGAAGATAAGATCAATATTTTAAAAACTGATGATTTTGTTTTAAATGATCAGACAAAAGCAGATATTGAAGAACTTTTAGAAGTAATGGATGTTATGAAAGAATCTCTTGGAAAGACAGAGGAAATGACGATCATGGAACAGATGGAACTTTTGATCGTGCTTTCAGCACTGGAAGATAATACCTTGGTTGACAGAGAAAAGTATGAAGAACTGATTGCATCTTTTATCATTTCCGGACAGAACTTTTATTAAGTACTGAAATACGTCGGATAGAACTGATAAAACCATTAAAAAACGCCGATAAATGCGGAAAAAGCACTTGTTTTTTTGTTTCAGAAGTGCTATAC
>CAZWCZ010000018.1:0-41355 GCA_964632165.1 uncultured Lachnospiraceae bacterium | reverse complement strand
CTGCAACCGGATGCTGGAATCTGGTCGGGTTCGTGGAGTTACCGGTAATGGAAACGTCAACACCCTCTTTGTGCATGATGGCTACACCTTCGCAAACATCATTTGCACCATAACAGTTAACCTTTGCACGAAGACCTTCGGAATAGGACTTGCGGAATACTTCCTTTACTGTATTTGTATACGGATCATATTCTGTCTCAACATAAGTAAAGCCGTTGATTCTTGCAATGATCTGAGCAGCGTCTTTACCAAGACCGTTCAAAATAACACGGAGTGGCTTCTGACGAACCTTATTTGCCTTTTCTGCGATACCGATAGCACCTTCTGCTGCCGCGAAGGACTCATGACCTGCCAAGAATGCAAAACACTCTGTTTCTTCTTCAAGGAGCATCTTACCAAGATTACCATGGCCAAGACCTACCTTACGTGTATCTGCAACCGATCCCGGAATACAGAAGGACTGAAGACCTTCACCGATAGCAGCTGCCGCATCTGCTGCTTTTCTGCAGTTCTTCTTGATCGCAATGGCTGCACCTACAATGTATGCCCAGCATGCGTTTTCAAAACAAATTGGCTGAATGCCTTTTACCTGATTGTAAACATCAAGGCCTGCATCCTTTGTAATCTTTTCAGCTTCTTCCAAAGAAGCGATACCATAACTGTTCAGTACAGCATTGATTTTATCAATTCTTCTTTCATAAGACTCAAATAATGCCATGATTTCTAATCCTCCTACTCTTTTCTTGGGTCGATGATCTTAACTGCATCAGCAACACGACCATACTGACCTTTTGCTTTCTCGTAAGCTGTGTTCGGGTCATCACCCTTCTTGATGAAATCTGTCATCTTTCCAAGGCTTACGAACTGATAACCGATGATCTGGTCATCTGCATCAAGAGCGATACCAGTTACATAGCCTTCTGCCATTTCAAGGTAACGAGGACCTTTCTTTAAGGTACCATACATTGTACCAACCTGGCTTCTTAATCCCTTACCTAAATCTTCAAGACCTGCACCTACAGGAAGACCGTTTTCAGAGAAAGCACTCTGAGTTCTTCCGTATACGATCTGGAGGAATAACTATCTCATTGCTGTGTTGATGGCATCACATACAAGGTCTGTATTTAATGCTTCTAAAACAGTAAGACCCGGAAGGATCTCTGCTGCCATAGCTGCCGAATGTGTCATACCGGAGCAGCCGATCGTCTCGACAAGAGCTTCCTGGATGATACCTTCCTTAACGTTCAGTGTCAGCTTGCAGGCACCCTGCTGTGGTGCACACCAGCCAATACCGTGTGTCAGACCGGAAATATCCTTTACTTCTTTGGATTTTACCCATTTTGCTTCCTCAGGGATCGGCGCTGCACCATGATGCACGCCCTGCGCAACTGGGCACATTTCTTCTACTTCATGTGAATAGATAATCATGTTTGGGACTCCTTTCAATCCGTCTTCTAGATTTTCAAGCAGAAATCTGACGCACTCGTCGACATATTTCTGCACTATGACTATTTTCGCATAAAAATTGAATTTCGTCTACACCTTTTTGATAAAAAACTCTTCTCAAACCCGATTTTTCAATTTTTCTTTCTTTTCCATCCGTTTCTTTTCCGAAGCTTTTCTGTATTTTCTTATGATTACAATCACAATTGCCAATAAAAGAAGTACTACAATAAGAATTACTCCGACGATCAGAAAAAAGAATCTGTTTGGATTTTTTACCAGATCCCTGATATTTTTGCTGTCCTCTACATTTTTTCTTCCTTCGATCTGTGCATATTTTTCCGGAACATCCGGTATCCCATTTCCATTTGTATCTTCAAACGATTCCATATAATTTGCAATGGCTTCCCACGCCTTTACTTCTCTGCCGTCCGTGGTTACAATGCAGTCCGCATAATCTTCCACCGGTGTACCGTCGGCATATTTCGGCACAAGGGAGATCAGCCCATACGACATATCCGTCACGGAACCGATCAGTTTTGCACTGTAAAGATCCGCCACTACACGATATAACTTATCATCTTCCAGTTCCACACGTTCTCCGTCCATTGTCGTCAGATGAACATCATAAGACTTGCTCAGGATCAGGCGGTTTGGATTATATGTCCAGCAAAGCCCCGAAGTGTACAGGCGGATATAGGAAACAAATGTAGAAAGTGAGGCATCGATTTCTGCCACCATTTTAAGTTCTGCCCCGGTCAGATAAACACTCAGCAACGGATATCCGGCATACCCGTCTTCTCCGATTCCAAGGGAAAACGAATTATAAACATCTTCCACCGTGATGTTTCCGATCGGATACGACTCTCTGACCAGTCCTGCCGGAACAACTGCCACATCCACCGGAATACCATCCCATTCCGGAAGATGCTCTACGGTATATCGGTAAGAATCCGACATGATATTTCCCAGGTTCAGCTCGGTATGTTTTGTTCCCAGATCAGAAGACGGAACAAAGCCTACCGTGTTTTCCGCCAGCACCTGTGTACGCGTATAACCGTAACGGGACATATAATTCACATCGATCATCGAAAGATAGGCATCGATTTTTTCTTGTGTTTCTTCATCCTGCTCTACAGAGGTCGATATGGTATGCAATGTATAATCTTCAAGTTCCCATGTGCCGTCCGCATTGCGGGACAGGGAAAGATCTCCAAGATATTTCCCGTATTCATCGCAGGAAACAATGTAGGTGCTTCCATGTACGATCGGTTCCTCGAGTTTGGAGTGCGTATGTCCGCTGACGATCACATCGATTTCCGGTACGCTCTTTGCAAGGATCTCATCCTCGGATACCGAAGCATCTGCTGAGGTCCCGCTGTGAGAAATGCAGATGATCAGATCTGCTGTCTCCTCTGCCTTTATTTTTGCCACTGTTTCTTTTGCAGCAGCGATCGTATCTTTAAAAATCAGTTCCGAGAATGGTGCACAATCCTGTGCATCTTTTCCAAAAATACCAAATACTGCAATCTTTACATTGCCTTTCTCAAAGATCATATATTCTGCAGCCCCGTACTCTTCCATGGCCTGCAGCAGTTTATCTGCCCCTTCCATGTTCTGCGCTTTTGTTGCTTCCCGGTCAATGTTTGAAATGATCATTGCAGGAACCTTATCCTTGCTGTTTTTTGCAGCAAGCAGAGCATTGGCAAGTCCTTCCGGACCGTAGTCAAATTCGTGATTTCCTATTGTTGTTGCTTCTACACCCAGCAGACCAAGTACCCGCAGTTCTGCAGCATCCGTTTCAAATACGGACTGTACTACAGTCCCCATGGAAAAATCTCCGGCGTCTAAAAACAACGTATCCGGACTTTCTTCGTACACTTTCTTTGCTACACTCATGATTCTGGACATTCCGCCCCTCTGCAGTGTTTCTCCGTCTTCGATCGTAGTAAACGTATTCAGATGAGAATGCACGTCATGCAAAAACAATATGCGGACTTCCTGTTCTTTTCCCTGTGCATGAGCAAATGTCGGAAGCAGAAAAGCAACTGCCGCTGCCAACAAGATCAGTGTAAAAACTTTCTTTTTTCCTTTCATAACAAAAACCTCCTCTTTTTTTCTATTCTACATCCGCAATTGCCTTTATCTGGCTGCGATATGCATGTGCAAAGTAAATCATCTCTGCCGCTGCCGTGATTCCCCAGGAACATACGTACAAAAGATACAGCGACGGAATTGTCTTGAAATACTCAAATATCGTATAAACCCAGATAAGCCTGAAAACGCAGGAACCAAGAATGACGATGATCGTCGGCGGTATACTTTTTCCAAGTCCTCTGGAAGCTGCAATCGTACAGTCCATAAACGCCGAGACAGGGTAAGAAAATCCCATGATAAGGAGTCGTTTCATTCCTGCATCAATTACCGCTGTGTCTGATGTAAACAAGGACAAAAACGGTCTGCCAAAGATCACAAGGGAAACTCCCATGACAAGTCCGATCCCGAAAGAATAGGCAAGACTGATATAATAGCTCTTTAAAATGCGTTCCTTTTTCCCTGCTCCGAAATTCTGACCGATGAAGCATGCACAGGCTGAATAAAACGCTGCCATAACATCATACACCAGCGAGTCTGCATTGGCGGCGGCAGAATTGCCGGATACCATTATTGCATCAAAATAATTTACCGACCGCTGCACAAACAGATTTGCTATTGCAAAAATGGCATTCTGCAGCCCGGCGGGAATACAGAGTTTCAGCATAGAAGAAAGCCTTGCCGGATAAAAGCCGATCTTGCGGAAGCTGAGGGAAAAACTTTCCCTGCTCCTTAACAAGGTACGGACGACCAAAAATGCCGATATGTATTGTGATACGATACTTGCGATCGCAACACCCGCAACATCCAGATGAAATACGATAACAAGCACAAGATTTAAAACAATGTTGATCCCACCCGCGATCGTTAAATACAAAAGCGGACGTTTTGTATCTCCTGCTGCCGAGAGTACCGCATTACCAAAGTTATAAAGTGCCAGGGCAGGCATGCCGAGAAAATAGATCTTCATGTAGGTTACTGCCCCCTGCATCAGCTCCGGTTTTGTATTCAATGCGGCAAGGATCGGCTCTGCCAGCAGAAGACCAACAGCCAAAAGCAGGCCTCCCAGCACCGCACTCAGTATAAATGCCGTATGAACCGTTTCTTCCGTATCCTTTTCTTTCTTAGCCCCTATGGCATGCGCCGTCAACACATTGATTCCGCCCGCAACCCCGATAAGAAGGGTGGTAAACAAAGACACCAGAATCGTTGTAGACCCCACGGAACCAAGGGCATTTGAACCTGCAAACTGCCCGACTACCGCAATATCTGCCATATTAAACAGAACCTGCAGCAGATTGGAGCAGACCAGGGGAATACTGAACTTAAAAATCTGCCCTGCCAACGACCCCTGTGTAAAATCCTGCTCAAACTTTTTCATTTCTTTTGTTCTCTCTTTTCTGCTATTTCTCCTGCTTTCTTATAAATTGAATTTGCCGGGATACATCCCCGAACCGAAGAAAGCGGGTAAATATTTGTATTTCTGCCAATGACCGTTCCCGGGTTTAAGACCGATCCGCAGCCGACTTCTACATTGTCGCCAAGGATGGCACCCATTTTTTTCAGACCTGTTTCAACAACATCTGCCCCATCTTTTACAACGACCGGTGTCTTGTCCGATTTGACATTTGACGTAATGGATCCGGCTCCCATATGGGAACGGAATCCGAGAATGGAATCTCCGACATAATTGTAATGCGGCACCTGTACCTTATTGAACAGAATCACATTCTTAAGTTCGGTAGAATTGCCGACAACCGCACCTTCTCCCACCAAAGCGTTACCTCGGATAAACGCACAATGTCTGATCTCCGCCTCTGCACAAATAATAGCCGGACCATGGATGGCTGCCGTCGGAGCAACCTTTGCCGTCTTATGGATCCAAATGTCCCCGTCTTTTTTTTCATATTCATCATTCGACAGACTGTTACCAAGTTCTACAATAGCCGTACCGATTTTTGTCAGCACTTCCCATGGAAAAATCACTTCTAAAAAGAGTTTTTTTGCCATTGTCTGTTCTAGATCAAACAATTCACTGATTTTATACTGTTCCAACATTTTTCCTCCTCATTTTTTATAATTTTTTTCCGCCTCTGCAAACAAACGGTTTAAACTGTTTTGATTGTTCAATCTCTTTACTCCATTGGTCATACGTCCCACAAAGCCTTCCAGCTTCTGCATATATTCTTCTTCCGTAATGCTTCCTTCTGCAACATACGTCAGCCCTTTCTCCCAGCTTGCAGTCAGTTCTGCGTTTAATAATGATTTAATGGAATTTGCAACCACATCATATATAACTTCACCGAGCAGTGTCGGAGTAATGATCTGCGTCTTTTTATTCAAGCTCAGATATGTGATCTTTATCAGCTTATTTAAGATTTCTGCGCGGGTTGCACTCGTTCCTATCCCGCTCCCTTTTATCTGTGCTCGCAGTTCTTCGTCCTCAATAAACTGCCCTGCATTTTCCATCGTCAGAATCAATGAACCGGAATTGTAACGCTTCGGCGGGGAAGTTTCTCCCTCTTTGATGGAAAAACGATCCACCAAAAGCTGATCTCCGGTTTTCATGGTACGGAACAGTTCCAGCATTTCCACTCCAAACTCTGCTTCTCCCTCTGTTTCCTCTTTCCTTTTTCCCGGATTTCCGGCAACTTTATAATATCCTTCTTCCAGCAATACCCGAAAACCCGCGAAGAAATGTTCTTCGCCGATCAGAAGTTCCAGCGACAGTTTCTGATATACCGCCGGCGGATAAAAAATGCTCAAAAATCTCCGGCAGATCAGTTCATACACTTTACCTGCCGTCACGGAAACTGAGTTTAATGCCGGCAGCCCCTGCCCGGTCGGAATAATAGCATAGTGATCCGTGATCTGTTTATCATTTACATATCTCGTCTTTGAGAGGCCCTGAAAGCCTTTCTTTTCCATGATCTCTGCCGCACATGCAGCTACCGGCGCAAACTTTCTGAGTCCTCCGATGTTTTTATGGATTTCTTTTGCCACAGCCGTGGACAGTACTCTCGCATCAGTTCTCGGATAAGTTACCAGCTTTTTTTCGTACAGTTCCTGTGCTATTTTTAAAGTTTCATCCGGACTGATCTTAAACAGTCTGGAACACTCATTCTGCAATTCGGCAAGATTAAACAAAAGCGGTGCATTCTTATTTTCCTTTTTTTTCTCTATCTTATGTACCCTGGCAGTTTTCCCTTCCAGCTGCCCCATCAGCGCTCTGGCATCTTTTTCCTCTTTGAATCCGTTTTCTTTATACATCATCGGATGACCGTAATAACGGCTCCCTTCCACGGCACGAAATTCTGCATCAAATGTCTTTTCGCAGCCTTCTTTCACACGTACCGAAGCCATCAGACGATAAAACGGAGTTTTTACAAATGCCCGTATTTCTCTTTCCCTTCTTACTACCATCCCAAGCACACAGGTCATGACTCTTCCGACTGAAATCGGGATATTCCTCTCTGCTTTCATGAAATTTCTTACCGGATATCCGTACTTCAGTGTCAGGATCCTGGAAAAATTAATTCCCATCAGATAATCTTCTTTTGCCCGCAGATAGGCAGAAGCAGACAGATTATCATATTCTGTCCAGGATTTTGCTTCCCGGATGCCGCGCAGGATTTCCTCTTCCGTCTGTGAATCGATCCAGACTCTCAACCGTACCTTTTCCTTTGGTACTCCTGCCATCCGGTCTACCAGACGATAAATGTATTCTCCCTCACGTCCGGAGTCGGTACAGATATAAATACAGTCCACATCCGTCCTCAGCAATAATGATTTTACAATATTAAACTGCTTTTCTACGGCAGGAATCAATTCATATTTGTATTCTTTCGGCAAAAAAGGCAAAGTTTCCACTGCCCACTTTTTCAGTGCCGGGTCATAGCTTTCCGGATAGCTCATTGTGACCAGATGCCCTACGCACCATGTCACTACGCTCTCTGCAGATTCCTGATATCCGTCTTTTCTTATGAAATTCTGTCCGAGTGCCTTGGCAAATTCCTGTGCCACACTCGGTTTTTCTGCTATAAAAAGCTTTTTCCCCATATAAAGCCGACCTTTCTCTTACCATCTGTGTATATTACTTTTTCATTTCGTCCGCTGCTTTTCTCCTGCTATTCTACCGTTACGGATTTTGCAAGATTTCGCGGCTGATCTACGTCCAGCCCACGATAAGCCGAAGTATAATATGCGATCATCTGGAGCAGTACCGCTACAGAAAACGGTGCGAACATGTCATTTCCTGTCGGGATCAGGATCACTTCATCAGCAATGCTTTTTTCTGATTCTTCTGCAACTGTTTCATTTGCGATCAGCACTACCATTGCCCCTCTTGCATGCACTTCCTTTACATTGGAGATCATTTTTGCACCGACCTCCGTCTGTGTTGCCAGCGCGATCACCGGGATCCCCTCTGTGATCAGAGAAAGCGTTCCGTGCTTTAATTCTCCCGCAGCATACGCTTCCGAATGGATATAGGTGATCTCTTTTAATTTTATGGAACCTTCACACGCTAAAGCATAGTCCAGGTTTCTCCCGATAAAGAACAGATCCTTTGCTGATATCAGACGTTTGCTCAGCTCCTTGATCTTATCTTTCTGACTTATCACATTTTCTATTTTTTCACTGACTTTATTCAGTTCTTCCATGCACAAAGATATCTCTTCTCCCGTCCGCTTCCCCAAAACATAAGCAAAACGGAATGCAAGCAGATAAAATGCCGTCAGCTGTGCCGTGTATGCTTTTGTACTTGCAACCGCAATTTCCGGACCGGCATGCGTATAAAAAACATGATCCGATTCTCTTGCAATGGAAGATCCTTTTACATTCACAATGGCAAGTGTTTTTGCCCCTTTTTCCTTTGCAAGCCGGAGAGCAGCCAGCGTATCTGCCGTTTCTCCTGACTGTGAAACTAAGATTACCAGAGAATTCTCATCTAAAATCGGATCAGCATACCGAAACTCCGATGCGATCTCTACACTGACCGGAATCCTAAGCAGCCGCTCCATCAGGATCCTGCCCACCATCCCTGCATGCATTGCCGTGCCGCAGGCGGTGATCACAATGCGCTCAGACTGTAAAAATAACCGATCCGGAATTTCATCTTCCGCAAAATCAGGAAGCAGGAATTCTCCTTTTTTCATGCGCGGTGCCAAAGTTCTCTTTATGGATTCCGGCTGTTCATGTATCTCTTTTATCATATAATGTTTGAAACCGTTTTTCTGTGCTGCTGACAGATCCCAGTGTACCTTTAAAAGTTCCGGTATCACCGGTGTTCCGTCCGGTTCGGTCACTGTAATGGAATGTTTGGTAACTTTTGCGATTTTCCCTTCCGGAAGTACAAAATATTCTTTCGAATATCGCAGCAGTGCTACCATATCCGATGCTACCACAGACCCCGTTTCCGTCGAACAGCAGACGAGCGGACTGCCTTTTCGTATGCAGTAGATCACATCCTTCTGATCAGCAAACATCACACAAAACGCATAGGCGCCTTCCAGGCGTTCACATGCAAGATGCAGCGTTTTTTGTGCGTCCCCGTCATATAATGAATCCATCAGCATTGCCGCAATCTCCGTATCCGTCTGTGAAACAGGAACACGCCCACTCTGTTCCAGCTCTTTTGCAAGCTCATGATAATTTTCAATAATACCGTTATGTATCAGCGTTACTTTTCCACATCTGTGCGGATGTGCATTTACCTCAGACACGCCTCCGTGCGTTGCCCATCTTGTATGTCCGATCCCGCAGCCGGACTCCAGCTTTTCCGGAAGCCGTTCTTCTAATGCTGCGACCTTTCCTACTGTCTTTACCGTGAGGATCCCTTCCCCGGTAAAACAGGCAATCCCAGCACTGTCATACCCACGGTACTCCAACTCTGCCAATCCTTTCAGCAGAACATCTTTTGCATCCATATATCCGCAAAAACCTATAATTCCACACATAAACTCTATTCTCCCATCCATCTGTTTGCTAAAAATGAGTATAGGAACCAAAGAGTCCTTTAAAAGCACTCTTTTCCCCGTTCTCTTCTGTTTCCGGTCGCATTCCTTGTTTCCGGTATTTCTGCCGGGTTTTCGGTGTCTGCGTCACGCATCCGGTCTGCGAAAGAGTATCCGCCGAATTTTCGATAAACTCTTTTCCTCGTCAACTGGTTGCTTCTGCCAAAACGGCGGCGACAGTTTTCTTTCAGGTTTTTTGCAGATTTTCCTGTTTTCTCTCCTGTCCGGCCTTCCGTTTTCCAAAAGTCTCCTTTACGTACTGGCGCTAATTTCGGAAAAACAGACCTGTTTTCCCATGCATTTCTGCATTATGGCAGTGTAATTTCTCCTGCGTAATTTGTTCTGAAAATATTCCGGATCTCTTCCGGCTCTTTTGTCTGTCCAAGTGCCCAGATCAGTTTTGTCACTGCTGCCTCCGTCGTCATATCATATGCACTGATAACTCCTTTTTCCAATGCCAGCTGACCTACCTGATAAATAGAAAGATCACTGCGTTCATACAGACACTGACTGGATACCACAACAGAAATTCCGGACTCTACCATCTTTTCCAGCTTTGAGATCAGATCCCGATTAATGAAATGAAGTCCTCCGGCACCAAATGCTTCTATTACGATCCCTTTATAATTCATTTGGAGCAGAACATCAAAGATCTCCGGATTCAACCCCGGTGTCAGCTTGATCAGAAAAACATCCGGGCAGAGATGGTCTGACAGACTGCATTCTCCAACCGGCTGCTTCACTAAAGAAGTATTGATATTCAACCCGTCGGAATTGATCTGTGCAACATTAGGGCAATTCACGCTCTCAAAAGCATCAAATCCCGTGGTACGTACCTTTACGGCACGGCATCCGAGCATGATCTTCCGGTTGAAGCTCACGAACACTCCCGGGACACCGCTCGCAGCCATGGCAAATGCATATCGCATATTGTCTGCCGCATCCGTAAGAGGATGTGTCATCGGAAGCTGTGAACCGGTCAGTACCACCGGGACCGGAAGATTTTTCAGCATATAGGAAAGTATGGATGCCGTATAAGCAAGCGTATCCGTTCCGTGTGTGATAATGATGCCGGCGTAATCGCGATATGCCTCATATACACTGCGTGCGATCAGGACCCACTCTTCCGGCTGGATATTTGAACTGTCCAGATGCAGGATGTCTTTGGTCGTAATTTCATAATTTTCTGCAACTCCTGCCAGATACGGTAGAAAATTTCCCGCATCCATCGCCGGCTGTAATCCATGCTCTCCGGCTTCCGATGCTATAGTACCTCCTGTTGCAAGCACCAAAATTTTCTTTTTCATCGCGTTTTCTCCATTTCCTGCTGATTTCACAAGTTTACCGGTACGATTACACAAAATCCCGGCTAGAATACTATAGCGTAAAACACGATAAAAAGCAAGAAAAGGATAGAAAAATTTATGGTTCCGTGATATACTTTTTCAGAATGGAATTGAATCCAAAAGAATAACAGAAAAGGGGACTCTTATGAGAACATTTACATTAGAACTTGAAAAAGGAATGGTGGCACCCGCAGAACTTGTAAAACAGGGAAAATATTCTCCGGCTCAGCTGCATGCTTACCTTTTAGAAGAAACGGATGCCAAAAAGCCGGAGGACGGGGATTATCCGGTCCTGATCATCTGTCCGGGTGGTGCCTATGGCCACGTGTCAGAAAGGGAAGGCGAACCGGTGGCAAAAAAATTCAATGCCCTTGGTTTTTCCACTTTTGTCTTAGACTACCATGTTGCTCCGTTTGAATATCCGACCTCCCTTTGCGAGCTGGCATCCGCAGTCCGTACCGTCCGCGAAAATGCCGAGGAATTCGGCATCAACCCGGAGCGTATCGCTGTTGCAGGTTTTTCCGCCGGTGGTCATCTGGCAGCCAGCCTCTGCACGGGATATAAAAAAGAGTGGCTGCTCAGTGCCTTAAATGCCTCAGCCGAAGATATCATGCCTAACGCCTGCATCCTCGGATATCCGGTCATCACCAGCGGCGAATTCGGACATCAGGATTCTTTTGAAAATCTGCTTGGCATGCATACCGATGCCGACAAAGCAAAGCGCTACAAGCAGGATCTGCTGGAACTTGTTACTCTGGACCGCCATGTCACGGAAGATGTTCCTCCTACGTTTCTCTGGCACACTTATGAGGATTCCTGTGTTCCGGTAGAAAATTCCCTGCTTTACCTTGCTGCCCTTTGCAATGCCGGTGTACTTGCCGAATTTCATATGTTTCCGTTCGGGCCTCACGGTCTTTCCCTTGCAACAAAAGAAACTGCATGGATCAATGATCCTGACAGCATCCGTGAAGAAATCCAAATCTGGCCGGAGCTTGCTGCACGTTTTTTAAATCAGGCAATGTAAAACTTACCAGTACATTTCCCAATCTTTTGAAAATCTGGTCAGTGCCTCCATGTAAAAATAGTCTCCCCAGCTGACGCACTCATCCACACCTTCCTGGCAGCAGGTGTTAAACGGGCTTTTTTTGCTATATGTGCCGTGAAGTACAATTCCGTTTGATTTTGTAAAGTCCTTGACTGCATACTTATCTGCAAGACTCTTTAACATCTGCGACGCCAGCTTCCGATACTTTGCAGCTTCCTCTGCCTCCATATATTTTGCCGCTTCCAAAAAGCCGCATGCCGCAATCGAAGCAGAACTGGAATCTCTTGGTTCTTCCCCTTCCGTAAAGATCATATCCCAATATGGAACCATATCCTCCGGCAGTTTTTCTAAATAATAAGCTGCCGTTTTTTTGAACGCTTCCAGATATTCCGGACGCTTCGTATACGCATAGGAAATTGCCGTTCCGTAAATCCCCCATGCCTGGCCTCTTGCCCAGCAGCTGTCATCCTTATAACCCTGACAGGTTTCCCCCCGGAGCGGTGCACCGGTCTTCTTATCCAAAAAGAACGTATGATAGGTACTTCCGTCCTCACGAATGGAATATTTTAAACATGTCGTAATATGCTTTCTTGCAATTTCTTCATATTTTCCGTCTCCGGTTACTTCGCCAGCCCAGTACAGCAGCGGAAGGTTCAAAAGGCAGTCGATGATATAACGGTAATTTCCCTCGTCTTCCATGCTGCCCCATGCCTGGATGAATCCGCCAAGCGGCTGAAATCTTGATATCAGCTGATCCGCTGCCAGGATTGCCGCCTGTTTTGCTTTTTCATCGCCCGCCAGTTTATACGCAGCCACACAGGTCGGTGTATATAAAAAACCCATATCATGATGATCCACGGCAATCTTATTACGGATGCGGTGATCAAAACTGTCTATCATATGCAATGCTGCCTGCTTAAATTCTTCCTCACCTGTATGTTCATAAGCGAGCCATACTTCTCCCGGCCAAAAACCACAGGTCCACTGGTCATTGTTGCAGGTTGTATAAAAATTATCCACACTGGAATGGTTCTGGCAGTGTTCCGTAAACACCGGAAGGTTTCTTTTTACCTGTGCCGCTGCCGTATCCAGCGCTTTTTTCGCCTCTTCTATTGTTAATTCCGGATTATGAAACATATTTTTCCTCCTTGTATCGCTGTTTTTTTTATACTGTCTTCCCTACAGGCGTAAAGCAGAATCTTGTGACATTCCGTTCTCCCGGCCGGACAAATGTATCCCACCGGATCAGACGGACAATTTCTTTGTTTCCTTCGTGATTGCTGTGTTCCTGCTCCATGCAGTACAGATGGTGTATCTCATTCGGGAAAGTCAGGATGCATTCCGCACTGCCTTTTTTAATAGTCACATAACTTTTTCCGTCCGGCTCCCACACGATCTTTACCTCTCCCTGCGTTACCACCTGCTCGATAAACCGTGTCGCATGCAGCGGAAGTTCAAATACATCCGTAACCATAAGACTTCCGTCTTTCAAAGAAAACTCTGTCTGCCGTTCTAAATATCTGCAGCTTCCGATCGGATATGCGGCAGAAAAGCAAAGTTCCGTCTTCCCGCAGCCATCTGCCGAAAACTTCGTTGCCCGGTGCCATTCTCCGCTCTGTTGCAGTTTTCCGTTTGGAAGCGGAACACTGTGTCCCATCGATGAATTGCACAGGATTTCATAACGGCCGTCTCCAAAATATTCTTTTGTATATTCCCCCGCTCCAAGATCCGTTACCAGCTGTTCTCCACCGACAACATACAAAAAACTGCCTACATCATTATGATTATGCGGCTCTGCGTTGTGGCCGCCTTTTACTGCCATACTGACACCATTTTTGCTTTCACAGATACTCCACTGTGCCGCCGGAAGTATTTCATGCCTTGCTCCTGTCTCACGTTCTTCTTCCTCTGTTTTTCCTTTTGTCCAAAGATAATCCCTGCAAAGCCCCATAAACCGATAACATGGATCACTTTCAAAGTCGGCTGCCAAAGTTTCCCCCGGCACTATGACTCCCTCGTATTTTTCTGCAAGGAATCTTGTCAGGCCCATCCGGAACTTTGCATGCATGTCCCCATCGGAAAAACTGACCGTCTGTCCTCCCGTAAGATACATCTTCTGCTGGAACTGTGCGATCTTTTTCAGTTTTTCATTGGAAAACAGATCCGTCTCTCCCTTTGTGTACCGATACAGCTGTTCGGCAAATCCGATATAATAGGTCATGCCATAAGTAAAGTAATGGACACCTTCCCTACAAGTCCCGTCTTCTTCAAATCCATCCAGATAATAGGACAGCGAATGGCATATCCTTTTAAGGCAGGTCTGCAGCCTTTCTTCCTCCCTGCCTGCCATCAGATACAGACACGCACTTCCTATCCCACCGGAGCAGACTGCATTCCAGTTGTGCCCGGCACATTCCCAGCACCCGTAATCAGGTTTCGAGGTAAAGTACGGAACAAACACCCTGCGTTCCACTTCCTTTCGTATCTCCTCTTTCCGTTCTTCAGAAATTGCCGTAAGAGCGCTGATCTCAGCCAATGTCTGTGCCGTTTCTGCCGCAAACAGATCCACGGTTGTCTGCCACCCTTCCTCTTTCCGGTTCACATGTGCCGGCAGTGCCCAGCATTCTTCTTTGCATACCTCCTGCAGTACTTCTTCCAATTTCTCTAAATCTTCTTTTCGTTGGAACATCAACACTGCCATCCCGTATAGTGCAAGAAATTTTCTCCGCATAAAATAGGCATTCTCATACTGCAAACGATTGCCGGTCGTCTCAAACAGGGCAAACAGTTCTTCTGTCAGCAGAGGCATCTTTTCAAAACGCATCTCCTCTGACAGGCATTTTACCTGTTCTTTGTATCTTTCCAAAAATCTGCTGTTTCCCATCTTTTTCTCCATTTTCCTTACTGATAAAGCAGAAGGGAAGCATCCAAAAAGGACCGGCTTCCCTACTGTTTTCTTTATTAGGTTTTATTTTGTCCGAGCCATTAAAACAGGATCTCCGACTTTTTTTTCAGGAGCTTTGCTCCATGAAAAATCAGAAATGCACTGCCGACTGCCGTCAGTACACTTCCTACTGCAATCAGAATCCCTAATACCACGTTCGCAATTCCTGCATGCTTCATTGTCATATAAATCTTTTCCATAGAATTCCTCCGTGCCTTCGTCATATCTTTTCGGATATCGTAACACAAAGGGGCGGATTTTTCAACTCTTTTGCTCTCATACGATACCTGATTTTATCCGCCACTTAGAGCATTGCACGGATCTTATTTCTCAGGTTCGGCAAAAATTCCGTGTTCCTTGGATAATAGGAAAATGTGATCTCCATTCCCGCTTCTTCTTCAATCAGTGCCAGTACCTGTTCTTTTCCGATTTTTTCTTCCAGCATACGGAAAATTTCAATATCCTGCAGAGCCTCTTTGAATACCTTTCCGCGTGTAGATGGATACGCGCCGTCCTTGGACGGATATACCGTAAAAGAATCTCCGGACGGAAAACTCATGTCTGCAGAAGTCGTGATGTACGGATTGACTTCATATAAAGAGCGCTGACTGTAATAAAAATTATAGCCCCAGTGCAAAAATCCTTCCAGGCCGTACTTATAGATCTGTACTCCGAGAATACGATTTCGGTAGCTTGGCATGGACAGAAATCGGTTTCCTACATAAGCGGCCTGTGAACAGCAATAATAAGCCCACTGATGCTCTGCCTTTTCCTTCAAAAAAGGTTCCATGACGTCTGTTGCCGTAACAGGACAATGCATCAGACCCGACCGGTAAAAATCAATCGAAGAAATTGCATCCATGATCACGCAATCGCCTATCAGCGGCTTCACGAGCTCGTATGCATAGCGGTAATTCTCTAAATGATCCTCATGCGGTTCATCGGACAGATGGAAATAAGTCTGTTCCTTTATCCCCTCTGCTTCCAGGAACCTGATCAGTTCCGTAAGAAACTGTGTAAGAAATTCCCGGTAAGAGTCATCCCTCGCTTTTACGTGCCAGCCAAATCTGTATTCTTCTTTCCCGTTTTCCATTATCAGGATATTCGGCGTATATTCCAGTCCCCACTGGGAAAACAGATGTGACATTTCAAAATAACGGATCCCGTTTTTTCTGCAAAGCGATATCCAGCGGTGCAGCAATGTAAAATCAAACTCATACCCTGCTCCGTTTTTTACGATCCTGACCAGCTGCGTACACGGTCTGCACACTCCCTTGTTTACATCGAGCGGAGGTGTAATGATCGGTGTCAGGATCATATTGATCCCAAGTTCTGCGGCCAGTTTTATGTAACGGTCGATCAGTTTCCAATGTTCCTCACTGTAGATTGCCACCTGATGTACACTTGCAATACAGTCTGTATGGAACCACTGTGTAAAAATCGTCTTCTGCTCCGGCACCTTCTGCGGCATTATCTCAACCTGCATCGTCTTAACGGCAGTGTATTCTTCCCGATATTCTATCAGTCCTGCCGTATCAAACGAAACCGTGATCGGATATTCTCCCAAAACTCCCGTTTCCGGCACATTGACTTCTACCCACAATGAAGCTGCCGTTCCCGCCATTTCCAGCAGACCATTCTGCTCCTGAAGCGGCACCAGGATGTCCGGCATAAGCCCCGGTTCTTCCGCAATATAATCGTCATCCCAGGATGGTTTCCCCGGATAATCCATGACGGCATTCTTCACCGCATAAAGGCGGATGTACTCTTTTAACGGTGACTCTAAAGAAACTTTCAGCGTACACGCCGTCTCACTATATAATACGATCTGATAAGAAAACTGTTCTCCACGCAGCAACTGCTGTTTCAGCAGTTCCTGTCTTCCATACTCTCTGATGCTCCGTATTTTCTCTGCGTTGGAAATCTGTTCCGCCTTTAATCCCATGTTTCCCTCCTATATTCTCTCACTGTAAAAGCAGTAACTTCCTGCCTCTGCCTCCATCCTGTGATCTCCGATTACAATTTCCGCCGGGACCGGTGTCATGATTTCATACCGCCACAGTTTCCCCTGTGCTTCCCATCTGCTTCGGATTTTTCCGTGTCTTGTTTCAAGTTCTGCTTCCAGATAACAAAGCTGCGTACTTGGCTGCGGTGCTATCCTGACTTTTTCATATCCCGGATGTTCTTCCACGGTCTGGATCCCTGCCGCCTTTGTGTATACCCAGTCTGCTACTGAACCGTATGCATAATGATTAAAGGAATTCATGTCTGCACTCCAAAATGCTCCATCTTCACGGATCCCATCCCAATGTTCCCACACGGTTGTTGCCCCTTTTGTGACAGGATACAGCCACGACGGATATTCTCTGCGCAAAAGCAGTTCATATGCCAGTTCTTTATGTCCGTAATCACTCAGCACATGCAGCAGATACGGGGTTCCGACAAATCCGGTCTCCATCTTTTTTCCGCAGGCAATGATCTTTTCTGCCAAAAAATCTGCTGTTTTCTGTGGATCTTCTGCCAATTGAAACTGCACGGCAAGAATGCATTCCGTCTGTGTCTCATAAGTTGGAAATGTCCGGCGGAACTTTTCAACTATCCTGCAATACATCCTTTCATAAAGCGAAACGTTTTTTCCCAGCACTTTTCCCGTGCGAATCAATAAATCCGTGGAATGTGCATAAAATGCCGAAGCGATCAGATCATCCCTGCTGCTTCCTTTATAACTGCCGTACGGAGCATCCAGTCCGAGCCAGTCACCGTAATGTGTCCCGCCAATCCACAGATCCGGTTCCGTCGTTGACGCCGTAATGTATCCAACCCAGCGCTCCATGCATTCATACTGCCTTTGAAGGATTTCTTTATTTCCATAGGCAAGATACAGTTCCCAAGGGCAAACGGTTGCCGCATCGCCCCAGGCTGCACTGTCCTGCGGTGCTTTCAAAAGATCCGGAACCACATGACCGACCTTTCCGTCCTCCTGCTGTCCTGCTGCCATATCAGCCAGCCATTTTGTAAAAAATTTTTCCACATCATAATTCAATGCCGCTGTTTTTATGAACACCTGGGCATCTCCGGTCCAACCGCAACGTTCATCCCGCTGCGGACAGTCTGTCGGTACATCCAGAAAATTTCCTCTCTGCCCCCAAATGACATTTTCAAACAAGCGGTTCAGCATTGCATCAGAAGATCTCAGATATCCGGTCCTCTTCATTTTCGAATATACCGCGATCGCCGTAAAATTTTCCGGCGCCGCCTTGGAAATACCTCCCGGAAAAGCATCGATCCTTACATAACGGAATCCGTAAAACGTCAGATGCGGATGATAAGTCTGTGCTCCGTCACGGCACCGGTAATAATATTCAGATTTTGCCGTCCGGTAATTTTCATTATAAAAGTTCCCGTTCTTATCCAGGACTTCTGCAAAAGACAGACGGACTTCCTCTCCTTGCTTTGCCATCACAAAAATTTCTACATACCCCGTGACTTCCTGGCCGAAATCCAATACGGTATCTCCTTCCGGCGTAACGAGCATCCGGGCTGCGGCAATTCGCTCCTGCTCCATGATCTCTTCACCTTCCTGAGGGATCAGCGTATCCCATGGACCTTCAAAGCATTCCGTTTCTTCTTCCTTTTCTGCCGCAAATGTCGCATCATACCGTTCACCGTCATAAATTTCAGAAAAACGGATCGGACTTTCCTTTACCGTCCAGTCCTCTCCTGTTCCGATATTCTCCACAGTTCCGTCCTGATAAGTAATACAAAGCTGTGCCAGTATACCTCCCGGACACCTCCTTAACTTTCCCTGATAGCTGTCCGGTCCTCCGTCAAACCATCCGATACGTCCGCGGTACCAGCCTTTCCCCAGACTGACTTCCAGTGTATTCTCTTTGTCTAAAAGTTCCGTAACATCATAACACTGATACTGCAGCCTGTGATAATACTCCGTCCATCCGGGTGCCAGCACATAAGTGCTGACACGCCGGTCATTGATCACTGCCTCATAAACACCGGTACCGGTAAGAGAAAGCGTCGCGGATAATATCTTCTTTTCCAATACAAACCGCTTGCAAAAGGCAGGAACTGCTTCTCCCATCTCACGTTTCGGTTTGATCCATTCTGCTTCCCAATCCATCCTTATACCCCTTTATCTGTTTACAGAAATTCAATACATTTCTTACGCTCCGGTGGATTTCATCTCTTGTGATCCCGCCTTCTTTTCCGAGAGATTCCAGTAATGTTCCGTCCGGATGATAATCCTTCACCGGATCCTGGGCATCTTCGTTTCCCGGCATCAGGACATCCACCTGTGCCCTGACACGGTATGCATTATCCCTTACTCCCGGAAACTCCGGACTTGGTGCCCTTCTCATCCACCAGTCAGTCACTACCATTCCGGAATACTTCCACTCTTTTCTAAGGACCGTCGTTGCCAGATCATAATTATAATGACTCCATACACCGTTGATCTTATTATAACTCATCATCAGAGTTTTCGGCTTCCCCTCGGCGATGCAGGTACGGAATGCCGGAAAATATATCTCTCTCAATGCACGTTCTGATAAAATGGAATTATTAAAATATCTTCTCGTTTCCTGATTATTGCAGGCAAAATGCTTTGGACATGCCGAACGTCCGCGGCTCTGTATGCCCCGCACGGCAGCACTTCCCATTTTTCCCGCTACATACGGATCTTCCGAGTAATATTCGAAATTTCTTCCGCACAACGGATTTCTCTGAATGTTCATTCCCGGTGCCAGCATCACATCAATGCCAAAGCGTTCCATTTCCTCTGCCGCTTTTCCATACAATTCTTCCGTAAGTTCCGGTGCAAATGAACATGCAAGCAAAGTTCCACAAGGGAACAAGGAAGTATAACGGCAGATGCGAAGTCCTGCCGGCCCATCATCTGTAACAGCAAGCGGAACTCCCTTTTCCTCTACCGATGCCAGAAAACCGCCGAAGATCCCCTGATTTCCTTCAATTCCTCTCGGGCGTTCCAATCCGCCTTCCCCACGGGTCAGAGACTGCAGCTCTTCTTCATCCAGCTGTGCAATAAACTCATCCATGTCTGCCCTGCCGGCACAGACATCTTCAAAACGTATGCCTTTATCTCCTGTATACGGCAGCTCCTTCGGAAGACCGTTTAAAATTCTCCCTTTTAAATCTACGGTTCCTGCCGGTACTTCTTCTTTTCTCTGCTCGCCCTGATTGTCCGTTCCGGTTGTCAGACGGCTGATCGGCTGCTGCAGAGAGCAGATCGGCTCCAGCTGTTCTGTGACTTCCAATGTTTCCTGCACAAAACTTCCGGCAGGAATATAGCACAGCCGTCCGTCTTTTCCGCTCGTTCCGAGTGTGAACTGATACGTTCCTTCTTCCATTACCCAGGCAGACTTGTGTCCCGTTTTTCCAAGGTCATCATAACTTGCCAGCCATTTTCTGTCTGTGGTAAGCAATATCCTCTCTTCTTCTCCCGGTGCAAGTTTCCCGGTCTTTTGGAACGCAACAAGTCTTTTATACTCTTTCCCGAGTTTTCCCTGCGGTGCAGAAAGGTATAACTGGACCACTTCCTTTCCGGCACGTTCTCCGGTGTTCCTTACCGTTACCTGACAGGAAAATCCGTCCTTGGTTCTCTCCGCTTTGTTTACTGTGGTTTCAAATGTCGTATAAGACAATCCGTAACCAAACGAATACCGTATTTTTCCCGGTGCAAATGTTTCAAAGTACCGATACCCGACATAAATATCTTCCTCATATACGTTCTGCTCCGGGTCACCGAAGTTGCTGCTGCTTGGATAGTCTTCGTAACTCTCTGCGATCGTAGCTGCCAGTTTTCCGCTTGGAGTTTCCTTTCCGGTCAGAATGTCTGCCAGCGCATTTCCGCCTTCCATGCCGGCAAGCCACATAAGGACTACTGCATCACATCCCGCTTCCCTGCTCCATTCCATATCAATGATATTTCCACAATTTAAGATCAGTACAACGTGACGAAAATGTTTTCTGACAAGCGAAATCTGCTCTTTCTCCTGCTCAGTCAGGTAATAGCTTCCGGCTGTCAGCTGACTTTCCCTGTCTTCTCCTGCCGCTCTTCCGATAACATACAATGCAATGTCACTGCCTTTTGCCGCCTCCTCAATCCGGCTCTCCTCAAGAGGCATTTCCGGATAGGAAAACGGCCACCATGCCCATACCGTCCCCGGATCCGCAGCGTTTTCTGCTTTGCGGCACCAGGTTTCATATTCTTTTGCAAGCGTTTCGTCTACCGTTACTCTTTTGCTGTTTCTGAGTCCATCTAAGATATTGACCTGATACGGTGGATGGATATCTCCTCCGCTTCCGTATCCGACCATTAAAGTATCTACCTGACATCTTCCAAACACTGCAATCTTTTCGTTTTCCCGAAGCGGTAAAACTCCATTGTTTTCCAGAAGTATCATGCCTTCTGCTCCACACTTTCTTGCAATTTCCGAAACTCCAGGTGTGATCTTTTTCTCTCCCCAGATATCCAGATGTGCCGGCATTGCCAAAAATTCTGTATTCTCTTCGCTCATTAGATATCCTCCTACTATACAAACGGATTTTCTGACGGATACGGCAGGCTCTTCGGCTGATTATACCCGATTTCTCCATATGGTACCCCAAGATATTTTAATACTTCAAAAATGCTCTTCCCATAATGTCCGAACGCTACTGCACCGTGATGCGGATAATTTTTTTCTATCAATACATGACGGTAAAAACGTCCCATCTCCGGTATCGCAAATACTCCGATGGCACCAAACGACTGTGTCCTTACATCCAGGATCTCGCCTTCAGCCACATACGCACGCAGCACATTGTCTGAGGTAGACTGCAGACGGAAGAACGTAATGTCACCGGCTGCCAGATCTCCTTCCAGTGTTCCGTTTGTTACTTCTACCGGAAGGCTCCTTGCCATGATCTTCTGATTTCTCATTTCATAAAATGCCAGCTTGCCGGAACAGGTATTTCCACAGTGGAATCCCATAAACGTATCCTTATGGGTATACGGATATTTCCCTGCGATGGAGTTCTGGTACATATCTGCCGGAACAGAATTATTGATGTCAAGTAAAGTGACCGCATCTTCGCTGACACAGGTTCCAAGGAATTCACTCAGCACTCCGTAAATATCCACTTCACAGGATATCGGAATACCGCGCCCGGTCAGTCGGCTGTTCACATAGCACGGTACAAAACCGAACTGTGTCTGGAATGCCGGCCAGCATTTTCCCGCAATGGCCGCATACGGACGGCTTCCTTTATTTTCCTCTATCCAGTCAAGCAGTGTCAGTTCATACTGTGCTAACTTAGAAAGGACTTCCGGTTTCTTGTTCCCTTTGCCGAGTTCCTGTTCCATATCCGCGACCACTTCCGGAATCCTCAGGTCATTATCATGCTTATGAAATGCCTCAAACAGATCCAGCTCTGAATTTTCTTCGATCTCTACTCCAAGATTATACAGCTGTCTGATCGGTGCATTGCATGCAAAAAAATTCTTTGGACGCGGTCCGAACGAAAATATCTTTAAATTTTGAAGCCCATACACTGCCCTTGCTATCGGCAGGAACTCATGGATCATATCGGCGCATTCTTCTGCCGTTCCGACCGGATATTCCGGAATATACGCTCTTACACCACGCAGAGCAAGGTTATAACTTGCATTTAACATGCCGCAGTAGGCATCCCCCCTGCCATCCATCAGATCTGCCCGGGATTCCTCTGCTGCCGCAAGAAACATCTTTGGACCGTAGAATTTTTCTGCCAGCATTGTTTCTGATATTTCCGGTCCGAAATTGCCAAGATATACGCAGAGTGCATTACATCCTGCTTCTGTAATGTCCTGCAATGCCTGCTGCATATGAAGTTCGCTCTCTACAATGCAGACCGGACATTCATAAATATCAGCGGCATCATATTTTTCTGCATAAGCTTTCACCAGTGCCTTTCTGCGATTCACAGACAGACTCTCCGGAAAACAGTCTCTGCTGACTGCCACAATCCCTACTTTCATTTTTGGTATGTTCTGAATCATGCGTTTTCCCTCCTGCTTTTCTCTTTTATTGTTATTTTTATTCTCCTGTAATGCCGGTATTTTCAATTCCCTGTATAAACTGTTTCTGTACAAATCCGTATAAAATGAGCAGCGGAGCAATGGAGATCAAAGTTGCTGCCATCTTATATGCTTCATTGATCCTTAAATTCGCTGCTCCCGCTTCTCCGCTGAAAGAAGCATCAAAACTTGCCAGCTTTAACGGAAGGAGTTCTAATGTTCCTCCCTGATAGCTGGTGGCCTGATAAGTCTCATTCCAGTTCCATACAAAAGCGAACAAAAAGACGATCAGAACCGTAGAAACCGAAAGACGGATTCCCACATGCCAAAATACACGCAGCGAACCGGCGCCGTCGATCATTGCAGCCTCATCCAAAGAATGAGGGATCATATTAAAGAAATTCCAAAAGATCAGGATCAGAATGGTTCCATTTATCCCCTGCCCCAGTGCTGCCAGGATTGCCTGCGGCAATGCAGAGCCCAGGGTCTTTATCCCAAATACGCTCCGGATCCCGACAAATATCATCATGCGCGGGATCATCAATACCGTAACCGGCATGATGAAGGAAAACAGGATCATCATAAACCAGAATTTCTTTCCCTGAAACGTAAATCTTGAAAGAGCATATCCGGTCAGCGCAGATACCACCGTCTGTAAACCTGCCATGGAAGCGGAAAACAGAATGGAAGTGATCATGCTCTTCGGTATGTTCAGTACTTTTGCAGCCACCTTAAAATTATTTAAGGTTGGCTGTCTCGGAATCCAACTGACTGCCGGATCTACGATATCTGCCTCCGACATCAGTGCATTGGAAACCATTTCAATGATCGGTTTCAGATAAATATATCCGATGCAGATCAGCAGAAAATACATAATAAGCTTTCCGATTTTATTCTTCATATGCTGACCCCCCTATCCCCAAATATAATGTTTTACCTTCGTCTTCCTCTCACGGAATATCAAGAATGCTGCTCCGATGATTAAAAGCACCAGGAAACTGTAAATCCATGCCACCGTAGCAGCATAACCAAAACCGCCGCTCGTGTTGCCCATCAGTGTCTGTATCTGCGTTAATACCGGATTGATCTTATCCATCGCACCAAGCTGGACAATGGTAAAAACCGTTACGATCAGACCGGTCGGCCGTATGATTGGAAGAATGATCTTCCACAGGATCTGCCAGTTTGTTGCCGAATCGATCTTTGCCGCTTCATACAGACTCGGATTGATCTTCTGCAGACCATTAATGAACAGTACGATTGGGATTCCCGTAAACCAAAGGATCGTTGACAGATTTTCAAACAGAGATACCAGCAGTTCTGCGATCTCCTTTGAATAACTGGCGATCATGCGTACAACAAACGTATATTCCAATTCACTGACCTGTCCTTCCGCTTCCGGTGTCAGATTCATCAGCTGATACATGACCGGTCCGGATAATACAACGACCGGAAGAAAGTAAATGGTACGAAACAGCGACTTCCCTTTTTTGATCGCATTTAACATCATTGCAAGAATGAATGACATGATAACGATGACAACGGTATATGGTAAGATCATCGCCAGAAAAGAGCCGAGATTTAACGTAAAATCCTTATTTACAAGAAACGCCTCCCGATAGTTCCTTATTCCGGCGAATGTAATGTGAAATCCGTGAATGTCCTGCTTTACGTCGGTAAAACTCAGATAAAACGTCATTAAAAACGGTACCATTGTAAAAATAAGAAATCCAAGGATCCAAGGTGCCATAAACAGATATCCCAGTTTATTCTGACGCTTTTGAAAGGAACTTTTATGCCTTTTAATTTTTGCTCTGTCTGCCATAACTCTCTCCCTTCTACTCGATCACACAGGCACTTTGTGCGTTTACCGTCTGATCTTCATACACAATCCCATTGGACGTATAATTGATGAGGATTTCTTTTGTCTTTCCGTCTTTTTCATAAGAATTCCGGATCACACCGTTTTCGATCACCGTTCTTCCTGTCCATTCGTATCCCGAAACCTGTTTCAGCACTTCATTTACTGTTTCGTATACTTCTTTCACAAGTCCTTCGTATAAAGAATATTCCGTCGAATACAGATCACAGCTGATGGTATCTGCCAGTTCATAAGACGGTTCCTGCGACAAAATGAACGATGGCGAAATATTATAATCGATCATCTTTAACTGATCTTCCCTGGTATAGAAAGAAAAATTGGAATACGGTCCGTACACTTCCATCGTTCCGCACAATACGATCTGAAGGAACGGAACGGCATCCGTTTCAAATATGTACTGGGAATGTCCGACCGGAGCCTGCAGATACCGATCCGTATACTGCCACAGATATTTTCCCGGCGTTGTCAGGTTCAGAAGAACATCCTCTCCAATCTGTGCCAGTGTATCCTGATACAATGCAATCGTATCTGTTACCGTAAATATGTCATCTTTTGATGCGCAATTTCCTGTTAAAATGCTTCCGATTCCTTGTACGGTCATGGAAGAAACATAGTCCTTTGTTGCATTATACTGCTTCGTTATCCATTCTGCACTTTTTTTCGGAACCGCATAGGAAAATTCTGTTGTCGGGACCGCAGAAGTCAGAATATCTTCTCTGCTTTCCGATACATACCAGGAGCTCAGATGTTTGACCGCATTCTGGTAATAATTCAACATGACCTTGTTGATCGTAACATAGTCCTGTCCAAAGGAAACATCCACTCCCTCTTGCAGAAAATCTTTTATCAGCTTCTGAAACTCTGATTTTGTTCCGATGCTCGCCGTAAATTTCTGCGTATACGGTTTCGCAATGAAAACACCTTTTTTCTGCCAGCCAAACAGCCCGGAATTAATATTTTCAATTCCCCCGTCCATAACATCCTGAAGGATTTTTCTCACATCCTCTGCCGTCGTAACTACAACATTTTCCGTACCGATGATACTGCTTTTGGAATCTGACATGATAAAATCAAGGCGAATCGGTATATCACTGTTTTCCTCCACGTCTTTTACCGTAAGTATCCCATTTTCTATCAGATGTTTCCGGTACGTTCTTGCCATGCCGCTGTAATTGGCCGCCTCGGTGGAACCGCTTCCGTCTCCTGTCAGGAACTCATATGTCATCGAAATATCAAAATCCCTTGCCTCATCCATCAGAGTAAAATATCCTGATCCCGCTTTATTGTATACCTGATGATATTTCGTATTATAACTGAATTTTGGCGTGACATAGGTATAATACGTCACGGTTTCCTCCGGAGTCAGGCAAATGGTCATGTATTCATCTCCCTTGTCCGCATAAGCAACAAATGCTACCTGATCATCTCCGTATGCCACACCAAATACCGGCATGACCGGCTCTTTTAATGCAACTGCATCCGACATTTCTATGTGATAGTATGTCCCCTGCGAGGCATCTTCTCCGTAGACGTCTCCCTCATACGGCTGAAAAGAAACCGAATTGTCCCGAAAACGTACCAGTGCACCGCTTCCGTCCGGAATAAATGCATATCCGGAAAGAGCATCTTTTTTCTCTGTCAGGTCATAGTTCCCGGTTTCCCTGTTATACTTTGTAACTACTCCGCCGCTTGCTCCCAGGAACGGCGTTAAATACAGTTCACATAAAAAATTTTTTCCTTCTCCCGTGATTTCCTCAAACGGAATGTCATAAGTTACACCCTTTTCCAGAAATGTCAGATAAACATTTAACTGCACCTGTGCTTCCGCAAAATCAACCGACAGACAATACTTATTTTCTGCCACTTTCGTAAGCACGGAAACAGACTCCGAAGAAGAGGAGGAGGCCTTTTTTGAACTTTCCGACAGCTGATCCTTTTTATACTCAATAGAAACTAAAGAGTTGGCAAAATTCGTATATACCTCATTCAGATTCTCCTCTACCGGATTTTTCTCCAGATAAGCGATCTCCTCTTCCGTTTCCGCAGACTTTGCCAGCTTCTTTAAATCTTTTCCGATACCGCTGTCAAGCCCCGTCTTCCAAAGATACCCGCTCTCTTTATCGTAAATGGCAAGAACATCCCTGTCATCACGAAAATAATAGATTGCCGAATCCGTTTCATAAAGCTTTTCGTAATCTTCTACACTCTGTTCGATAATGTCAATCTTTTCTTCCGGCAATTTTGTATCCCTGTTCGTACTAATATATGTTTTCTGCCCTGTCTGTGTCTGCTCTGTCCGGCTGCTTTTGGAAGAAGAGCCGCTACTTGCCGCTGCTGCCTGTGCCAATGCCAGCACCGTTGTGCATAATACCGCACAGCAGGATATAAAAATCTTTTTCTTTTTACCCAAGAACATACTGTTTCAGCTCCTCTCCCACTGTAGTTAAGAACGACCATACCTGATCCCACATAATGGTTACTACCATAACTACAATGACCACGATCGCCATCAGAAGAAACGTCAGCAGTACCGAGGCAACCGTCGCTTTAAAAGAATAATTGTGTATCGTCTGCAGTCCCAAAAATACAAGCAGGATCGACCATCCTCCGCCGAGCATCAGAAGAAACGTCAGCAGAAAGGCTTCGTTCGTCGTTACAACATAAGAAAGTACCGTTACCGTAAGAAATGCCAACGTCAGTGGCATAACAGCATACCCTGTCAGAAGATATACTTCTTTCAGACTTCCTTCTCCGTCATTGATGGAAGTTACCAGATAATTGCAGACTACAAATAAGCTGAACAAGGCAAAAAATCCGATAACAATAGAGCTCATGTCCATATCCTGTACATCCTGATACTGGTAAATAAACCCTTTGCCTATGGTATAGAGCATAAATGTCCCAAACAGGAGCAGATACCAGACCGATGCTCCTACCACCGTTCCCTGTTTTCCGACACGTATATCATAATACCCGTCCAGCGGATGTTTCATTATCTTTCCTGCATATACCACATCACGGATTCCTTTTGTCCGTAGGATCTTACTTCCGGTTTTTTCAAAGAAACCTGCGACACGTCTCTTTTTATCCAGCTTTTTTATCATATATACTGTCGCAAAAAGAAGAACGGCTGCGATCAGAAAATACGACAGATACTTCTGAAGCCATACATTACGCAGTTCCCAGAACGCATCCGAATATTTCTCATGATTTCCTGCCACTTCATAATGATCCATGGCACTGGAAAAATCATATTTCGCCGCATAGGCATTTGCAATACCGTTATGGGCAATGACCGACATCTGGTTCAAAGCCAGAACCTCTTTCCACACTTCTAACGATTCATCATAATAACCGTTTTCGTAAAGATTTAAGGCAGTGTAAAGCTGTTTGGTATATTCCGTCGGCCGATAGGACTGAAGATATCCTTTTGCTCCGTCAGCAGCCCATATGTATCCGTCCGAATCCACTGCAATACTGACCAGAGAATTGAACAGTCCTGCCACATCCAGCAGTGTTTCTTTCGATCCGAATTCAAAAATCAGTTCTCCTTCCGGCGTATAAACATCAATGTAGCCCGTTTTGGAAGAAGCATAGATGAACAGATTATCATCTACCCACACATCTGTAGTATCCTCCTGTGTATAAACATCCTGTGCAAACATGTTGCTTCCGTTTGTTTTATGCTTTTTTACTGCGTTTACTGCTTTTCCACCGGTTACGGTATACACAATGCCACGGTAATCGATTCCTACATTGGCAAATGTCGACGGTGTGAAATCCGACAGTTTTTCCATCTGTTCTCTTGTAAAGAAGACGGACTGGATCTTCTGCAGAAACGTAAGTTCCGTCTGGTTTACCGCAAAGAAACCTAAAAATTCTCCTGTGACGGAAAGCTGTATGATACCATTCGATACTCCTTCGCCAACCACATAAATATTTCCGTTTTCATCCGCTGCCACTTTGTGCGGGTCAAATGCCGTATCCCCGAATGCCGGAACATCCGGACGTTCTATCTTTTTTATCAGTTCAAACGTACGATCAAAAATAAATACGGCACTTGCGGAACTGTCTGCCACATAAATGTCTCCGTTTTTTGTTACGCAGACTCCTTTTGGCGTCTTAAATTCTGCATAAGTCAGTTCCGCCACTTTCTTATCTGTTACAGTATCATATAATACGATCCGCCTGTTTCCGGTATCTGCAATATATAATATGTCATCTTCATCGATAAAAATATCCGCAGGAGAAGACAGACCAAGTTCCGTCACAGTACGTTCCGGAATATAGGCATCCTGTGTTCTGGCAAATTCTTTGTTGCCGTCTACCATCGTATACGTATAAGTGGTCGTCTGAGAAGCTTCTGCCTGCACAGGACTCATCCACCGGATCAGAAAGCAGCAGATCAGCAAACTATACATTATTTTTCTCATTCTTCCTGCTCCTTCCTATTTGATACCCGAATGACTCATTGTACTCATTACCCTGGACTGCATACAGATAAAAATGATCAGGTTCGGAAGAAACAAAAGGATCGAACCGGCTGCCACCACACCTTTAGTAGCAACTCCATTATTGATCTGCAGTGCATTCAAATAATAATAGATCGTTTTCATGACATCGCTCGTAATAAAATTATTGGAAGCTTCCGTTGCCGACCATGCATTTTGGAAAGTAAGGATCGCTACAGTGGCAATCGCCGGCTTTGTCATTGGAACAATGATCTTTCTTAATACCGTAAAGTTTCCTGCTCCATCTACGTAAGCAGCCTCGATCAGTGCATCCGGAACATCATCAATAAACTGCTTCATTAAGAAAATGCCGATCGGCATCGCGATCAACGGAAAAATGTGTACCGCCCACGTATCTACCATTCCCATTTTCACGATCAAAATATATCTTGGAACAGTGACTGCCACCGGCACAAACATCAGTGCCATCTGATTGATACTGAAAAACCACTTTGTTACCTTATACTGCCCTTTTTTGGAGAGGACATAAGCGCAGGCAACCGTGATATAGATATTGATCACTACCGTCACAAATGCGATCAGGACCGAGTTCAGCAAATATCTTGTCATCGGGACTCCTGTCGACCCGGAAAGTTCAAACAGCTTCTTAAAATTTGCCCAGGTCGGTTTCTCCGGAAACAATACCGGTGGGAACGCATACAGATCTCCCAATGGTTTTAACGCTTCTCCGAACATATAGACAACCGGCAGTACCATGACTACAGCGATTGGGATCAGAATCAGATAGAATTTGATCTGATCTCTGGAAAAGTATTTCGGATTTCCTCTTTTTCCTTTTAATCTTGCCATGTCGCCCTCCTTATTTCTTTTCCGAAAACAATGCTCCGGCTACCTTGGAAAAGAAAGCAACCATGAGCAGCAGAACAACCGAGATTGCTGCCGCGTATCCCATCTCATATCTGGAATATGCATAGTCTTCGATGTGGTTTAAGATAACATTTCCGGAATACTCCGGCGTCGGATTGGAACCGGAAAGTGCAGGTCCCAGCCATCCTGTACTGAATGCATTCACAATTGCCATAACTGCACCAAACAGCATCTGCGGCTTCATGGACGGTATCGTGATATAGATCACTTCCTGGAACCTGTTTTTCATTCCGTCCACATAGGCTGCTTCATAAAGTTCTTCATTTACATTCAAAATGCCGGCAATCATTGCCAGAAATCCGATCCCCATCGACTGCCATAAAGCAACAATGATGATGATCGTCATCAGATACTCCGGATCCTGCAAAAAGTCAATAGGTACATCAATAAATCCATATTTGATCAGGAAAGAATTCAGAATACCGTTCTGATCGCCGCTGAATACCGTTCCCCATACCAGCTGTACCATCAGTCCGCCCACCATGGACGGCATATACAGGCAAAGCGTCAGAACTGTTCGCGGTACTGCCTGTATCTGTGTAACCAGCCATGCCAGCAAAAAAGAAAGGATACAGCCACCCGGTCCGACGATCAGCGCATATTTAAACGTATTAGGGATTACATATTTTAAAAACACTTCATCCTGTGTCAGCAAAGAAATGTAATTCGATACTCCTATAAAATTCGGCGTATTTACACCATCGAAATATGTAAATGACAGACCGATCGCAATCACTACGGGGATCGCAATAAAAACCGAAAACAGCAGCAGATACGGCATCAGCAGCAGAACGGATGACACCAGATCTCCGTTTTTTGTCCAACGTTTTTTCACTGTTCCTCCCCCTTTCTGTTTGCTTCTATCTGCTCAATGACCCAGTTGACATCATGGAACGTATACTCTTTCAGCTGATTTCCTTCCGTATCCACAAATCCGATATCTGACATTTTCTTTAAAAGTTCCCGGTTGATATCCTGGATCCTCTCGTCAATAGCCACCTGTGCGGAAGAACCATGAATTGCAATGTCATTCCATATATTGGACAGGCTTCTTTCCAGCATATAATCGCCCGGTGTTCTTGGTACGTTTGTCAGATACTCCATCTGCGCAAGGATCAGCTGTTTATCCTCCATCGGCAGAGTACAGTTTTCAAGAGCCTGTGTATTTGCCGACAGCCATACATAACTTTCTCCAAATGTCAACTGCAGGGAATAGGCATAACTGCTCTGCACCTCTGCACTCATCCACCACTTTAAAAATTCCCAACATTCCTGTTCATATTCCGTATCGTCAAAGATGATCCCTGCCGTGCCTCCGGCAATGTAGCTGCGGTCAATGCTTCCGTCTTCCTGCTCAGTCCCAAGATATGGTGCCATTGCCCACTGCCCTTCCAGTTCCGTCGCGCCGTTTTTGATCACCAGATATGCGTCCAGATTAACAATTCCGATCGGACAGATATTATAGCGGAATGAGCTCATAAAAGAAGCCACCTGTGTCGGCATGGAATAAATACTGAACAGTTCTCCCAATGTCTTGATCCCTTTTACCGCTTCCGGCTGATTGATCAATGTATGCAGACCGTCTTCGGAATACAGTTTTCCACCATTCTGATAGATCAACGGTACTGTTTGTGAAAAATACTTATAGCCGTTCGTTGTTGCAATATCATGATAAAAATTCATTCCGTAGCGCTGCAGTTTCGGTAAGATACCGATCAGTTCTTCCCACGTATCCGGCACTTTCATTTCCAACTGTTCAAAAATGTCTTTCCGATAAATGACCAGGCTGAAGTTCGTCGTTTCCGGGAATCCGTATATTCCTTCATTGTAAATGTACGGCACCAGCATTCCGGGAGCCACCCATTCTGCCACTTCCCAAAAATCTTCAAACTGTGTCATGTCATACAATGCATCCCGATATGTCAGTTCAAATGCAGAACCGATCCCAAGTGCCATATCCGGCGTTTCATTGGCTGCCGTTGCCATGGCAAGCTTACTGGCATCCGGCATAACAGAAATCTTTACCTTGATCCCCGTTTGCGGAGTAAATTCGGTATCTGCCATTTTCTGCAGCAGATCAACCTGCGTTACCGAACGGTTTACCCAGACATTTATGGCGCCTTCTTCCGCAGTATCCTGCCTGTATTTTTCTGACGTAAACGTATAGATAAGACCGAGTACTCCGTTTTTCAACGATTCCCAAATACCGGCTTCTTCCTTTGGGAGTTCTTCCTTTCCGTATACATAAATCCGGTCAAGTGCAAAATGCTGTGTCATCATTTCTGCCGAAAAATCTCCGACAACCTTGAGGATGGAATTTCCCGAGTTAGAACCGGTCAGATTTTCCAGATATAACGGTATTTCGTCCGGATATTCTTTTACCTTATCTATGATCTCCAATGCACGGTCCAGATCTTCCAGCTTTACCGCCTCCCGTCCGTGTTCCGAATATGCAGAAGCGTCCTGTTGGATATACCGGATCAGTGTTGCATATGCTTCCAGATAATCCACAATATCCGGCAAATATTTCGTAATATGCCACGTACGGTTTTCATCTATGTTTTCTCCCGTGATCTTCTTGATCTCCAAAGCAAGCTGTGTTACATGCTCGGAAATCAGTCTCGTATATCTCCAGTAATATGTAACCGGTTCCTGCTCTGCACGTATGCTGATCGTGTGACTGCCTTTTTCCAGCCAGATTTCAAACGGCTCTCCTCCTTTTCCCGACAAAACTTCATTTCTCCAGGAATCCGTTGAAACAAATGCATAATTCTTCAGTTCTGCAAACGGAACTTCACCGTCTATCTTTATCGTTTCAAAAACAGAAAAGTCTTCTTTGTCTGTCTTATAATGAAATGCCAGCTGATAATAACCGCTCTGCTCTACTTCAAATTCATAGACCACTTCACATCCCGGGCTCCACCAGGAAAGTGTATTCAGTTCCTTATACTCACTATTGTGCGGTTCCAGTGCCGGATTATTTGTATACGACATCAGAATCGAAGAAGAATTCTTCTTTGTGTAAGAAACACTGTTTATCTCAATCAATCCCTCCGCTGTCGTACCATCCTTTTCCGCCCGGTACTCTGCATAAGACGGCAAAGGCTCTTTTGCCCCTGCAACATATAAAGTCCCTAATTTCAGACCGTCTGCCGATACATTTTCAAGGCAGATCTTATTGACACCGCTTTCCAGATAAATATAAAGCGGGTCTGCTGTATAATAAGAAGTATTATAAAAGTCCTGATATCTCCATTCATCCACACGTACCTGTTCCGGCACGGTTTCATCGCCATAGCGGTCTACCGGAAACTCTTTGGTTTCATCCTGCCACCAGAGCGGCAACGAGATCATTGCCATTTCTTCATAATAAAGTTCCCCGTTGACTGTCATTGACAAGCGATAATCCGACAGATTTGTCCCGCCGGTCAGATAATCCACGCCAAGACTATATACTCCTGATCTTTCCACATTTACATAATACGTTGCCGTATCCTGATAATCCAATGCGACTGTACTTTCCCGATCCGCATCTTTCACACCGTTTTCCGGCTGTACCTTATATTCTCCCAACCCATAAACAAATTCTAAGTCTTTTAAATATTCCTGATACCTTGTCTTTGGAAAATTCAGAGAATCACTCAGCAGTGCAAATGCTGCATCCCGTTCTTCTTCCGAGACTATACTGTATTCTTTCTCTTCATTTCCTGATCCGAAGACAATCAGCAGCATGATAAGCAACCCTGCTGCCACTATCCCTGATATGATGCCTGTTTTCTTTTTCTTCACTGCTGCCGCTCCTTTGAAAACGCCTTCTGCTTTTTAAAGCAGAAGGCGTCCTTATACAACTTAATTAAAATCTGCGTCCGTAAATCCGTAATAACTCTTTAAGCTTTCCTTTAATGCATTGTCTGCCTGTGCAAAACGCTCATTAAATGTTTCATTCCACTCGGTCAGTCTTGACTTGATCTCGTCAATAAATTCATCCGAAGCTCTTCTTGCCGTAATGGTAGAATACAGACTCTGCCACTCCCAGTAACATCCTGTGGCAACACCGTCAATCGTAGTCTTTACCGGCATGGTCTTATTATTGATGCCCCAGAACTGCTCGTCCTTATAAAGTTCGATACACTTTGTCCAACCTTCTTTTTCCTTATACGGAGCCAGACCAGGAACCTGATACCAAAGTTCCATCTGCTCATCAAACGCTTCTCCGCCTACCTTTGGAAGAGAATCTGCTGCTGCACTTTCCAATACGCCCCAAGGATTGTACTGCTGTTCTGCCATAGCCTGCATTGCTTCTGTTGTAGCTGTCATCCAGCTTGCAAATGCATATGCCAGATCAAGCTGAGCCTTTTCGCTCTCGCTCAGTTCAGAATTCCCGTCAGATAATGCATAATTATAAATAACGATCGGATCAACCGCAATACCAACGTGAGATCCTACGTAATCCGACGAAGGCTGCGGATAAATATCAAAATCAAATTCGCAGGTGTTGTCTTTTCCCGGATCTCCGGTTGCATATTTCATCATCCACGGAGAACCTGTCAGTGTCAGAAGCATGCTTTCTGTAAAGAAGTGATAATCATACCACCAACCGTTGTCCATAACCTCTGTGCTTACATTTCCAATTTCGTACTGAGGCCAGATGGTCGTCTGGGACCACTTCGGAACATAAGATAAGATATCTTTTACGGCATCCGTTGTAATATCAATGTATGCACCTGTTCCGTCACGATGTGTAAACTTCCAGTCAATATCCTTCGTCATATTATCCAAAAATCCCATCGGACTGTCCATGGAACCCCAGAAATTCTTGGCATCCGCAGAACCGATAAACTCTGTATAGTCATCCAGTGTCCAGTCTGCATCCGGAACATCAATATTGTTCTGTTCTGCAAGCGTCTTGTTTACCCAGATACCATACAGCTGGATATACCAAGGCAGACCGCCCTGCATTCCGTAATAATTGATCATATCCATTGCTGTTGTATTCATGGACTGATAAAGCGGGTCATCCTTATAGATCGAAAGGTCGGAAACCAGACCCTTTTCCATCATATTCGTTACTTCGTTCGTCATAAAAATATCCGGATACTTTCCGTACTGAAGATTGAAGTTTTCAATTACCTGTGCCCACGGAACACCGGTGGATTCCCAGTCACCGGCAATCGTATAAAGATTGATCTTTACGTTTGGATAATGTTCTTTCCACTTTTTTGCCAGTGCGTAGAACTGTGCTACCGCCTGCGATGTCAGATCCCACTCATTCAGATCCGCAGAACCGATATCCTCATGATACAGACCGTCACCGTCCTTTACTGCGATTGTGATCTCTCCGGAAATGTTCGGATCTAATGTGGTCCAGAATTCCGGTACCGGTGTCGGCGTCGGTGTTGTATCCGTATGTTCCGCACTCTGTGTTGGTGTCGGCGTCGGCGTCGAATTCTCACTTCCCCCATTGCTGCCACATGCCGTCATCATGGATATTACCATGCTGAGTGCAAGCAGCACACTTACAAGTTTCCTTGTTTTCATAAAAATACCTCCTTGTTACCCACTTCTGTTTTTTTATAAAACGGCACTGCCATGCCGGTTTATTCGTTTTCTTTCTTCCAGACAATTTCCAGACGGTTGTCTTTTTCCTGCACTTCAAAAAACTTCGGGCGCTCATAAGAATGCCAGTCCGGCGAATGTAACGATAACATTTTTCTTCCGTCGAGCGTTTCAAAGATCATGCCGTGTCCGCCCTCTTTTGCATATAACGGTTCTTCTACGTGTGACCAATTTCCGGTAATGTCCCCATTGTCTGATTTTACCAGCCCTACCGAATAACCGCCTGCTCCTGATGCTGACCAAAGCATATACAGATCCCCGTTCTGCATACGGTACAGGAACGGCCCGTCCGTAACATACTGTTCTGCCGGCTTATTGATCCAATGGGAATCCGATGCCCTAAACAGCCATCTTGGCTCTCCTGCAGCTGCCTTCAGGTCTTTCGTCAGCGGAACGGCACACATGGTTCCGTCTATGGTCTGTACCCATTCATGGCAGAACACCATATATGGTGTTCCGTCATTTGCTATGTAGAATGTACCGTCCAGACATTCCCAGTCCTTCGGTGTAACGATTCCATCCGAATGCATCCGGAACGTGCCGTCCGGCGTATCCGAGACAAGGATAGCCGTGCCTCGGCATACATCCGGTGCTTTGAAGGATACAAACATGAAAAAAAGATTATTGTACTTATAAACTTCAGGTGCCCAGTAATTCATTGTATATGGAAAATCCGGTGTTCTTGTAAATATTTCTTTCGGACCTTCCCATTCTTCCAAATCTTCTGACACATATACATCCAGTCCAAACGATTCTTCTTCCCAGCATTCCGGTCCTCTCGTACCGTACATATAATATTTTCCATCATGAACCAGCACAAACGGATCACGGATATTGATCTCTTCTTTCTTCACTGTCATCGTCCTCTTTTCTTATCTTTCTGAATCAGTATGCGGATAGCCTCTACTGCAGCCCGTATCGGTGCTTCCGTATCATGTTCGATCGGATTTTCCATTCCAAGTGCTTTTCTCTCCTGATTTCCTACCACCAGAAAAGCCGAACCGCACCTGACTCTCAAGGCATTTGCTACAATGAACAATGCAGCTGACTCCATTTCAGAAGCAAGGCACCCCATTCTCTTCCATGCTTCCCATTTATTCAGCAGTTCATAACTGACCGGCATCCTCTCCGGCTGATGCTGTCCGTAAAAAGAATCTTTGCATTCGACTACCCCTGTGTGATAATTCAGTCCCAGGCTCTCACACGCACCGACAAGTGCATTGGTCACTTCCAGATTTGCCACCGCAGGAAATTCTATCGGTGCATATTCTTTGCTTGTCCCTTCCATGCGGATGGCTCCGGTTGCTACAACTACATCTCCACCTTTAATTTTAATGTCCATTCCGCCACAGGTGCCGACCCGGATGAACGTATCCGCTCCGCAGGAAACCAGTTCTTCCATTGCTATGGATGCGGATGGCCCGCCGATTCCTGTAGATGTCACGCTTACCTTTTCTCCGTCCAGATATCCCGTATAAGTAATATATTCCCTGTTATCTGCAACCAGTTTGGCATCATCAAAATGTTTTGCAATTTTTGCACATCGTTTTGGGTCACCCGGCAGTATCACATACCGCCCTACATCGCCATTTTTTATCTGTAAATGATATTCCATTGCTCCTCCTACCAGGTGTTTTATCATATTTGCACAAATTTTTTGTTCTTTTTTCGTGTTTCTATATGCATTATAACAGAACCTTTTTCTTATGGATTCTCACAATCCTATCATGTTATGGACAAATATTGCACTATTCCAACTTTGATTCTGCATAAAGTGTAATGCTGTTCACGGCTTTTCCCTCTGTTTCAAACAGAATGATCTCATTTTTCCCTTTTTTAAGCAGCGGTGCAGGCAGGTACAGACGTTTCTGCGGTCCGTTTTCCCAGTACCGTCCAAGCTGGAACCCGTTTACGAACACTACACCTTTTCCAAACCCGCCAAAGTCAAGAAAGGTATCTGCCGGTTTCTCGGTGTCAAGGATAAATTTATAAAAAGCAGGATTTCCTTCTGTATACCCTTTTTCAAACGGGATCTTATCCACATTATCCAAAGGAAGCGGATAATGTCTCCACCTGTAATGATAATGTCCGTTGATTACCACTCCTCCGTCAATCCCTTTTCTCTGATACGGGAGCATCGGACCGTAATTGACACGTCCCATATTTTCCATCAGAACATCCACTTTCTTCCCTTTTACCGGTGTCTGCAAGGAATGCTCTTCTAAAAGTTCTCTGTCATACAGTGTCAGTACATGTGATTCTTCCACATAAATCTTCGCACGGTCATTTGCCTGTATCAGACGGATCCTGTCAACATTTTTTTCATAAGTAAGTTCGCTTCGATACAGCGTATACCCATAATTCTGTCCCAGTTTTTCCATCGGAAGCGTCCATGTGCTCTCAATCGGAGTGCTGATGTCGTCCAATACTTCAAAAAGTCCCGCCTTTTCCTTAACTTCAAGTGTTCCATAGGCTTTCCGCACGATTTTAGTACTGAATTCCACTGTCGGAACATTACGGAATTTCTGAATCACTTTCTTGAACTCATGAAATTTTTCTGTTAATTGGCCGTCTTCAGAAATTGCCGCATCAAAATCATACGACGTTACATCAGGATGCAGTTTTGCATCATAATTGGCCCCTGCCATAAATCCAAAGCTCGTTCCGCCGTGTGCCGGATAAATATTGCCGTGTCCGCGTACCAGGATGTCTTCCAAAACCTTAGCCTGTGCCTTCGGGTCTTCTTTGTGATGTTCTTCTCCCCAATGATCAAACCACCCGGCCCAGAACTCCGCGCACATCTTCGGTCGGTTTCCAATGGCACATTCCAGCTGCCAGAATCCGTCCTCTGCATGTGAACCGAAATTTGCCGTCTGCAGCACTCCTTCCGTCTTTCCGCAGGAAAGCATATCTCCCCACGGACCATCCGAAGTGAACAGCGGTACCTCCGCCCCGTTTTCCAGCATCATTTTTGCAAGAGCATCCAAATATTCCTTATCGTCTCCATATGAACCGTATTCATTTTCTACCTGGAACAAAAGGATTGGTCCGCCTTGTGTAATCTGCAGCGGAGTCAGAACACGAAAAAGTTCTTTATAATACTCTCTGACATGAGCAAGAAACGGTTCGTAGCAGGTGCGGAAACGCATGCCGTCTTCTGCTAAAAGCCATGCCGGCAATCCGCCAAAATCCCATTCGGAACAAATATACGGAGACGGGCGGACAATGACCCAAAGTCCCAGAGTCTGTGCTGTTTTTATAAATCTTGCGATATTATTTCTCCCTTCAAAAGAAAATTCTCCTTTTCTTGGTTCCGTCATATTCCAGGGTATGTAAGTTTCCACTGTATTGCACCCGAGTGCTTTCAATTTTTCCAAACGGTCCTGCCAGTATTCCGGCAACACCCTGAAATAATGAACCGCACCGGATATGATCTGAAACGGTTCTCCATTCAGATAAAAATTGTCTTTTACTTCAAATGTCCCCATAAACTATTGTTCCTCCTTATTTTCGAATCACTTCGACTCCGTATGCGGGAAGTGTTCCGTCAAATTCTGTCTCATTCAGTGCAGAGATTCCTCCGGCAGGTACCTGCACCGGAACATCATTATGGTTGAGCCAGAAAATACAGTTTCCCTTTTCCACACGTTCTACATTATCCGGGATATCATAGGTGGACACTCCGTGTTCTGAACAGATTTTCCGGGTCAGTGTCTGCAATGTTGATTCATCCAGGATGCATCCGATATAATAGACAAATCCTTTTCCGTATGCGTTTTTTGTAACTGCAGCATGTCCTGCATAATACTCTCCGTCATAGGTATATATGGTTTCTGCGGTATTCGGTGTCAGAACGTCACACCATATTTTTGCTGTTCCATCGGACAGCCCCTTTACCGGCACTCCTTTTACTTTTGCATCAAACTCTTCTGCCTCTGCCCCGACAAGGTCATAAAACATTCCCGGTACAGGCATCGGATAAATGACATTTTCTTCATTCCGCAATCCGCTCCGGCAGGTAATGACTGCCACGCCGCCGTTTTTCACATAATCCTCTATTCTTGCTTTCAGCTTTTCTGAAACGATATTACATCCCGGGAAGTAAACTACCTTATATTGTTCAAAATCCCGATCGGATACTGCAGGTGCCACACCGAGTCTTTGGTTCGCACGGAAATAATTGCAGGCTTCTCCCTCATAATAAAAGCCGTCGCAATGGTATTTGATCTCATGACTCCACACATCATCAAAGCTGCGGTAGATCATAACCTCCTGCTTTTTCTTCCCTGCGGTAACCGTTTCTCCGAGTTTTTGCAATTCTTTTCCCGTTTCCACAAGTTCATAAAAGCGTCTTCTTGGTTTTCCGTCATGATCCAGTACTCCGTACCAGTACTGCTCCATGCCAAACAGTGCCGTCCTGAAGCGGAAATAAACGATTCCTTCTGCTCCATGTGCTACAGAGCCGTAGGTCCAAAGCCTTAACTGTCCCGGTCTTGGAGTGATTCCGACTTTTTCCCATCCGCAAGGGCCTGCCTGCTGTTCCATCACAATGTAGTTCTGATTTTTTGCTCCGTACATGATCTCATGTCCCATGGCAAACCATCCGGTATCTTCCTGTCCCCACTGTGTTCTCGGATAGCTGTCCCAAGAAACAAAGTCAAGATTTTTTCCCAGTTTATAATAATCAATGTCCGATGCATGTCCCATAAAGTTATGAGTGATCGGTGCCCTGCTGTACTTACGGATGCAGTCGATCTGTATCTGCTGATACGTAACCCAGGAATCTGATGCAAATCTTCGGTATTCCAATTCCAGCGACGGATTATGTGCCGGATTGATATACATCTCTCCTTCGCAGGAATTATAGCCGGGTAAAATGATATCCTCAAATGAGCCGAAATCCAACCCCCAAAATCTGGTACCCCAGGCACGGTTCATGGCATCTGCAGAGGCATACTTTGTTTTCAGCCAATTGCCAAATGCTTTCCTGCATTCCTCACAATAGCATCTTGTACTGTTATGACATCCAAATTCGTTATCAATCTGCCATCCGATAACAGAAGGATGATCCTGATAATGCTTTGCCATTTCCGTTACCAGTTTTACCGTCAGTTCTTGATATTTCTTGCTGTTGGCACAGCACGCTCTTCTTGACCCCCATGCACGTATTCTGCCGTAACGGTCTCTCTGCAGAACGTCATATTTGTTGACCAGCCACTTAGGCGGAGTCGCCGTCGGTGTCCCAAGAATTACCTTTACTCCTCTTTCCGACAATACGTCAATTGCTTCGTCCAGCCAGGTAAAATCATATTTACCCTCTTCCGGTTCCATCAGATTCCAGGCAAATTCTGCCATACGGACCGTGTTGAAACCGCCCTCTTTCATCAGATCTGCCTGTTTTCCCCATTCTTCTTTATCCCAGTGTTCCGGATAATAATCTACCCCAAATATCATTTTTTGCTCCTTTCTTTCTTCCATCATTTTTTTCACTTTATCGTTTC
>CAZWCZ010000017.1:0-41728 GCA_964632165.1 uncultured Lachnospiraceae bacterium | reverse complement strand
TAATTAGTTTAACATACTCAATTCTCAATGTCAAGCACTTTTTTAAAAAAGTTTTAAAACTTTTTCATTGAGCAATTCTTATGTGCTCCCGTCGGCTTCTTTCCCGTTCCGTCGACAGCGTAGCTAATTCTAGCACGAGTTCTTATTTCTGTCAACCACTTTTTTAAAAGTTTTTGATTTTTTTGAATTGTTCTTTCTACTAGGACTATTTGTTGTGTTTTCTTTCTATTTAAGTACAAGATATAGCCTTTTCTTTTTTCATTTCCCGTACACTATTGCAAAAACGGTACCGTCATACTGTCATGAACGATACCGCTTTCATCTGTTTTTTCTATTGTCGCTCTGTTTTTTTTACAATTCAGATTCCATCCTGTACTGCTTCGGGATTACTTCTGTACAAGATGAACTGCATAGCCGCCGATCTCACCTTTCAGATAAATAGCGATCAGCTTGCCGTCTTTATACTTTGCCGTTTCCTTATCGAATTCAAATCCCTGAAGTTCCATGTGATAAATTGCACGTTCAATATAATTTGTACCAATGGCAATATGACCATGTTCCCCAAGGTACGGTGCCTTCATAACTTCTACCGCAGTTCCTGCGAATACCGAACTGCTGCCGGACTTCTTTGTAAAACCGAACAGTTTTTCAAAAGAACCTGCTACGCCTTCTGCTTCTTCTTCGCTTGCTGCATTGATACCGATATGTCTCAGCTCAAAGCCAAGCATGGTGTTCACGGCTTCTCTGGTCAGTCTCCTGATCTCATCAAAATTTCCTGCCTTGATCAGATCCCCGCTTACCATCCAGCTTCCGCCGCATGCGATGATCTTAGGAAAATCAAGGTACGATTTTAAATTCTGTGCATTTATGCCGCCGGTCGGCATAAACTTAACCTTTGTATACGGACCTGCCATTGCTTTGATCTTTGCAATGCCGCCGGACTGCTCTGCCGGGAAAAACTTTACGACTTCCAGACCAAGTTCCAGAGCCGCTTCAATATCTGTAGGGCTCGAAGTACCCGGTGTGATCGGAATGTTCTTATCCAGACAATACTTCACTACCTTTGGGTTCAGTCCCGGACTTACGATAAATTTGGCACCTGCTGCCACTGCCCGGTCTACCTGTTCTGTCGTCAGAACAGTCCCTGCGCCTACCAGCATTTCCGGACATGCTTCTGCCATCAGACGTATTGCCTCTTCTGCCGCATCCGTACGGAATGTAACTTCTGCCACAGGGAGTCCGCCCTCACAAAGAGCCTTTGCCAACGGCACGGCATCCTTTGCATCATTAATAACTACTACCGGAATAATACCAAGTTTTTGAAACTGTGTTAAAATTTCATTCATCTTTCTGTCTCCTTTATTTTGATATTGATAACATTTCAAGTGTAAGTGCTTACAATTCCAGTATACCCCATGGGCAACGGAAATTCAACAGATTTCTCATCTAAAACAGCAGTTTTGCGATCGGATTATTGTCATACAGCAGACTCAGAAAATCATTTTCACTGATCAGAGTCAGCACTTTTTGCCCGAATTCCGTACTGCCAAGCATTGTCAGTATAACAAAAATGATCCAGAGGAGCATCAGGCTCTCCAACATTCCGAATGCTGCTCCGGCAAACGTATTGATCTGATGGATCACCGGAAGTCTGCTCAGAACATCCAGCACAAAACAAAGCAATGCCATACCGGCTGCTGTCATCAAAAGAGTAACGACAAATCCTATCGTATTAAGTATCAGCCCGGTGAGCACTTCACAAATATATGCTTCCAGCTGTTTCATCTGGTCACCCGTATATTCCTCCCACTCTTCCGCTTTTCCCTCAAGCACTTCTTCAATTTCGTCCTTTAAAATTTCCTTAATGCTTTTTGGCAGCGACAAGCCATCCACATATTCTGCCGGATTCCTTTCTTCGCCTGCATCATCCGATACAAATTCCAGATTGATCAGTTCGTCCAATTTATTATAAACAGCGTCCGTCACGGTCTCACTGCTTTTTAACATTCCGGTCACAATAGGACTGAGCAAAAGGGTCACTATGATCACGGCGATCGTCGAAACAAGCGAGAATACCGATTTCACAAATCCTGCTCTCCATCCAAGTACTGCTCCGATCCCAAGGATCGCTAATGTAATCAGCAACAGCCAGTTCATGCTCCGTCTCCTTCTTTCTGTTTCCTACTTGTCAGTTTGATCGTTTGTACTTTCCCGTCTCCTACCAGAAAATATCGGTTCCCGCCAATAGGATAAACCGCTTCGAGGCTGTCCTTAAAATTCCCATGGTATTTCAGGCTTTGATTTTTACGATACACCTGCATACTCTGCGGACTGAAGAAAATCACTTCTTCCGTCGTTGCCATAAAAGTTTCATACTCCGGCACATTTCCCCAAACCTGATGCCCCAGGATTTCGGATGCAATCCCGTCTTCTGCCGGATAATAACACATCTGTTTCTGTCCGGAAGGTGTTTCTTCTATTACATATATTCCATCCTCTGTCAATGCCAGATCAAGAATACGGTTTGTAATTTTCTCTTCTTTCACAAGCTCCGGCACTTCTTTCATATAATAAATTGAAAAGCCGTCCTCAGAAAGAACATAAATGTAATCCTCCTTCAAAAATCCTATGTCATATACCAGGCAGTTTCCCTCAAATGTTTTTTGACCCACTACATTTCCGATGTAATTTTTGCCCACTTCTCCTGCGTTATAAAAAGTGACCTTGCTTGAAATCTCACTTCCCTGAAATGTAATATACAGAGTCACAAGCTTCTTTCCGTCTTCCGATAACGCAATATCTACCGGAATGCCGTCTGTTTTCGTTTTTGTATTGATGTCCACCCGAAGTGTTCCGTTGATGTCATATAACTGAATAAAATCTTCCGTCCCGTTATCCAGCAACACCGCCGTTACTCCCTGACGTGCTACCGCGTGTTTTACGATCGGATACAGAGTCTGATATTGATAAGGGATCCCGTTTTCCGCTACTACATAAACAGAATTACCTCCGATGTCTGCCACTGCGGCAACTTCTCTGCAATACGCAAGCGCCGGATTATCCAGATGATATGACATCTCCCATTTCAGATTTCCGTCTGCCGTCACGGCTTTTGCACCGTCGTTACCGTACGCATAAAAAACATCTCCTGCTGCCAGATACCCCGTCAGATTCTCATACAGAAAACTTTCCGCCACAACACGATACCCTGCATATTCCTTTGTACGGATCCTATAGATCATGATTCCGATAACCGCCGCAAATACAAGTACCGCAGATATCAGCACAATACGCATTCTCTTTTTTCTGTTTCTGCGGTTGATCTCTTCCCGTTTATCTATCGGTCTAATTGCTTCCACCAAATCATCCTGCCTTTTGTTTAAAGATTTCTTTCTTAATCTTACCACATCTTTAAAAAATTATCACTATATTTCTTCTTTCCGGCATCCGCAGAAAATTTGTCTCATGGCAGCAATATTTTTTGTCCGGTCTTTGGATTCTCCCCTTCCTGTAATCCATTCAATGTGCGGATCGCATTTGCCGTTTCTTCAGAACCATATTTCTCCCGGCAGATACTCTCCACACTTTCTCCTTCCTTTACCACATACACCTCACTAAACGATGCAACTGCCTGTTCCTGCTCATTCAATATCTTCTTTAATTGCTCTCGTTCTTTTATCTGGATGGCAAGTGCCCCGACAGCAACAACCGCAAGACACGAAAGCACCCCACCCGTCATATAGACAAGTCGGTACCAATATCCGTATTTGGCCGAAAAATGTGCCGGTCTTTGCTCCGAAAAAAATTCCTGCTTTTCCTGTTTCGTTATATACCCCGCCGTTTTCTCCTGTTCCGGCATTTTCTGCCGTGCGGTAAGCATCATATAATTTTGCATCGCCTCATTCTTTTCATAATAAATGTAATGCCCCGGCAGCACCGACAATCTTCCGCTCCGCAAAATATGAAATGTAACTTCGTGTTCCATGGAATCCATCCGCAAAAGCACTTTGTCTCCTCCAAAATTATCCGTATGGATCCTTTTTTGCCGTTCTTCATCCTCAAGTAAAAATCCGGGACCTCCCAAAAACCATCCGACAATCTGGACCCCCGGGAAATATTCCCGAATATTTTTATAAATTTCTCCCCAGCTTTCTTCCGTAAAGCAGACAAGATCATCAGATAATAGCATTTTTGCTTCTAAAATCCCTTCTATCCGAATCCTGTTTCCTTTCTCTGTCGTTACACTGCTGCCTACCAAAACCCCTGCGGCACATCCGCTGTAAGCCTTCTCAGCAAGCTGTTTTGCATAGGAATAAGCGTAGTCTTCAATAAAAACTTCCGTTGCTGCATCTGCCGGATGTCCGATCTGCCTGCGGTTATTGGGAACTCGGAACTCTGCCTTTTCCTGTTCTTTTGTATAGGTTTGCTCATATATCGTTTCCGTCATGTGTCACCCCGTATTTTTTCTTTTATTGTAACACCATACGTATGCCGATTTTGACAGATTATGTCTTTCAAAAATCTTTTTCCCACGGACTATCCGCAAAAAATCCGGTAATACTTTAAAAAAAGAGCAAAGGACATTTTTATGCTGTATTATAATTCCAACCTTCATTCTTCCTCTTATGAATTCGGCAGACAATTATATGAATTTGTGGTATCCGAACGCAACGAACGGCAGCCTCTTATTTTTTTATGTATTGGTTCTGACCGTGCCACCGGGGATTCTCTCGGTCCGATCGTCGGACACCGTCTGGCGCAACACCCGATGAAATCAGTGTACGTTTACGGGACGCTCAAAGAACCCGTCCATGCAAAAAATCTGCAGGATATTCTTTCCCTTATCCGTTCGCTGTTTCCAAATCCCTACATCATTGCAGTAGACGCTTCTCTTGGAAAGGCCGCTCATATCGGATATTATACCTTGGCCCAGGGAACATTAAAGCCGGGAGCCGGTGTAGGAAAACAGCTTCCGTGTGTTGGAAATCTTTATATTACCGGAATCGTTAATCTGTCCGGCTTTTTAGAGCATTCTCTTTTACAGACCACACGCCTGCACACGGTTGTTTCTCTTGCTGACCGCATCAGTGCCGGCATTTTATACTGTCTTGGTGAACTTGAGCGAAAAAGAGCGGTGTGACTTCAAATGCCACACCGCCTTTTTTCCGCTAAAGTTCTTTTCTTCCCTCCAGAGCCCGAAGAAGTGTTACCTCATCTATATACTCCAAATCTCCGCCAACCGGAACACCGCTTGCAATACGGGTCACTTTGATTCCGGCAGGTTTCAGAAGTTTGCTGATGTACATTGCCGTAGCTTCTCCTTCAATGTTGGAATTTGTAGCAATAATAACTTCCTTTACTTCCTGCTGAAGACGGATCAGAAGTTCCTTTATCGTCAGGTCTGCAGGTGTGATGTTCAGCAACGGCGAAATGGCTCCGTGAAGTACATGATAAACTCCGTTGTATTTTCCGGTCTTTTCATATGCCGCCAGATCTCTGGGATTTTCCACTACCATGATCGTCTGCCTGTCTCTTGCCGGATTGGAACAGATCGGACAGATTTCATTATCCGTCAATGTATAGCACTGCTTGCAGCGACATACTTTCTTCCGTGCGTTTACAATAGAGTCTGCCAGTATCTGCACGGATTCCTCCGGCATATTGATAATATGGAATGCCAGACGCTGTGCCGATTTTCCGCCGATTCCGGGAAGGGAAGACAGCACTTCTATTAATTTTGTGATCTGATTACTGTAATAGTCCATTAGAACGGGAAGCCTCCGCCCAAACCGCCGGTCAGGGAATTCATAACCTCCGCAGAAGCAGCTTCCATTTCACGCAATGCCTCATTGGCTGCTGCAACGATCAGATCCTGCAGCATTTCGATATCATCCGGATCTACAACTTCCGGTGTCAGTTTTACTGCAGTGATTTCTTTCTTTCCGGAAACCGTAACCGTAACGGCTCCGCCTCCTGCCGTTGCCGTAAACTCCTTTGTCTCCAGCTCCTGCTGCTTTTCCTCCATCTGACGCTGCATCCTCTGTGCCTGCTTCATCAGATTGTTCATATTGCCAGGCATACCTCCCGGAAATCCTCCACGTTTTGCCATAACTTTTATTCTCCTTCCTTAATCTACAAATTCAACCGGTACTTTCTTCATCAATTTTATAATGTCCGGATAAATTTCTGTTTCTTTTTTATTTGCCGCAAAGACCGTCTGCACCTCTACCTCTTTCTGTATCTGCGTCCGTATCACTGCCTTGATCTCTTCCAGATGTTCTTCTTCTGCCACCAGTTTGCGGTCAAATTCGTCATGGAACACAAGCAGAAGCTCATTTTCTTTACCGACAGAAGGTTTTGCATTCCCCACTGCCACGCGGACAAGCGGCGAAATCTTTTCTATGATCCGTCCCCAGTTACGTGCTACCTCCCGGATCTCTTCCGGCAGCGCCTTTACATATATTTTTTCTTCTTCCACGGATGCTGCACCATTGTCCGGTTCTGCAGCTTCGATCTCTTTTCTGTGTCCTCTGCTTCCCATTGCAGGCACACCATGCTCCATGGCTTCTTCCAGCTGTGCAACGCGGTGCAGCAATGCATCATATTCCTGCTCCATCTGTGGTTTACACAGTTTGATCAGAGCCACTTCCACCAGGACTCTCTTCTGAGAAGCATAGCGTATCCTGTTTGTCAGGTCAGAAAAAATACGGATAAACCTTGCCAGTTGTTCCGGTTTGTTTGCCCTCACTTCTGCCAGAAATTCTTCCCGGTAATCCGTCGGTATCTCCATGGTATCCATCAGTTCCTCTGCCGCCCCTGCCAGCAAAAGATTTCTCAGATACCAGGTAAAATCTGCCGTGAACTGTGTCAGTTCTCTGCCCCTTGATATGATATCCTCCAAAATCCCAAGACAGCTTGTCACATCCTGCTCACGGATACTCTTCATCAGTCTGCCGAATACAGAAACATCTACCGTTCCAAGCACTTCCAGCACATTGTCATAGGTCAGGGTTTCGCCAAGATAAAATGCCACACACTGATCCAAAAGGCTGATGGCATCACGCATGGATCCGTCTGCTGCCGCCGCAATATAGCGAAGTGCCCGGTCTTCCGCCGAAATCTGTTCTGCCATTGTCAGTTCTTTCAGACGTAATGCGATTTCTTCTACTGTGATCCTCCTGAAATCATAGCGCTGACAGCGCGACAGGATCGTGATCGGAATTTTGTGTACTTCCGTTGTCGCCAAAATAAAAATAACATAAGCCGGCGGTTCTTCTAATGTTTTCAGCAAGGCATTAAAAGCTCCTGTCGAAAGCATATGCACCTCATCAATGATATAAACCTTGTATTTCCCCTCTGCCGGGGAGTAACGCACTTCTTCAATGATCTCACGGATATTGTCAACACCGTTATTGGAAGCAGCATCGATTTCTATCACATTCATTGAAGTTCCTGCTGCTATGGAACGGCACATTGCACATTCCCCGCACGGATTCCCATCCACCGGATGTTCACAGTTCACCGCTTTTGCCAGGATCTGGGCCGATGTCGTCTTTCCTGTTCCCCTTGTTCCCGTAAACAAAAAGGCATGCCCGATCCGCCCCGCCCTGATCTGGTTACGCAGTGTTGTTACAATATGGTCCTGTCCTTTTACATCTTCAAATGTTGTCGGACGGAATTTACGGTATAATGCCATATAAGACATACGGATTCTCCTTGTCTGCTACTTCCGGTACTCATTTAACAGTCCCAGAATTGTCTCTATCGCATGATTTAAACTGCTCTTTTCCATTGCTGCCGTATAGTCGGCACGATGTTCCATAACGGAATGTATCGCTTTCAGCAAAGTGTCATTGGTCAGACTCTCTTCCTGCAGTACGTACGAATATCCCTGACGTTCAAACGATTCTGCATTCAAAATCTGGTCTCCCCGACTGGCTGCTGCCGGGAGTGGCACTAAGATATTCGGCTTGCGCAGTGCAAGCAGTTCACAGATAGAATTCGCTCCTGCTCTGGAAATCACCAGATCCGCTGCTGCAAACAAATCTTTCATTTCTTCGCTGATATATTCAAACTGGCGGTACCCATCCAGACCTTCATAGGCCGGATCCGCTTTTCCTTTTCCGCACAGATGCACTACCTGATAGTCTTTTAACAAAGTCGGAAGCAGATTGCGGACAGCTTCATTCAATGCCGCTGCACCCGTACTTCCCCCGACCACCATGATGACAGGCCGGTTTGCCGTAAATCCGCAAAAATCCAGTCCTGCGATCCGGTTTCCGGAGAAAAGTTCCTCCCGGATCGGCGTGCCGGAAAGCACAGCTTTTTCTGCAGGCAGATAATTCATGGTCTCCGGAAAATTCGCACATACTTTCTTTGCAGCCGGGATGCTGATCTTATTGGCAAGTCCCGGTGTAATATCCGACTCATGGATAATGCACGGAATTTTTTTTGCTTTTGCTGCAAGAACCACAGGAACCGATACAAAACCGCCTTTTGAAAATACAATATCCGGCTTTAGCCGGCGCATCAGCTTTCCTGCTTCCCAATATCCTTTTACAACCTTAAACGGGTCTGAAAAATTCTTTCTGTCAAAATAACGTCTCAGCTTTCCCGAAGAAATTCCGTAATAGGGAATTCCTGCGGCTTCTATCAGATCTTTTTCTATTCCGTTATAAGAACCTATGTAGCTGATCTCATATCCCTCATTTTTCAAATGCGGGATCAGTGCAAGGTTCGGTGTTACATGACCGGCAGTTCCTCCTCCGGTTAAAATGATCTTCTTCATTGTACCTGCTACTCCTGTTTTCTATTGTTTCTATTCTACACCTTTTTATGCCTTTTGGCAATTGAAATTGATGGTTCCTCCGCCTTTACAGCAAAAGGGATATTATGCTATACTTTAGTCAAAATACTCTGCTAAGGATCAGGAGGACGATTTCATGAAACTGGGAATCATAGGTGCAATGGAAGAAGAAGTTGCACAGTTAAAAGAAAAAATGACAGAGCTTACCGTTATCCAAAAGGCTTCCATGGAATTTTACGACGGACTGCTGTTGGGAAAACCGGTAACGGTAGTCCGTTCCGGCATCGGCAAGGTAAACGCCGCCTGCTGCACACAGATTCTTGCCGACCTTTTTTCTGTAGATGCCGTGATCAATACCGGGATTGCCGGTTCATTAGATGCTTCTATCGACATCGGAGACATTGTGCTTTGTACCGATGCCCTGCAGCATGATGTAGATGCCGCTGCTTTCGGGTATCCGCTCGGTATGATCCCGAGAATGCCTGTCTCCGCTTTCCCGGCAGATGCTTCTTTACGCGCTCTGGCAAAAGATCTTTGCCAAAAGGTCAATCCGGACATCCACGTGCATGAAGGCCGCATCGTTACCGGTGATCAGTTCATCGCAGACAAAGAAAAAAAGGAATTTCTCGTGAAAGAATTTGAAGGAAAATGTGCGGAAATGGAAGGAGCTGCCATCGCTCATGCTTCTTACAATAATGCACTTCCTTTTCTGATCATACGTGCCATTTCTGACAAGGCAGACAATTCTGCCCAGATGGATTATCCTGCTTTTGAACGGGAAGCGATACGGCACACGGTAAAACTCATGCTTGCCCTGATAGAAGCATTGGATTAAAGATTCTTTTATCTGAAAAAAGCGGGATGCTGCACACGCTGCATCCCACTTCTTTTTTAGGATAAATTTAATAACGAAAGGATCCGTTCTGCAGCTTCTTCACAATCTTCACTGTCTACTACATAATCACAGATTTCTTCATTTCGCTTTTCATCATCAATCGAAACGATACGGTTTACCTTATCTTCGTTGGAACTGTTTTTGTCCAGAATGGACTTTAACAATGCCTTTTTATCCCGCTTCATATAAATTGTCACAACATCTTTATAATTGGTCTTTAGCGACATTGCACCACAAATATCCACTGCCGCAAGAACGATGTTCCCATCCGCGATAATGGCATCCACTTCTTCTTTGCGTGAGCCAAACCCATGTCCGGCATACATTGTGGATTCAAAAAAACTGCCCTGTTCCATCATTTTGAAAAATGTCGTGCGGTCAACATAATGATACCAATCATTGTCTTTCTTTGCAGTTGCATCTTTTGTCGTATAGCTGATCAGTTTTCTCATTCGTTCGCAGCGTTCCAAAAGGATCTTCGCTACTTTTGTTTTTCCGGAGCCGGACGGCCCGACCAAAGCCACAACCTTAGGATTCTGTAGAGAATCTTCCACGCTGGAATAACCGGACGTGATCACTTCCAACAGTTTTAAAAATTCATCATAGTTATTCACTGCAAGCATTCCTGTCGCACTCTGATTCCACGGCTGACGCAGCAGGATCGGATAAGCTGCGTTTGACTTAAATACATTGTGCATCCCGTCATCAAACAGAATATCCACATTGATCTTATCTTTTCTGGACCCCATATAAATATGTTCCGCCGGGATTTCCGGAAATTCTTCCAAAATCCTCTGTGCACGTATGCTCATAAACTGCGGTGCAACCGCAGTAGTGATAAACACCTCTGTCATCTTGGAAAGCTTTCGTACAAACTCCTTTGCTCCTTCTCTGACCGGCTGATTTTTGAAAAATTCCGGATCATTAAAAAATTCAAAGATAGCGTCTGCCCTCGTTCCAAGCTTCCCCCACCGATCCACTTCATAAATCGTAAGCGGCGGGTCAAACTGATATTTTTCATTGGCAAGCTTTATGGCATACGGCACGCATTCCATTAATAAATCATCTACATCCAATGCGGTAGACATGCGAAACCGTCTTCCCATACGTTACTCCAGTCCCGGTTCATCACATAACGTGATGTATTCTGCCGTCTTTCCCTCCGTCTCAAAAAGAACGATCTCATTTTTGCCCTTCTTCAAAAGAGGTCCCGGAATATACAAACGCTTCTGCGGTCCGATCTCCCAGAATCTTCCGAGATTAAAGCCGTTTACAAAGACACATCCCTTTCCGAATCCGGTAAAATCAAGGAAGGTGTCTCCAATTTCCTCTGTTTCCAGTTCGAATTTATAAAATGCCGGTTTTCCTTCGGTATATCCTTTATCAAACGGAATGTTATCCACATTTTCTAACGGGATCGGATAATGTGTCCACTTGTAATGCTGATGGCCGTTGATAACAACAGCTCCCTTGATCCCCTTATTCTGATGTTCCATCATGGCACCGTAGTTTACACGTCCCATATTTTCCACAAGAATATCAAGACGGTCACCGCTTAAGTTGACCGGAGTCTTTTCTTCCAGCAGTTCTCTGTCATACTGTGTCAGAAATTCTCTGCCGTCCAGATAAAACTTTGCACGGTCATTTGCACCAAGCAGACGGATCCATTCGATCGTCTTATCTCTGACAAGTTCGGAACGGTACAGGATATATCCATAATTCTGTCCCAATTTTTCCATCGGCTGTGGATAATGATGTTCCACCGGTGTGCTGATCTCATCCAGGACTTCAAACAATCCCGCCTTTGCAACCGGCGTCAGTTTTCCATATGCTTTTCTTTCAATCTTCGTTGTAAATTCCACTTCCGGAATTTCCGTAAATTTGCGGATAACTTCCTTAAATGCTTCATACTTTGGTGTAATCTGTCCATCCTCGGTCAAAAGCGCATCATAATCATAAGATGTTACATCCGGAGTCAGCCTGTCGTAATAGTTTGCTCCGTTCATAAATCCAAAGTTTGTTCCGCCTTCTGCCATATAAATATTTACATGGCCCATTTCCAAAATATCCTGCAGATCCTGTGCGTGTTCTAACGGATCTCCGATATGATGCTGATCTCCCCAGGCATCAAACCAGCCTACCCAGAATTCCATACACATCATCGGCTTGTCACCGACATGCTTTCTTAACACAGCAAACTGTTCCTGAGCCTTGGATCCGAAGTTCGCCGTCTGATGAACACCTTCTACCTTCCCGCAGGCAAGCTGGTCGCTCCAAGGACCGTCCGAAGTGATCAGCGGAACTTCCACTCCGTTATCTAACATCATCTGTTTCATTGCTTCCAGATATGCTACGTCTTCCCCATAGGAACCATACTCATTTTCTACCTGGAACATAATGATCGGACCACCCTTTGTTATCTGTAGTGGTGTCAATATTTTAAACAGCTCTTTATAATAATCGCGTACATGGTTTAAGTATGGCTCATAGTAGCTTCTAAGACGCATTCCGTCTTCTGCAGCAAGCCATCCCGGAAGTCCGCCGAATTCCCACTCTGCACAAATATACGGCGACGGGCGTACAATTACCCAAAGTCCCAGTTCCTGTGCAAGTTCAATGAACTTCTTTAAGTCTGCAATCCCCTCAAAATGAAATTCTCCTTTTTTTGGTTCATGCACATTCCATGCAACGTATGTTTCGATCGTATTACATCCTAATGCCTTGATCTTTTCCAGACGATCCCTCCAATATTCCGGAACTACGCGGAAATAATGAATCCCGCCGGAAATGATCTTGATCTTCTTATCATTTAAATAAAAATCTTCCCTTATCTCAAACTTACCCATGTTCCTACCCCTGTTTTCTGAGAGGCTGTGCACAGCTTCTCCTGATTTTTACTTCCGTCGGCAGCATCACCAGTTTATTATACTCTCTCTTGTGCTGCTCCCTCTCTACCAGCAGGTCTACTGCTGCATAACCGATATACTTTGTATTAATACGTACTGTCGTAAGCGGAGGCATCATGTATTTTGCATTTGCCTGGTCGTTAAACCCAACCACACTGATGTCTTCCGGTATTTTCAGCCCCTTTTCCGCGATGGCACGATACGCACCGATTGCCATGGAATCATTGCTGACAAAGATTGCGGTCGGTATGTCTCCTCCCCGCTCTAACACCTCAAGCATCCGATGATACGCATTCTTTGCCGTAAATGCACCATCGCACGTATAGATCAGGGATGCATCATATATTTCCCTTGAACGCATGAATGTTGCGTACGCCACATCTCTGCTGTCAAGAAATTCATTTCCCGCCTGCAGCGTAACCGCATGGCCTCCCAAATGCGCTATTCTTCTGTGCCCCAGATCATACAGATACTGCAGCATCTGCATGGACGCCGCAGCCAGATCCGATCCCACATAATCGAACTCTTTTTTCCCGAAGGAATTGTCGATGATGATGACGTTTTCATACTGTTCTTTTAACATTGCGAGTACATCATCTTCCAACCGTCCCAGCACCAGGATCCCTATGGTATCCGGATTAATGTTATCCAGGCTGTTATGACTCACGACCTGAGCACGGTATCCGTACTCCTCTGCCTTTTGTTCCATTGCCAGACGAATGGAGAGGTAGTACGGATCATCTACTTCCTGCTCAGATTTATACCAGTAGACAATAGTGAGTTCTTTTGTCTCTGCTTCTTTTACTTTTTTACTTTTGCGCGGAATATATTCCAGCTCCTCCGCCACACAGAAAATGTTTTCCCTTGTTTCATCCGAAACGCTCAATGTCATGTCCATGTTCAATACGCGGGATACCGTCGATGCAGAAACCCCTGCTCTCGTAGCTATATCGCGGATCGTTGCCATATATTCCACCCTCTTTCGTAACCTACTTGCTGATCAGACGAATCGTAACAACAGATTCGGCTTCAATTGTTATTGGCGTATATTCTTCAAATGTTCCGCTCTGTGTCATTTCCAGATCACGGTTTTCATTTGTTGTATATACTTCATAAGAAACATATTTGGAAAAGTCTGCAAGCCCCATCTGAACGGTCTTTTCCTCTTCTTTATTGGAAACTACGATGACCAGTTCTTCTTTTCCGTCCTGCACACCCGTAAATGCCACTGTACTGAGATTATAAATATCCTTATACGGCTGGCTCACATCCACTCTGACAAATCCCGGGCGGATGAACTTAGAAAAGTTCCCCATTACCCAAAGTCTTTTTGCAGGCCGGCAAGCCTTTGCTGAAGTGCTGACATAGATCAGTCCGTCCCGGTATCCGCCGTTTGCAACGCCTACCCAGTACTGCCATGCCGTCACATCCAGCTCTGTGATATCCTGCATAATGACATCTGCCATGTTAAACGCGGAATCCATCGTATAATCCGAACCGTTTACCATTTCGCACCACTCCGACATACGGAGTTCTACATCCGGATAATAGCGTTTCATCCAGTTTTTAAATGATTTTTTATCTGCCAGATCAGACCAGTAAGAATGACAGTCAATGACATCAAAATAGTCTCTTAACACGTCATCTCCCATAATTGCCTTAATATATTTCTGGGTATCGCCGCCCCAGCAGCCGCTTTCCGGTGCCGAAACCTTGACTCCCGCATTCAGCAAAGTATCTCTATTCTGGATCTCGTCTACAAAAACGCGCAGAAGATCCGCACACTGCTGCGGCTCATAATGGCATCCTTCCTGTCCGTCTGCCCACTCCCACTGCGGCTCGTTGATCGGAGAAATATCCGTTACCGGTATCCCCTGCGAGATAAAATACTCTGCCACGTCAAACATATATTTTGCAAAATCATCATAGTTTTCTTCCGGCAGATTGTTGGTACTTCCGGATGTCATCATCGCTTTTCCGTTTGTAGTAAGACGGCAGAGCGGACTGTTCGCAAACAGGACAATGTCCACTTCTCCCTCTGTCACTTCAACGATACGTTTTAACATCCACTGGGCATTCACGTCCTTGTTTTCAAAATCATACACTCCGGCAGATATTTCAAAACATTCCGCACGACGCTCCGAGTACCAGAAATTTCCGCTGTCTTCTTTCTCCACGGAACCTGCTCCGAGATTGTAGCGATAAGAAGTCAGTCCGATCCCGTTTTCCATGGAATACAGGTACTGAACGATCTCTTCTCTGGTTGACAGCTCATGATCTTTATACGGCTGATCCCAGCCGCCTACATACTGTGCCCACCAGGCTCCGCTCACGCCAAAGCTTTCCCAGGTCTGGTGTGTTTTCGTTTCGTCTACTTTTATTAAGGAATAATATACAATTGGTGTCGGTGTCATTGTTGGCTCCTGTGTCGGTGTTGGTGTCGGTTCCGCAGTTCCCGGCTGTGCACACGCACAGCCAAGGATGCAGACTGCTGACACCAATACACCCATCATGTATTTCTTCAGTCTCATTAACATATTCCTTTCCCTGTCTTATCCGACAATACCGGCATTTTCGATGTTTTCTACCAGCCACTTTTGTGCGATAAAGTATACGATCAGAAGCGGTATCATGTAGATCAATGCCGATGCCTGCTTGATCGCGTCAAAAGCAGAGCTCGAAGTGGCAGGTACATTATACCATTCCTTTAAGGCATTCGTAACAAAATATTCGTTCGATGACTGGAATGTTGTTGTCAGTATATTGCTCAGATACGGACCGGAAGCGTGGAAATATCCGGTATAATACGTATCACCGTAGTTCCATACAAATCCAAGGATCGCAACCGTTGCGATTGCAGGCTTTGCGTTTGGAAGCATGATATGAAAATACGTCTTATGGAAACCGCAGCCGTCGATCAGTGCCGCTTCCTCTAATTCTTTTGGTGTGTTTTTAAAAAACTGTCGGAAGATAAATACAAACAGGCTCTGGTTTACGCCAAACCCGAACAGTGCCAGGATAAACAGCGTGATCGGCTTGTCGATCAGTTTTATCGTGCTTCCGGTCAGTGCTTTGATGATCCCCAGGATATCAAAATTGGTAAAATGGATAAACTGGGATAAGAGCAATGCCTGCGGCGGCACTAAGAATACAAACAATACCAGCATAAAGATGATATTGGATCCCGGAAAATCAATCCTTGCAAGGGCGTATCCGACCATCGCGCTGACAAATGCCTGTACCACAACGATCAAAACCGCATATAAGAGGGAATATACCATTGTCATAAAGCCCTGCTTCATAATAAGACGGTATGCCATCTTAAAACTTAACGTAGAACGCTCGATCGGGATCCAGATCACATCCGGATTTCCCAGTTCTGTCAGTTCACTGAACACGTTCGGGAACAGTTTTAAGATCGGATAGATCATCGTAAAACAAAGTCCGGCGATCAGTGCCCCGAGGAAAATACCGATCACAAGCTTTTTTGCCTTTCTTTTGAGCATCTGCGGTGTATCTTCTTTTGCCTTTTTGACATTCTTTTTCTTTGCCATCACGATTTCACCGCCTTTCTTAATATAAACAGTACCAGAAGCAGGATGATCAGCACATTGAACATATAAACTACAGACAATGCCGAAGCAACCCCGATTTTACTCTGTTTAAATGCAAATGCGTAAACTTCTTCTGCAATCTGGGAAGACAGGAAAATGTCTACGATCGTGTATACGATAACAAAAACAGAGATATTTCCAATCATCGGAAGCGTTACTTTCCAGAATGTTTCATAGGTCGTTGCACCTTCGATCTTTGCTACCTCATATAAACTCGGGCTGATGGACTGCAGTCCTGCCAGGTAGATCAGTACCTGCACGCCACACTGTGTCATCAGATTAAAAATATTGTCTACGAAGCTTGTCACGGTCAGGATAATGTCCGTGCTGAGACTTGTATACTGCATCAGCAGCGTGGCTGCCATACCCTGACTGAAAATACCGCTGCTTCTTGCCGTCAGGTCTCCGCCGGTCGTTATCGTGATCATTTCCGTAATGACATCCAGACCAAGAATGATCGGCAGGAAAAAGATCACACGCACAAATCCTCTTCCTTTAAAATTCATATTGGCCAGGATGGCAAGGAACAGGCTGAAGATTACGATGATCGGTGCATTTACGAACAGGTTCATATTTTCATCGGAAAACAGCTGCAGAAATGTCTGCTTGCTTGTCGTTACCTGCTCCGTAAATAAGCTGATATAATTGGATACGCCTGTCATGGACAGCGTATAACCGCCGGTGTCTGCCGGTGAAACATTGCAGAATGACCAGACGATCGTTTTAACGATCGGTACTGCAAAGAACATGACAAATCCGATGAGCCAAGGGAGGGTATATAAAAAGCCGTTCAGCTTACGTTTTGTTCTGTATTTCATCTTTTTACGTGCCATGCTTAATTTCCTCCTTTCAGGATCAGATAATCATTTGCTGCAATATCATGTCCTTCATAAGAATATGTTTCAAACGTATAGTTCGTTACCACTCTGGTACCGTTTGCATATTCCGTTTCAAATACATCCTTTGCCAGCATTTTGTGGTTTACGATTTCTGCCGTTCCGATCAGCTGCATGCCTGTCTCAACTTCATCATAAACCGACTTGATCTCCTCTTTCAGCAGATCATACTGGATAGAGAAGTAATAAGAATATTTGCTGTCCTTTAATACGTCAACATTCTTATACGAGATCGTAAATTTCGGCTGCGCTCCTGTTTCCAGTGCCTGCATTACATAGTAACCGGTTCTGTCACTGTTATTATTTGCCGATGTCGTCGTATATTCCGTGACTCCGTTCAGTACAAGCTGACGGAACGGAATGGACGTATAGAACATGGTCAGTTCACTGCTCTCTCTTGATACATCTACTGCAATCGCACCGTTTTGAATCTTATCCATTCTCGGATTGTCCAATGCCAGCTCCGAACCTTCTCCCAAAACCTGAAGAGCTTCTTCTACAAGACGCTGTGCCTCAAACGGAGAAATATAAGAATTGCCGTAATCTGCATAATACTGCTCCGTAAGATCATTAACATAATAATTGTAAGATGTGTCCGTATTTTTCTTAAAATCCGCTACCGCATCCACCAGATATTTCGGCGACAGAAGATTGTAAGAATTACTGCGCTGCTTGAAAATTCCCGTTTCTACACGGTATCCATATATCGTAACTGCCGCATTTGAATAGTCCTGAAGGCTGTGCAGCTGTTTTACATATCCGTTACCGCCTTCATACACTTTCATAAAATCCGTTTCCAGATAGATGGAATTGTCTGTCCCTTCCACTTTTGCGATCAGATCATCCAGTTCCGCTTTTGTCCCATTACCGGAAACCAGTTTGCCCTGATTCATAAGCTTATGGTACATACCACCGTCAAACGCACCCTTATAAGCAATATTTGCATTTCTTCCGTTCAGATCTTCAAGTATCTGTACAAGCTCTGCATATGTCGTCATTGAATATTCCGTTGCATACGGAATACCAAGAATTCTTTCTTCCAGCGAAAGCGTTCCGATCGTTTCTAAGAAAATAGCCGCCTTGTCCTGGTATACTTCCGGTATTTCCCCGTTGCAAAGGTAATTCTGATAGGTTTTTGCCATCGTATAATATGTGGTGTCATCTCCCGTGAAGAAGAAAAAGCGAAGTGTATAATCCTCTTCCGTAAACGGCGATATCTTAAGATATGTCGCTTTATTTGTTGCATATTCTCCAAAGATCGGCACATATTCATACTGCGAAACATTGTATTTTGTATAGATCTTGTTATAATTTCTGTCACTGTTTGTCAGAGGATCCGGAGAAAGTTTTGTCTCAAGAACAGCCGCATCTGCGCCGTTTTCGATCACTGCCATAAAGCCATATGGCACAAACTCTGTTTCCGTTCCTTCTTCTGAAGCAACAACACTCAGTACATACATTCCGTATACCGGCATCATAAGCTCCTGTGAAAATTCCGGACGATAATAATAATCGGTGTAATAATCGTTATTATAAAATCCTCTGGAATAATCTGCCACCTTCGCATCATAGCTGTTCAGTCTGGCAAGCGCACCGGCACCGTCCGGAATCAGCATATAACCTTCTTCCACTTCTTTTCTGCTTACCATACCGAAGTTTGGAAGCACTTCAACGTCTGTCAGTGTAAAATAATCATTGCCGTTTACGATCTCTTCCGCAGGAATGTTCACAACAAGTTCGTCCTCTTCCAGCATGAAATCGATCGCAATGTCAAAAATGGCCGGTTCTGTAAATTCTACAGTGAAATTAAAATCTTCTGCATCCTGCAAAAGCATCTCTGTTGTATATCCGACAAGCTGTGTCAGTTTGATCAGCTGGTTGGATGCACTCTTTGGCGGAGAACCTACATAATTTACATTATAAGACTCCGTTTCCATACTCTTTTTATAAACCAGTGCCATTGCACGTCTGTATTTGCCTGCTTCTGCAGAAGTGATCGTACCTTCCTCTTCCAGGCGGTCGATCCCTGCCAGGAAAACGTCGTTATAATTGGAAATGGACATTTTTTCCGGCATGTATTCATAGAATCTTGTGGATGCACCTTCACTGATATGCAGCTGAACGCGGACACCGTTTTCCAGCTGATATAAATGGAATGCCGGAGTTTCTGCGCCTTCTACATAGTTATCCAGACAGTATGTAAAAGAGTCCCAGGTTTCAAACTGGTTATCTTCTCCTACATATGTCATTTGTACCAATGCCTTTTCTTCCTCCTTGGAAGAATCCGGCTGAACAGCAGTCCAGACCGTTCCTGTCGTCTTATCTTCAATCAGAACATTTAAATCAGCCGGATTGATGTACAGACGTTTTGTCTCGCTTTCTGCTACCAAAACATCTTTCTTTCCGTACTCGATCTCTTCTCCCGGAACTACATGATATGCATGTTCTGTTTCCTTGCTCCGGACACTGTCTACTCCTGCTACTTTTACAAGAAACAGGATCAGGCAAACCAACGCAACAGGAATCGCAATGGCAATCAAAATCTTAAGTATTTTCTTTATGTTTCTCATACCTTAAACTCCTTCCTGCTGCTATATTCTTCGCATGAACTCTTTACTGAAGATGTAAATAAATGAAAACATCTGCTCCAATAAAGAAATGAACAAAACGATGAGGAACAGGATGATGATCGCTGCGATCAGTGTTGCAACAATCGTAACCAGCGTCTTTGCCAGACTGAATTCATGAATCGTACAAAGTCCTGTTACAATCAAAAATGCACTCCATGCAATGCCGATCCAGCGGATCGCCGTCAGAATTACAGCTTCCTCTTCAATAACATAGTTACTTGCAAATACGATCACGGCATCTATCAGAACCATTGGAAGCAGGGAATATCCGACAACCATATAAATGTCTTTCATCTTTCCCTTTCCTTCAAACAACGTCGTGATCGTCCAGTTGCTGACAATGGCCAGCAGGATGACCGTCAGTGCAGAAATGAAGATCGTTACACTGTTCATCCGGCTGATCATGTTATTATTCATAATAAATCCTGTGTATTGTACTTCCACACAGTCCAAAATGCAGTACAGAATGATCAGCAGTGTTGCTGCCAGCAGACTGCATTTTCCGCGATTTTTAGCTTCATAAAAGCCATCAAACGGATGGAACACACAATACTTGACATATTTTACTTTTTCCCATGCACTCATATGTACGTCCCTCCTTAAATTTTGTTTTTCTTATGATATCGGACTTCGGATACGATCAATGCCGTGATCCCGACTACAAACAATACCGCAATGATCCAGAAATGATCTCTCAACTGTTCTCCGCGGTAACCGTTATAGGCATCCGAATAGTAGCTTCTTGCATTACCCAGTTTGAAATAATACATTGCTTCTTCATATTCGTCTTTCATCAGATGATTTTTTCCGATACCGATGTAAGCCACTTCATAGTTACTGTTCCAACGGATGCACTCACGGAACAGCTCCGTTGCCTCATCCCAGTTTCCGTTATAATATTCTTCACTGGCACGTAACATAACGTCACCGAAATCCGTCGGTGTCAAAATGTATGCCATACGGAGATTGGTATCTGTTACGATCAGATTGTACCCGTTCCATGCAATGGAGGTCGGTTTGGAAAACTGTCCTTTTGTTTTTCCGTATCCGCCAAAGATGTTTAAGATCTGTCCATCGTAATCATACAGGAAAATACGGCCTTCCGTATTATCCAGCGCTGCATATACGCCATAGTCCGTTACCGCAATATCGATAAATGAGCTTGGAGCCGATTCATAATTCAGATCGCCGACTACTGCCCAGCCCATTTCACGCAGTACGTTTTCTCCCTTGGAATTCAGTCGGAATACGCTGTCTACCGCAGAGGAATCATTGGTTACCGCATATACAAGGCCTTCGTTATCTGCCACGATGTTAGTAAACGCCGGAGCATATACTTTTCCCATTTTTTTCTTCTGTGTATCCGTTGCCAACGACTTCCAGAACATCTCGATCAGATTGACGCCCGGCTCATTGGTTCCGAAGTAACGGGAAAAGCTTCCGTCTTCATTCATTTCAATGATACCTTCATAGCTGGACTGTACGATCACATAGATACGGTCTGCCGTATCTACCGTTACCTTATACGGAACGTATTCCGTATCGCCGGTCATGTTTTCCGGGCGGCCGAATTTATTTTTGAGCTGATAAGTGGTCCCGTCCAATACGTAAACAACCTTATTTCCGGAATCCGCAATATAAAGTTCATTGTTCTTATCATGGAAATATGTTCCGCTTGGTGCAGATAATGTTACCTGCGTCCCGTCTTCATTCAGCGCAATCGTTCCGTCCAGTGCCCTGATGACACGAAGGGATGTAATGAATTCTCCGTTTGCATCAAATACATTGACACGGCCGTTGGATTTATCCGTCAGGAAGATCCTTCCATCCTCACTGGTACAGACATCATCAATACTTCCAAAACCATAACTCAGAGAATTACTGTCAATGACTCCGCCCAGCGAAAATGCTGCCGGACATTCCTGGGCCTCTCCCCAGTAATCATAAATATAACCATCATATACATAACTGCTTCCGTCCGCAGCATATGCACTCACTCCCGCACCGGAAGCAAGTACGGTGAGGCAACATAATACGGCAGCTGCAGTACGTTTTAAAATCTGCTTTTTCATATTACCCCTCCTTTAACCCTTCATACCGGATGTTGCCATGGTTTCAATAACATTACTCTGTGAAATAACGAATACGGAAACCGGCACAAGCAGCATGATCAGCGATACTGCTGATGATACACCTGTTCTTGAAATACCGGAACTTACGATCTGAGACAAAACATAACTGAGCGGTTTCAGTTCTTCCGAATAAATGAATGTTCCGCCGGTTGTTCCCCACATGCTCTGGAACGACAGGATGATCAAAGTGATCCATGCCGGCTTGCAAAGCGGCATGACCGTTCCGAAGAAAGTCTTCATTTCGCTGGCACCGTCAATCTTTGCCGCCTCAAGCAGTTCATCCGGTATCTGAACCATGAAGTTCTTCATCAGGTACAGACCGAGTGTTCCGCCAACTGCCGGAAGAATAACTGCCCAGTAAGTGTCGATCAGTCCGATACTGCTCATGATGAAATAGTTCGGGATTGCCGTTACCGAACCACTGAACATCAGGGAGTATACGATCAGCTGCGACATGAATTTGGATCCCGGGAACTCATATTTTGCAAGCGGGAATGCTGCCATGGAGCCAAGCATAACCGTACCGAAAGTACCAAGACCCGTGATCAGCAAAGTGTTAAATGCGTATCGTGAAAACGGGATATCAAATCCCTCAATGATCGCACCCAGGTCAAAAAAGTTATTTAATGTAGGATTTTCCACCACCAGTTTCGGCGGGAAAATGAATACTTCACTCATCGGCTTAAATGCACTGACAATGATATAAACCAACGGATATAAGCTGAACAGACCGAAAGCACCAAGTACAATGACCAGTGCGATATCCACACCAAGACTTCGGTTGCGCCTTCTGATCTTTCGCATTCTGAGATAGTGCCGGATGGCACCAAATAATTTCCTCATCTTTTCCTCTTCCTTTCTTTCCGGATAATGTCGATTTTCATCATCCGAGCTTACGAAGTAATTTCTGTACCAATACGTTGCAGAGCATCATGATAAAGAACAGTACAACGGCGATGGTACATGCATATCCCATCTCGTATCGAACGTTACCATAGTCATGAAGATGCGTTAAAATCGTATGACCCGCATAGGAAACAGACGGGAATCCGGCAAGCTCAATGGAAATACCGGAAATAGACAAGGAATTTGTGATCTGCATTACCGCACCGAACATCAGCTGTGGCTTCATGGACGGAAGGGTAATATACCAAAGTTCCTGCCAACGGTTCTTAATGCCCTCTACTGCCGCTGCTTCATAAAGAGACTTGTCTACTGTCTGAAGACCTGCGATAAAGGACAGGAAGCTGACACCAAGACTCAGCCACAACTGTACGACGATCAAGATCGGCAGAATGTAATCTGCAGTAGAAAACCAGAGGATCGGTTCATCAATGAATCCTAATTTCATCAGCCATGCATTTGCATAACCATAGGTGTCGGAAGAAAAGATCAGCTTCCAGATCAGATATGCGTTACCGGAAATGGACGGTGCATAAAAGACCAGGGTCAAAATAGCACGCGGGATCGGCGGCAACTCATTGATCAGCCAGGCAAACAGGAAACACATCAGATAACTTAACGGTCCTGTTACCAGGGCAAGTACAAATGTATTCTTTACGGCGATCAGGAAAATATCATCCTGTACGATCAGGTTGATATAATTTTCCAGACCGACAAATTTCGGCATTTCTGCCATATTAAATGAAGTTAAACTTAAAAGCATTGACATTGCAACCGGAAGGGCGGTGAACAAAACGAACAGCACACCAAACGGAAGAATCATCAGATATTTACTTTTATGACGCCGCCAGACAACAGAAAACGGCTCTTTTCGCTTTTTCATATTCTTCCTCTCCCTCCTATTCTTTCAGACTCGTGCTGATGCCAAATTCCGCACGCTTCTTTGTCAATTCTTTATCGATCGTTTTAATGTTGAGATACAGTGTTTCTCTTGGGTTTGAAGAGTTTGCTACGACATCATCAAATGCATACTGTACCATACGGCTCGCCATGTAACTTCCCGGTACGGCCGGCATACCCTTTGTGTTTTCCAACTGTGCTGCCAGCTGGCGATATTCGTTTGCACTCCACGGAAGCTGTGCAAGTACTGCCTTATCGGCTGCCGCATATCTTGCAGAAGTACCCATGACAGATTCGATAGTCGTCGCATACTGAAGCTGAGCTTCTGTACCGGTCCACCACTTTACAAAAGTCCATGCAGCATCAACGTCATCACAATTCTTCATAATAACACTCTGTACTGTATCAGAAACAAAAGTATTATCAATGGTTCCGTCTTCTTTTTCTACTCCAGGGAACGGAGCAAAAGACCAGAGGCCTTTGATTTCCGGAGCAAAGATCTCTAAGTTACAGTACGTTGTATAACTTGTAATACCTACCGGCATCTCTCCTGTACGGAAACGGTTTGAGAAATCTACGGATACCTGCAGCTTATGAGTTGTAAAGTAATCCGTCAGTGTCTTAAACGCATCCATTGCCGCATCTGATGCAAGTCCGGATGCGATTCCATAGTCAAGACCTTCTCCTAAGTAAAAATCACCGCCATACTGGAATACAAGCGAAGCATAAATAGAAGTTGTCGGCATACAGAAATCATAGTTATTTCTCTGCAGCAGCGGAATCAGCTCTGCAATATCGTCCCATGTCTGCGGAACTTCTGCCCCGATTTCCTCTAAGATGTCCTTACGATAGAAGGTCATCATAAAGGTTTCCTGTTCTGCAAGGCCGAATACTCCGCCCTGATAACTTGCACCGTCGATCGCACTCTGATAATATCTGGATGCCTCTTCTTCAAAGCCGTCCAGCTCGCTCAGGTCAACCAGTGCATTACGCTGCGCGAAATCAGCCAGAGTGCCCTGACTGACCCCAACCAGCACATCCGGACCATTTCCTGTTAACGCCGCGCGCAATACGACATCCAAAGGAATCAGCTGTAATTTTACCGGTATATCATAGTTTGGCGTAAATGTTTCATCGATCATATTCTGCAGAATCTGTGCCTGCTCTTTACCGGAAGAAACCATCCACACGGTAAGTACTTCTTTCCCGTTTCCGGTCTCCGAATCACTCGTCACTTCATTTGTATTTACAAAGAACGATGCAAAGAAGCGGTACACTCCATAATAAAGGCTCTTGAAAAATCCCGCATTCGGTTCCGGCAATTCTGCGTCTTCTCCCGACAGCATGATCGCATCAATCTCCAACGGCATTTCTGAAATGCTTACCAGCCAGGTACCCAGTGCAGATATATTACTCTTCCACTGATTTAACTGGGACACTACATCTTCCGGATCTTCTGCCAGTTCCTGCGCCTGGATCGCCATTTTTTCCAAAAGAGCCGTGTTTTCGCCCTTTTCTCCTGTAATACGAACCAGCTCGTTGCAGGCATTCATCAGGCGTTCGCTCTCACTTTCCAGAGTTTCTACAAATCCTTCTACCTTTTCTCTGATCTCGTAGTCGATGTACTGGCTAGGCGACTGCCCGGTCAGCTGGATCGTTCTTAAATACAGCTGGTTAAGGTTATACATGCTTTCTTCTACTTCTGTAATAACCCCTCCAAGCTCTCCTACTACAACTTCCAGCTTGATCGTGTTCTTTCCTTCTTTCAGATAGAAAAGATATGGTGTTCCGTCCTCATCCGCGATCGTCTGATTTTTCATCTTTGCATTGTAGTTAAATGCAACCGTGTTCATTTCACTGTATGGGACCTCACCGTTTATGTACAAGCGACGATATGAAGTAACACCCCGGTTCACCGACTGACGGCTCTTAAATGTCAACTGGTAAAGTCCTTCTTCCGGAACTTCTACTTCCCAGATGATATAATCACCGGAAGTCTTAAAGCTGTCACCGCCGATCGTATTGTAGATAATATTATACGGATGATACGGCATATTATTTGCATCGGAATAATTCTTTTTGATATTAATGGACGAAGAACTCTTTGTGATCTGTGTCGTGATCCCTTCTCTTCGTTCTGCCTGTCCCAAAAGAACATCTCCGTCGTATACAGAGTATTTGCTCTTTAAATCATCAATAACATCTGCATATGCAGGTGATGATTCTTTTTGTTCAAATTTAAGTTCTGTAAAAGCAACCGGTTCTTTTACCGATTCCATCGTCAGGGTATGCTCCCCCGCTGTCAGATAAAACAGGAACGGTTCTCCGGTTCTCCGGTTATAATCTTCTGCATAAACCGTGATATGTTCAAAAATTTCGATTGCAGAAGGACGAATCTCATCGTTATTCTTTACACGGATATCTTCATCCTGATACTGACGCTTCAATACCAGCTGGGATAATCCTTCATAAAGCTGCACATTATCAATTAAAACTCTTCTTTGGATATCAGAAGTCGTTCCGTCCATCGGAACATAAGAAATCTTTAAATTATAAAAACCTTCTTTTTCTACTGTGAATTTCCAGGTTATCTTTCCTTCTTCACCGGTGCTCAGTATGCCATCCGCATAAGCAGCTTCCATTTCCTGTGAAGTTGTATAATTGCTTAAATTAATTGAAATTTCCGCATCGGCAAATACCGGCGTGCCTTCTCCGTCATAGCCGTTTTCAAGCAAATAAGCCATATAAGATTCCTCATATGGCGATGCCGATACGACCGAGTCCCCCAGACCAGAGGAATCATCGTTATTCCAAAATGCAATTACAATAATAACAGCAAGGATTGCAAGAACCGCAACTGCTGTCCATATTTTTTTCTTTTTCATGCAATCTTCCTCTCTTCGGAACGCTCTTTCCATCTTTTCAGAAAATAGGATGCCCGGAACAATATTCCGAGCACCCCATTTCTTCGTTCATACTGCTGCTGCACAGCAACAGTCATTACTCAACGATTACTTCAACTGTTATACTTGTGCTGTTTCCAACATAGTCTGTTGCAGTGATCTTTACTTCATAAGTACCCTGAGTAGAAGAATCTAATGTAGAAAGATCTGCTCTGACATTACCGGAAATATCAATACCGTCAGCATCCACTGCGGACTTGATTGCATAGTTATATGGCGTTTCACCAATCCATGTAATTGTGTTTACATCTGTACCAAGGTTGATAAACATCGGCTCTGTATGAGCTTCTAATGTCGGAGCGTCTGTGTTGTTTGGATCATATACGTAAACATCAATTGTCTTATAACCCTTGTTGCCAAAGCTGTCATAGAAGTAAGCCTTGAACATTCTGTAGTAGTAACCAGGTGTCTCAAGATCTGCTTCTGTAAATACTTTGCCTTCTCCGTAGTAGCTCTTTACCTTGGAGTCTGTTTCGGATGTATTAAATTCCGGAGCAAAGTTCTCAATACCAAGAATACCCTCGATATTGTCATTTGCCTGGAGATATTCACCCCAGATGGCATCCGTCATCTTTGTGCCTGCAGGAACTGCAACCGGCTCCTTTAATGTGGAAACGCTAGGAGCGATGGTATCGTTTAACTTGCCGGAAGCAAGAAGAGCTTTCATCTCTGCTTCTGTTTCAGCAAAAATGTTAAGATTTGCTTCAATTGCAACATCATAAGATGCTGTTCCGTCTACTGCATATAAGGAATTGCTTACCAGAGTATCGAAATCACCGCGGAAACCAAGCATATCTGCGTAGTCAGAACCGCTTTCCATCTTGGATGTGATATAAGCAAAGCTGTTCAAAATTGCATCGCCGTATTCATCATGGAATACGTCAAGGCTGTATTCTGCTGCAGACTTTTCAATATAAGCTTCCTTGTACTCAGACATGGAATCTACGCCTGCAAGTGTTGTATAGTATACCTTTGTGTAAAGTGCATATGCCTTTAATGCAAGTTCTGTTGTTTCAGCATCTACACCCTTTAATACTGCAACAGAGTCACCCAGAGTGATAACCTGTCTGTAGTTTTCGTCGTCCAGATCCATGTCGTCCGGTCTTGGCCAAGGAACGATACCGATGGATTCGCCCGCTTCAGCTCTTGTACTTCCGGACCAGCCGATCAGCCAGTCTGCATGGTCTGTAAAGCAGGTACCGCCTGTACGGAATACTTCACAGTTAGCTGTCCAGTCCGGTTCTCCGTCGCTTCCCATTTCAACACCCTTCTCTGTGAGAAGGCCTGCGTCGATCAGTTCCTTAATATAGCTTACGCCTTTCTTAGTAGCATCTGTTGCTACAGAAAGACCGTCACTGCCATAAATAGCACCACCTGCTGCGTATACTGCAGAAAGAGCAGCAAAACGGTGGTCAGTCAGATATGCACTGATGGAATCATCGTTTGCATAGAATGCATCCAGTGCCTTTAACATTTCTTCAAACGCTGTCCATGTCCATTCGCCCTTTTCAAAAAGAACGCTCGGATTTTCAAGACCTGCTTCTTCAATCAGGTCTACATTATAAACAAGCGGCCATCTCTGGCTGAAACGTACAACGTCTGTAAGGAAGTAATTTCCGCCGTAGATCTCATCCAGGAACATCCAGGAATATTCTTCATCTTCAAAAATATAAGCATAGTCAGCCAGGTTCTGCAGTACGTTCTGTGCAAGAACATCATCTTCTGCACCACCCCAGATAACAGCAATGTCACAAACCGGATCATTTGCCATTACAGACTGGAGAAGAACTTCTGTTGTGTTGCCGGAATACTGTACATATTCAAATACAACACCTAATTCCTCTTCAATTGCCTTTTCTGCTGCATATCTTGCTTCTCTCTGGTCAGCTGCCATTACATATTCGCCTGTAACTTCATCCGTATAATGCGGATCCAGACCATTGATCCAGTGAGTACCGTAACGAATTGTTACCAGTTCCTTTGGTTTTGCCGATTCCGTTGGTGTAGGAGTCGGTGTTCCTTCTTCCGAACCGGCATCCGGTGTCGGTGTCGGCGTCGTACTGCCACCATTGCCGCATGCCGTCAATAACATGCAGGACATCATAAGCATAGCGAGAATCGCCTTTGTTAATTTCTTCATGTTTCCTCCTTTTTTTGTTCCGCATCCGTTTTGCAGAACAATTTATAAATTTAACACAGACAACCTTACTTGTTTAGTAAAGTTTACTATTAGAATTTACACTATTTTCGTAGGCTTGTCAATATAACAGTTGTACATTTCGCACAAAAAACACAAAAATTCCTGTGGATAACATAGCCAACTTAACAATTCTTTCCTGGACTTTTTTCGCTGTTTACTGGATTTTTTTCTCTTTCAATTGAAAAAAGATACGTTCTATAGTAGAATTTTTATCAGGACACACAAGATATATTATTTTACTACAGAAAGCTGAGGATTCTTTTATGTTTCGTTTATGGGCTAAAATTTGGAAAGAAAACCATCTGATCAAAGATATCGTTGTTGAAAACGGCGATCCTTCTTTAAACCGCACACGAAAAGTATTTGCCGCCATAGATACTATATGTTATGAATTCGATCTGTCAAAACCAATCTGGCTCGACTCCACCATCCGTGATTTTCAAAAACATGACCGTGCACGTTTTTCCCAGGACAGTTTTGTTGACCGGATTGATTTTGACTTTTTAGAAATCCAGGTGATCGAAGAAGATTAAAATACGGCCTGCCTCCTATTTCATCATTCTTGCCGCAATCGCACAGGCAAGTGCTTCTGCTTCCTTCTCCGCATAACCTCCGGTACTCCATTTGATCTGCACCGTGTCTTCTTTCCATCTCGGAATAAAGTGGATATGCAGATGGAATACCGTCTGTCCGGCTTCCGGACCATTATTCTGCAAAATATTCATCCCGTCACATCCCAGTTCTTCCCGAATCGCTCTTGCAACCTTTGGCACAACAGAAAACACTTTTCCGGCAAGTTCCGGATCAAGTTCGAAAATATTTGCCGCATGTTCTTTCAGCAAAAGGATCGCATGCCCCTTTGCTGCCGGTGCAATATCCAAGATCACCCTCACGTTTTCATCTTCATAAATCGTCGCCGACGGGATCTCTCCGTTTGCGATCTTGCAAAAAATGCACTGCTCCATTTTATTATTTCCTCCTTATTCTTCATTGTTTTCGCCAAATACGTCTTCCCTTGGTTTTCGGTACAGAACTGCTGCCAGCAAAAACCCGGACAGCAGCCCGGCAACATGTGCCGCATTATCCACTCCCTGTGTTACGAAACCGCCGTATACACTGAGCAGCAAAAAAATCAGCATCCTCTTTTTAGTCAGTCCCTGCAGATTGCCCCGATGTATCAGAACCAGATATGCCAGTCCTCCGCAAACGCCAAACACCGCCCCGGAGGCTCCGATACACACCGGATATGACGTATTCCAAAAGACAGAACCAAGTGCGGCAAAAATGCCGGATGCCAGATACAATAACAGAAATCTTCCGCGTCCCAGATATCGTTCCAGGGCATTTCCAATGAAATAAAGGATCAGCATATTATTAATGAGATGTTCCATTCCACTGTGCAAAAACAGATAAGTCAGGAGCCGATACCATTCTCCGTCCTTGACCGCCGGACCATACAAAGCTCCGTGTTCTAAGAAGAACAAGGTCGTATTTCCGTAAAAGTCCCCTTTTGTTATGCTCTTTTCCCAAAACAGCATGACAAAAAACACGATCACTGTTCCTGCAATGATCCCAACGTTTACCGATCTTTTATTGGGTTCAAAAATTTCCGTCTCCATATTTCGTTATACATCCTCTTCCTGCCAACAGAGTGCACATCGCACTGCTTTTTCCCATCCGTGCAGAAGTTTCTTTCTGCGGGATTCTTCCATCCCCGGAGCAAACGCTTTCTCAAGCTGCCAGTTTGCCTTGATCTCTTCTTTATCTTTAAAATATCCGACTGCCAGTCCCGCAAGATATGCCGCCCCAAGCGCCGTTGTCTCAATACAGGCCGGACGATGCACTGCCGTATCCATAATGTCCGATTGAAACTGCATCAGGAAATCATTTGCACTGGCTCCTCCGTCCACCTTCAGCGTACGGATTTCCGTTTTTGCGTCCTGCTCCATCGCATGAAGCACACTATGGGACTGGTAAGCAATTGATTCAAGCGCCGCCCGGATAAAATGTTCCTTTGTACATCCTCTGGTCAGTCCCACCATAGTTCCTCTGGCATACGGATTCCAGTAAGGCGCTCCCAACCCGGTAAATGCCGGGACAAGATATACTCCGTCCGTGTCCGGAACTTCTTCCGCATACATCTGCGACTGTGACGCAGTCTTGATCATACGCAATCCGTCCCTCAGCCATTGAATCGCTGCTCCGGCAACAAACACGCTTCCTTCCAGTGCATACTCTGCCGAATCACTGTCCCCTGCTGCGATCGTCGTAACCAATCCATGTTCCGATCTCACTGCTTCCTTGCCTGTATGCATCAGAAGAAAGCATCCGGTTCCGTATGTATTTTTCACATCACCTGCTTCAAAACAGCACTGTCCAAACAGTGCGGCCTGCTGGTCACCTGCCGCTCCCGCAATCGGGATTTCTCCTCCCAAAAGACCGGTATCCGTCCTGCCGTAAATGCAGCTGGACGGTTTTACCTGCGGCAGCATGCTCTTAGGAATCTCCAGTTTTTCCAACAGTTCTTCATCCCAGCACAGATTATGGATATCAAAAAGCATCGTTCGGGATGCATTCGTATAGTCGGTAACATGGATCTTTCCCTTGGTCAGATTCCATATCAGCCAGGTATCTACTGTTCCAAACAGCAGATCTCCGGCTTTTGCAGCCTCTTTCGCCCCTTTTACGTGTTCCAGGATCCAGGCAATCTTAGTTGCAGAAAAGTACGCATCCGGAACCAGTCCCGTCTTTTCGCGGATTTTATCCCCAAATCCATCCCGGATCAATGCCTCTACCATATCTGCCGTACGATGGCACTGCCATACGATGGCATTATATACTGGAACACCGGTGTGACGATTCCATACAATGGTCGTTTCTCTCTGGTTGGTGATTCCAAGAGCTGCAATATCTTCCGCCGACGCTCCGATTTTTGCCATGGCTTCTGTTGCTACCCCTAACTGTGATGACCATATCTCCATCGGATCCTGTTCCACCCAGCCGGATCGCGGATAGATCTGTGTAAACTCTCTTTGCGCCATGCTGCAGATTTTTCCGCTTTTATCAAATAAAATGCATCTGGAACTTGTTGTCCCCTGATCCAGTGCCATAATATATTTCTTATCCATATGCTGCCCTTCCCGATTCCCGGATCTGCGATCTTATCATCCGTTTTACCATGAAGTATATCAGTTTTCCTCAAGAGTGACAAGGCAATTTCACAGAAAATTCGTTTTGGGCCACCTTAATCACAGCTTCGTTCCAAAGAGTTTTTTCCGTTCCCGGTACGACTTCCTGTCCGTCCAGATAAGTTCCGTTTGTGGAATTCAGATCCGAAAGCAGGTACGCTTCTTCTTTTTTTGCAATGCAGCAATGGATTCGGCTCACTCCCTCCTCTTTCAAAACAAAATCCGCATAAACTTTTTCGCTCCCTATGTAAAAAGGAAATTTTTCCATCAGGATCACTTCCCCCGTTTTTTCATTGATCAGTTGCGCTTTCTCCCATTTGTCAGAGCATGCGAGCAATACCGTAGGTTCCTGCCTGATTTCCGATTCTTTCTCTTGTACCGCATAACTTTCTCCCGCCTCTGCCAAAAACACTGCCTGTGCTTTCTTCCTCGGAAACAGCTTTTCTGCCAGCCAGGATATATACGAACCGCTCGAACCTGTATCCTTCATTTCCTTTGCTCCATTCTCCTCCGTCTTCCTTTCTTGTCCCACGCTTTCTTTCTTCCTTACAGGTTCTTTTCTCGCATTCGGTTCTTTTAATAAGCCGGTTTCCGCTGCGGTCCTGATTTTTTCCTGATATCCCGGCTTCTTTTCCGCGTCCTCTTCGTCTCCTTCTATCCTCTTTATGATCTCACTCAGGCCTCCTTCTTCCCGCACACAAAACATATAACAGTCATACAGAAGTTCCACTGCCTTTCTGTCTTCATAATCCACACGATTCAAAAAATATTCAAAAAGCCCTTCCAGCTGTTCCTTTAATGCCATCCCATACCCCGGGACATAACAGAGTTCCATTTTCATCTGCGGCAGTACCGCAAAAATATAATTCGGATGCAGAACAAAATCCGTCTCTTCCAGCAAGTACTCTTTTCCATTCTCAAGAATCTTAAATATCTGCCGCAAAATATTCCGAATCTGGTGCTCCCCGATTGACATTGCCGCATAGATTCCGTTCAGAGCCTTTCTCCCCGTCACTTTATAGCAATAATATTCCTGCCCCTGTTCCTGCTGTTTCAAAAAAGGAAGTCTTCCTTCTCCCGGATTGTATTGCAGCATTTTCTCCACATACTCCTGCTCTCTTTCCGTTTCTTTCTTTACCCAAAGATATGTTTCCATCCATTCTTTTCTGTACTCTGCCTGCATTTACATCACTCCTCTTCCATCCATCCGCAAACCATCCTCTCGATTCGCACTGCCTCAGGATTCTTTCCTGACGCTTCCATAGCTTTTATGATCTGTTCCCCATAATCAATCACTTCTTCATATAAGGCAAACGTAACATATATGGTTCCGCAAAGGATCAGGCACAATAGCGGGCACACCAATGCTGCTTCTACCGTATAGCTTGCTTTTTCTTTCCTTTTTAACAAGTCAAAAGAGCACATACCTTCACCACCCATCCGCAAAACAAAAACGGCAGAAACGGAAGTTCCGTTTTTCTATCTGCACGCCGCAGTACAAGCAAAACGATTGCCATCAATGCTGCCGCAAACAGTGCTGCCAGAAGAATAATAAGGATATCATCGATCCCATATCCCATTCCAAGACTGCACACTACCATTCCGTCCCCCTTTCCTATCCTTTCTTTTGTTGCTGCCGCCAGCAGCAAAAGGAATATCCCGGGCAGCAAAGCAATCATAAGTTCCTTTATTTCCATCTCGTTTCCAAGCCGTGTCAAAAACAGCAAAAGTCCCATCCCGATGACTGCCATTACAGGCACCATCCTGTTCTTAATATCTGCAAAACTCATTGCAAACAGAAACCCTCCTGCAATTATATGATTCATTTTTCAGCACCCCTTCCGCATTTACTGCAAGGAGGCAGCGATACCGCCTCACGTTTTACTTCTTTTATCACACGTTTTAGCGAAGGGCAGTCCAGCCGGCTATGATACCTGTTTCCGGACGTTGAAATATATACTTTTCCCGACACGGAGGATTCTTCTTTTCCGCACCGCTCACATGCGGAATATTTTTCTCCCCCGGAATTTCTTTTCCCCTCTGCTTCGTTCAAAGAAACGGCTTCTACTCTTATCTCCAAATAAGTACAGCTTCTGGTTTCATGATAAACCGTCCCGTTTTCTGTGATATAGACAACATCTTTCGTCTCTTCCTCCTGTGTTTCTCCTCCCACCCCGACATAGGGAAGGAAACAGAATTTCTGCACGATCGGGATTTCCGCTACCGGAAAAATTCCCGTTTCTATACGAAAAGCATAAGAGACCTCTATCTGTATCACATCTTCTTCCTTATCGGAAGAAATTTTCAAACGTTCTATTTTTTCTTCTTTCAGAAGTTTCTGAAGCAGCATTGGTTCATACAACCATTCTGTAATTTCCTCCTGTCCGGAAACTCTGCTGAAATATCCGATTCCTGCTGTCTGCATTGTCACTTCAGCCACTTGAGAGCACACTGACATCTGTACAAGCACCAAAAGAAAATACTGCCATAGAGCAATCATTGCAAACACAAAAATCGGAATCCCCAACGCTGCTTCCACTGTCAGAGATGCCCTCCGGTACCTGCTCTTGTTCTGCCTTTTTTGAGAAAGAATCTTTTTGGGAGAGATGATCTTTTTTGTGTTGAAATAGTTTCTATTATTAGAGAAATCAGAAGTAACTTCAGAACGCGACAGCATTACGCTGCGAACAAGAACAGGCACCGGAACGCACCTCCTTTCCAATTTTAATATTTTTCCGTACACTCTGCACAAAGCCGGTATCCCTGCACATCCCAGATCCCGGTTCTTATCTTTTGAACCAACGACACCCTTACCTCCGCCGTAAATCCGGTCACCATATTACGCATCCGAAAAGCATCATCATACAGGAAACGCATCGTTTCCTGTATCAGATCCATACTGCGGTAAGCCTTCTTTTCTATGCTCTGCAACAGCGACAAAACTGTCAGATAATCCTCATATTTCATTCCTCCCGTTTCCTGAATTCCGTCTGCTTTCTTTTTTACGGTTGTTTTTGAAAAAGTAAACACCTCCTGCAGCGAAAGCCGTCCTTCACCACTGAATACCGGGATCCGTTTCCCGGAAAGCAATGCCGTTGTTTCAATCAGTGCTTCTTCCACTGACCAGAGCAAAAGAACCGTATATTTTACCGCAGACAGCAGCAGCGGAACTCCGGTAAATCCCGCAACAGAAACCGCAAGCGTCTCTATTGCCTGCATTTTTGCCGGATCTTTCAATATCGTCACCATGGAAAACATCATCCGCAGTGCGGTAAGATACAACACCGCCAGACAAAGATTTTCCATATCACTTTGTTTTCCGAACAGCAGATACTCCCTTTCGTACAAAGCCTTTGTGTTTGCAAGTTCTCTCCCATGGCATCCAAATGCCGTTCTGGCATACCATTCCAGAGCAAGGAGATTCCATGAACTTTCCAGGCCTTCCTCTAAAATTCCGAGAATATCTTTTTCCTCGAACAGCAGGGAAAGTTCTTTAAAACAATCCAAAAGATTTTCCGCTGCCGATTCCTTTGCCAGCCCGGCAGAAGGCAGTTCTGTCCCGGACCACTCCCTCTCTGACAGTTCCTCCTCCGATAGCCCGACAAATTCCAAAACACCTTCGCTTATTATTTTTGAAAGCTGTTCTGCAGCACTTTTTCCTGTTTCGTCCGTAACGGCAACCGTTCCATAAGAAAACCACAGACCATCCGCTGCATACTCACACATATCTTCTGAAATTCTCTGCACCGCCTCAATAAGTTCCTCCAGTTTTTTTTCTCCATACTCCGGAAGACAAAGTTTTGAAAGAAGTCCCTTGTTTTCTTGTAACGTCTTTTTCATTGTTCCGGTATGATACCCTGCTTCTTCCATTCCGGCATAAAGCTTCATGTTCTGAAGTTCCCCTTCAAATACAGCATACAGTTCAGCAGAAATTTCCGCCTCTTTCCCTTTCAGAAAAATTTCATAGGCAGCTATGGAAAGGCTCGCTGCTTTCTGCTTTCTCTCCAGTCTCTCGACAAGTTCCAATGCATCGTCATACAGCAGAAACACCCCTTCCAACAGTCCTTTTAAGTTCTCATACTGTTCCATCGCGTCCATTTGTGCGATGTCCATCCATTCTGTTTTCTCATCCCGTAATCCGATTGCCTCTTTTTGTTTCCGTACCAATATCTCCTGCTCTGCTTCCAGCTTTTCTTTCTGTTCTTTTGTCATCTCCTGTCCCAGAAGTTCCATCAATTCCTTTTGTCTCTCCCGGTACTCTTCCAATTCCACTTTCAAAACCGAAAGTTCTGCACTTTGCTCCTTTATTTCTCCCAGCAAAGCAGCCAATTCCTCCGCACGCTTCTTAGGCGAATCCAGATGTTCCTTTACTGCATTAAAAATTTCTTGATTTTCATATTTTTCTTCAAATTCCTCTTGTGAAAGCGGAAGTATCTGCTTTAAAAAATGCTGATTCACCTGTAATTTCCCATTTTTATCAAAGTAAAGTCCATTTTCGCCCGTCCGGATACCGTCAGTCAGTTCCATTAATTTCAGCAGATCCTGTGTAATGGCTGTTGTTTCTTCCATTACCGTTTCCTGTTTCTGATAAAGTTCTCCCGCCTGCACTGCATCCTGAATCCCCGCTTCTTTGATCCATCCGAAAAGTCCTTTTTCCGTAATTTCAAGTGCCGCCTGTTCCCTGAGTTGTTCCAAAAAACTTTCTGCTCCGTCAGAGAGCATTGTTTTTTTATCCAGTATCCTTATCTGCGGCAAGTCGAACACGAAGAGACCTCCCTCCAACCCATTCAGCATATACGTAACATATCTCTCTATTTTTCCCTCCGGAAAAGATTCTGACGCATACCCGTTCTCATCGGATGCCGGTATGCCGAACAACCCATACCGTTCAAACATCGGATAATAATATCCTGCTTTCACAGAATCTCCTGCCATGGCAGAAACCATCTGCACATACGCCTTTCCTCCTGCAATCCTTGCCGCTTCCAGTGTCGTCAGCACAAAAGAAAACAAAAGTATCAGAACAAGTGCAAGAAATACAGTAATGCTCCCTTTCCTTTTCACTCTTCTTCTCCTATCCACGCTCCTATCTTATGATCTTCCCGGCATCCCCCGAAAGCTTAGAAAATGCCTCCGTCACAAGATTTGTGATCTGCGTTTTAAATATCAGTACAAGCCCGATCAAAACCACCAATATATTTACTATGGGATTTCAAATGCAGTGATTTCAATGGTTGTAACACCATACACACTGTATATACTGTATGAACTTTAGAACTGAATAACAGAATTTTATAGATTTTTGATGAAGTTCAAATCCTTTTTGTTAAGTGCCTTTTGTAAATCTTGATTCTTCTTAGATAAGTTGTTGTTCTCACTTTTGAGTTTTTCAATCTGTTGCTGTAAAATCTGCAACTGCTTATCCATTGCTTTATCAAGAATTATTTTTTGAGGTCTGGTCAAGGCTTTCCCATCCTGTAAATCTCTGGCATTTTCCAATGCCCGATTTACTTCCTCATTTTTATAAAAGAACCCTCTGGATAATCCGGTTCGTTTTACCAATTCTCCAACTGTTACCTGAACATTTTCAGATACCATTTTAGCAATTTCTTCTTTTGCCTTTGCTACCTTTGCATCACTTGTTGCCCGGTTTGTGGCAACCATTCTGTCATACTTAGTCACGATTACCACCCCTTTATCAAGTTTTGTAGTATTTCATCCATGCTGTTACGCATTTCTTTTGTTTCATCCGCAAGCTGTGTATTTGACATTTTCCTATAATATTTTACAGAGGAATTATTTGCGTGTCCTAACAGTTTTGCTATTGTTGTATCATCAACGTGCATTTCCGTTAATTTCCTGCCATATGTGTGCCGGAACAGATGCGTACCCACACCAAACAGCTCCCCTTTATCATCCCTTAAATCTTTTTCATTGATAAGTGCCATGAGCTGATATTGTATCTTTGCATATGACATTGGACGGTCTGCATATTTATCATGAGCAAACACATACTGACTGTCCGGGGAATGTTCCTTCGTATATTCGATTGATGCCCGGATAAGTGAGTGTATTTCCTCATTGATGGTCTTACGATATGACCTACGGCTTTTAACCTGATATATCCTGACCATCAGCTTTCCGTCTTTTTCATATACACAATCCTGCAATAATGTAAGCGTATCTGAAATCCGTGTACCAAGCATCTGATGTAATATCAATGCCCTTGCAACCTGCACATCCGCTTCTACGATTGCACTATTCAATCTTGTAAGCTCTGCATCCGAATAGGACTTATACAGTTTTTCTGCCTGCTTTGGTATATCTGATAGCAAAAACAGATTACACAGCTCCGGTCTTTCTATCATCCTTCCTACCAAATCCATGACCGCCTTCAGATGAAAAACATCTGCACGGTATGATTTTCTTTCTGTAGCTTCCGTATTCAGATAGATAAGATAGCTTTCTACCATATCCCGGTTCACATCAGCTAGGGATTTAACTTTCACAAAATTTTCAGCCAGATAAGAGCTAAAACGGTTTATTGCCACAAGCTCTGCCTGTACCGTACCTACCGCCCTTGTCTGCAACTCCATATAAGCTGCATCCTTAACTTCCTGCTTTATAGTGTCCTGAATAATTTTTTCAAAGTTGAGTGTTGCTGTACCCAAGATGGGATTATCTATCAAATCCAGTCCCAAGCCATCCAGTCTCCAAATATCCTTTTCCCTTTCCGGTCTGTTGTCTTCCGGCATAAGGAAACCATATACCTTTTTAAGATACCTGATATTTACATTTTCCTGCTGTTCATCCCTGCCTGTCCGCTTACAAACCTTTCTTGTTGTGAGAGGCTTTCCGTTTTTCATCAGCCATTTCTTCATATCCCTTACCAGATCATCCAATGGAACATCCATAAGGCTTTGAAGCTCTACATACTTTTCTGACAGAAACCGGCACACCACATTGTACTGTGCCAAATCTGACCTCATGCTAAGAACCGAGATTACCTCTGCCCTGTGCATTACAAATGAATAAAATTCTTTCTGCAATCCGCTGGTTGGCAGTTTATCCATATGATAACAATTATTTCTGACTGAATACGCTAACGTGCCTTCTGTCGTATCTGCCTTTTCATAACATGGCAAATCACAAAACTTAATCTTCATTTCCATTACTGCCTCCCTTCTGTACTGCTTTTGCAATACTGTTTGCTTCATTACTGAAATATTCTTCATTTGCCTTATCAATTTTTTCCGGCAAATAATCTACATACTGTTTTGTCATTTCCTCTGACTTATGCCCTAAGAAATCACGAATAGCCTGTAAAGATGTACCCTGACCATACATTTTTGTACTTATCGTATGCCGGTAATCATGGGAACGGAAAATATAATCTCCGCAACTGATGCCAAGCTCAACACACTTCTCTTTCATCTTTTTTACGAATGTGCCGACTTTGTAAGCACCGCCATTCTTATTCTGAAATACATAAGCATCCGGTCTAATATCCATCTTCTGAATATAGGCTCTCATCAGCTCATAAAGTGTTGAGGGAATGGGTACTGTCTTTTCTGCCTTCATCTTATTTTGATACAGTCTTATCCATGTGTCCCCATTCATTTCATAATAGGCATCCCCTTTTATGGTACAGACTTCATTTACCCGTAATCCCAGACACCATAAATGCAGATACATAAGCCTTAGATGTTCCGGGAACAGATGCAAATTAGCAAGCATCTTACTAACCATATCTTCCGGTAAAGCCCTGTCATGATGTATCGGCACTACGTTTTTCAGATAATATTCTATATTATACGGAACTTTTCCCATGTAGCCCTTAACCACCATGAAGTTATAAAATTTATAAATATCAGCCACTTTACCATTAAAGGTATCCGGCATAATATCCGTATCAATGTGCTTAAAATAAGCATCCATATCCTGTGCCGTTACTGTCAGCACCGATAATTCTTTCATATCACAATATTCCAAAAACTCTGATACCCGGTAATACTGAAATCGGATATTGCTGATGGATAATGACGTAACACCTATCATATACTGTAAATATAATTGGAAGTATCTGCGATTTTCCCTATCATGCACCTGCATAAAAGGAATACGCACAACCGGATTAGCCGGATTCATACGGTCACTTTGCAGATTAAAACGCTCCATATACCATACATTTGCTTCCCAGTTTGTTTTCTTTGCCCTTAAAAAGAGAAATTTTCTGATGTTATCCACTATCTGTATATAAATATCGTCCTTATCAACCTCTAAGGCTTTGAGCTTGTCACGAAACAGATTGATTTCTCTTTCTTCTAGCTTTTCCAAATCCTCTATACCCTGTTCTATACAAAACTCATATAACAGCTTTAGCGGAACTATAAAGCGTTCTCTGCGTTGTTTCCAATCCTTTTCATTCTCTAATACAAAATTCAACATAAAGAATATCTGATACTTTACATTATCCTTTGCAGATAATGAAAAATCAAAAAGCAGTTCTTCCTTATTTCTGACATAATAGAAACTGTTGGCAAGCTCATAGTTCGGATGATACAAAAGAAATATTTTTCCACCGTTATATCTTAATTTTCTTTCCTTGAATGGGGCTTTCTCACATTCCCTGCGGATTGCCGCCAGTTTCATAATATCCAGTGTTTTTACATATTCCCTTACCTTCGACTCCTTAATCGAGCCATATAAATACTGCTCATATGCTGCCCTTACCTCATAAGTAATTTCTTCCGTGGAAAAAATCCCATGTGACAAAAGGTATGTTTCCGCTTTCCTAATAAGTGCATCCGCTTTCTTTCCGTCTTCCAATTCTTTTAAGAAATCTTCATGAAACGGTGCATAATAGGATAGCTGTATTGTTTCCAGACTGGATGCATACTTCACTTTCTGCACATCACTAAGTCCGTCCTTCAGATTCAGATATTCCCTGAAATCTGCTTTATCATCATCCGTTATATCCTCAACGGAATAGATACCCTGCTGTAAAAGGAACTCTCTGACAGCCGCCCTCTGTCTGCCCTGCACATTGACACACGCATTAAGCTGTGCATCAAGCTCTTGTATCCGGGCAGTCATGTCAAACTGCAATATGCTTAAAGCAGCCATCAGTCACACCCCCTTTATATCAATTTCTCCACCATAAATAGTGACTTGTTTTTACTGTAAAATTCATCTGTTGCCTGACTCAACTCATCCGCATCAATATTCAGATAGGACTCTGTTGTACTGATATGCTTATGTCCCAATGCCTTAGAAATAAGTGCCAAATCCCATCCGTTCTTACGTCTTTCATTTGCAAAATAATGACGGAGCATATGCGGTGTTGCCTTTATCCCTGTCTTATCTTCCAGCCTGCGCAACATTGCATATACCGTGTTTACGTTTTCCGGCTCTCCGGCATTTTCTCCTGTAAGATTGATAAACAGATACTCTCCATCCTTTAAAAACTCTCTGTTCTCTGCCAGATAGTACATTAGAACATCATTTGTTTCTACACTTATCTTTGCCCTGCGGTATTCTGCATTTTTGGCTCTGGCAAGATTATCATTATCTTCTCTGTACATCACACGGATAACTCTTTTGTCATAGTCAATGTCCTGTGTATACTTGATGCCAAGAATATAAATGCTAATATATAAATGTACACATTTGATCATTTAAGAATGTACAACTTC